>CAZYXG010000011.1:0-6445 GCA_964650885.1 uncultured Hyphomicrobiales bacterium | reverse complement strand
TTATTTCTCCCTATGTCAGCTTGCTGATGTCTTAAGCCGGTATAAGTTGACACAATAAATTATTTAAAAAAAAGCCATTCTAATGAATGGCTTATCTTAATTTCTTAATTGAATTCTTCAGGAACAAATTCCATAATTTCTTTATAGAGTTCGTCCACTATGTCGGCTTCGAGTACGTGGCGAATTGCAATTCCTTTTCTGAATAGCAATCCTTTTCCTTTCGAAGCTGCAATTCCAATATCGGCATCTGCTGCTTCGCCAGGACCATTCACAGCACAGCCAAGTATAGAGACTTTAACTGGTTTGCGAATATGCTTGGTTCGCTCTTCTAATTGATTTACTATTGAGAATAAATCAACATCTAATCTGCCACAAGTTGGGCAAGATATTATTTCTACGTTTCTTTGAGAAAGGCCTAAAGAGCGAAGTATCTCTTTGCCTACTTCAATTTCTTTTTCAGGTTCGTCCGTCAATGAAACTCTTATAGTATCTCCAATTCCTTCGGCTAGCAACGTACCAATTCCAATTGCCGATTTAATCGTTCCAACTCTTTGAGTTCCAGCTTCAGTTACTCCCAAGTGTAAAGGAATGTCAGTTCTTTCTGCTATTAATCTATAAGCAGAAATCATTAATGGCACTGAAGTAGATTTCACAGATACAGCAATATCCTCAAAACCACAATCGTGTGCTATTTCCACATGTCGCATCGCACTTTCAAAAAGTGCTTCGTCAGTTGGGTAGCCATGTTTTTCTAAAATATCTTTTTCAAGCGAACCAGAGTTTACACCAATTCTAATTGGAATTCCACGTTCCTTTGCAGCTCGTAAAACTTTTTCGATACGTTCTCTTTTGCCAATGTTTCCTGGATTAATTCTAACTCCAGCCACACCGCCAAGTATAGATTTCAACGCAAAAGTATAGTTAAAATGGATATCAGCAACAATAGGAGTTTTTGTTTGTTTCACTATTTCGGCTATAGCTTCAGCCGCTTCAAGTGTGTTAACAGTAACTCTTACAATATCAGCTCCCACTTCTGCCACTCTATGAATTTGATCCACAGTAGCTTTTATATCGTGAGTTTTTGTTTTTGTCATTGTTTGCACAGAGATAGGTGAATTTCCACCCATTGGAACTCCGCCCACATTCAATACTCTCGTTTTTCTTCGAGGATATTTTTCGTTTACAGGTCTTTCCTTCTTAACAGCTTTAAACTGTTCAAGTTCAATAAAACCGTTTTCTTTTACTTCTATCATTTTTTTTACGTTAAATTATAATCTTTTGCTTAGTTCAGTGAGAATATTTTTCTCTTTATCAGTCAAATTTTGGTATCCAGAAGCAGAAATCTTGTCTAAAATAGAATCAATTTTTGCTTGAGTAATTTCCTCTCCTTCAAAACTAATCACTTTTGAACGCAAAGGATTAGTATTAGAAGGTTGAGCTTTAATATTATTTTCTTCAGCGGGTTTTCTAATTCTCCAATTCACTTTATGGACTGTAGCATCATCTTCAAAGAAAGCACTTTGGCGTTTTCTTCCAGAGAACAAATTCCCAAGAAAATTAAATAAGCCAATTTTTTCTCCAAGAGTCAAAAGTATCAAACCAGTGATTGCACCTGCTACGTGTGCAAAGTGAGCAACTCCATTGTCCGCACCAGTAACCCCAGAAATAAAAGCAATTGCACCAAATATTATTACGTAGTATTTGGCAGGAATTGGTATAAATATCGGGAACATCAGTATTGGTCTATTTGGGAAAGTAAAGCCGAAAGCTAACAAAATTCCATAGACTGCTCCAGAGGCACCTATAGTTGGCACATCGGCTATAAGAATTTGAATTATACCAGCCCCAATACCGCAAAGCAAATAATAGAATGCGAATTTTTTGCTGCCCCAAAGATATTCAAGTTCAGAGCCAAACATCCAAAGAGCAAACATATTAAAGAAGAGGTGCATAAAGCTCGCGTGCATAAATTGATATGTAATCAATTGCCAAGGGAAAATAGTGCTATTGCTTCCGAGTGATTGCAATGCAAAGAATCTAATGAAGTAACTTTCCAATGGAATATTATGGAAAAGCAAATCTCCTAAAAGAAAATTTTGCAAAATAAAAACTGCTACATTTGCTATTAAAAGAAATTTAAGTACTGGTGGAAACATTGAAAATCCACCAATTCCTTTCTGTTCAAAATATCTACTCATTTAATCTCCAACTTCTAAGACGAAGTATTTACTCATTTGTTTATAAATTAAATGAAATTATATTTCAAGCGCTGCTATACCTGGTAATTCCTTACCTTCTAAATATTCAAGTGTGGCTCCCCCACCAGTAGAAACATGACTAACTTTTTTCTCATAGCCAAGCTCTTTTAAAGCAGCAGCAGAATCACCTCCCCCAACAATTGTAGTAGCTCCTTTTTCAGTTGCTCTTGCCATTCCTTTTGCAATTGCCATTGTGCCAGCGGCAAAGTTAGGCATTTCATAAACTCCCATAGGGCCATTCCAAAGAACTGTTTCAGCACTTTCTAAAATAGAACGATATAATTTTTGAGTAGTTTTGCCAATATCCAAACCAATATCATCTGGTTCTAATTGGTTTCTACCAATATTTCTGCTAATAGCTTCATTTTTAAATTGTTTTGCCACCACTACATCGGCAGGAAAATGTATGTTAATTCCTTTTTCTCTAACTTTTTCGAGAATTTGTTTCGCCATTTCTATTCTATCTGGTTCCAAAATAGATTTTCCAATTTCCAACCCCATAGCTTTAAAGAATGTAAAAATCATCCCTCCACCAATTAAGATATCATCGCATTTATCCATTAGATTATTGACAACATCTATTTTGCCAGAAATTTTCGCACCACCGAGTACAGCCACAAATGGTCTTCTTGGGGTTTTCACAATGCTATCTAAATAATCTAATTCAGATTTCAGCAACATTCCACAGAATCTATCTTGGAACTTTGTAGCTAATTGATATGTAGAAGCGTGAGCTCTATGAGCAGTGCCAAAAGCATCATTGACATAGCAGTCACCTAATTTTGCAAGTTCATTTGCGAAATTATCGTCATTTTTTTCCTCTTCTTTGTGGAATCGTAGGTTTTCCAAAAGTACAACTTCACCATATTTTGCTTCTGAAACAGTTTTGACAGCTTCTTCTCCAATGCAATCATTTGCAAAATGAACATCATAGCCACGCTTTCTCAAATAAGAAGCAACTGATTTAAGAGAGTAGTTAGGATTTTTCACACCATCGGGTCTGCCCAAATGCGACATTAATATAGGCATACCGCCATCGTTAATGATTTTATCAATTGTTGGCAAAGAGGCTACAATTCTTTTATTGTCAGTAATTTCCAATTTTGAATTTAAAGGTACATTAAAGTCAACTCTTACCAATACTTTATGATTTTTAAAATTGAAGTCATTTATACTTTTTATCATTTGCCGAGACCTAGATATTTTTGGGATTAATTGAAAACACTACCTTAAAGAATCGCAAATATAAATATGTTTTCTTTGATAATTTAGACAATTCCAATTTAAAAGCATTCTTTCGTCATTATCTAAAATTTTGGAACCATAATGTCTTCTACACCGATTATTGAAATTGAAAATCTAAGTAAGAATTTCAAAAAGTTCATAGCAGTAAATAATCTTTCCTTAACAGTAAATCAAGGCGAAATCTTTGGTTTTCTTGGCCCAAATGGAGCTGGAAAAAGCACTACTATCCGAATGATGCTATCGCTGATTACACCAAGCAGCGGCACAATTAAATTTTTTGGAAAACGATTCACTCAAAGTGATAGAGAAGTTTTTCGTAGGATAGGAGCATTGGTGGAAAGACCAGATTTCTATTTGTATTTGAGTGCTTATAGAAACTTACATTTTTTTGGCTCGCTGGCTGGAGCTGATGTTAGCAAAGAAAATTTATTACGAATGCTTAAGTTAGTTGGATTGGAAGGTAGAGAATATAGTAAAGTGAAAACTTATTCTTTGGGAATGAAACAACGTTTAGGAATAGCTCAATCTCTTATTCATAATCCCGATTTAGTAATTCTGGACGAACCAACAAATGGCTTAGACCCACAAGGAATGAAAGAAATTAAGGATTTGCTGATTAATTTGGCGAGAAATGAAGGTAAAACAATTTTCCTATCATCGCATATATTAAGAGAAGTAGAAACAATGGCAACAAGTATGGCTATTATCAACAATGGCAATACAATAGTGCAAGGGAAAACAGAAGATTTGCTGAATACAGCAGAAATGAAAGTAGCATTTGAGGTGCTTAATCCAAGCATTATGCAAAATATAATCAAAAATTCAAATCTTGCTAAGTTTGGAATTACCGAAGATAGTGGTAAATTTATTTTTACGCTGAAAAGTAACGAGACAAATGAAATAATTAAATATTTAATAGAGAATGAAGTGGATATTAAATCAGTAGTGCCAATGCGTAGCTTGGAAAATTACTTCTTCCAAATAACAGGAGACAAAAATGCTGATGTTAATTAAACTTGAGCTTTTCAAGATATTTAGCAAATGGAGAACATATATTGGCTTCATTTCAATTTTCGTATTAATTCCTTTGATTCATATTGCACTTTATTTTGAAGGAAAAAAACTAATTGAGCTTGGCACTCAAGCTTTAAGTGGTGGCTTCAACCTTTCTGGCAATCTACTAAATGGCTTTATGGCTACAAGGATAATATTGCAATCATTTTATGTCCATATTCCGCTTTTGGTGGCATTAGTAGCTGGCGATATGTTAGCAGGAGAAGCCACAAGTGGCACATATCGCTTTCTTCTCACTAAGCCCATTTCTCGATTGCAAATTATATCTGCAAAATATATTTCTGGGGTTATATATGTTGCAAGTTTATTGGTGATATTGATGATTCTAAGCTTAGGAGTTGGGATATTAATATTCGGCACTGGAGATATGATTATAGTAAATTCCAATATTACAATACTAAAAGAAGCTGACTCACTTTGGCGATTTTACTATTCATTTGGTTATGCTTTTTTAAGTATGTTAGTTGTATATTCTTTTGCATTTATGTTCTCGGCATTTGTAGAAAATTCAATCGGTCCAATAATGGCGACTATGTCATTAATAATCGTTTTTTCTATTCTTAATATATTGGGTGGCGGTGTGTTTGTTCATATCCAGCCATTTCTATTCACAACCCACATGCAAAATTGGAAAGGACTTTTCGACAACCCTATTGATTACGCAGAAATCAATACATCTGTAGCAATTATGATAGCACACATAGTGCTGCTCACAACTTTAACTTTTGTTTATTTCACAAAAAAAGATATTAATTCCTAAGGACTTTATGAAAAACTTGATTGCTTTAATCATACTAATTTTAACTTTTGCAGAAAGCAATGCACAAGATGTAAATAAAATCGTGGCTAATTTAAAAACTGAGCTTGACAAAGTAAAAGATTTCCAAGCAGATTTGAAAGTGAAAATAGATATTAGCTACCTAAATGCACCAGAGCAAGTTGGGAAGATATATTACAAAGCACCAAATAAATCCAAAGTTGACATTAAAGGATTTAATCTTTTGCCCAAACAAGGCAGTGGAAATATAGTAAGTGAAATAATTAACGACCCGAAAAACACACTTGTTTATTCTGGAACTGAAATAGTTAATGGAGCTAAAACGAGTATAATTAAAGTTATCCCTAACGACCAGACTAAAGACTTAGCCTTGGCAACTCTATGGGTAGATGAATCGAAGAATGTAGTGGTCAAAATAGAAAATATTACTAAGAAAAGTGGAACTTTCAATATTTCTATCAACTATTTGAAGTTTGAAAATAAATACTATATGCCCATTAATGTTTTAGTCAAGCTTAACGTACCAGAATTTAGTTTGCCAAGCACAATTACTGGCGAAAATGCTGCAAAAGCTGCCCAAAAGAAAAAAGGTAGCAATACAGAAGGCACAGTTAGTTTCACATATTCAAACTATGTAATTAATAAAGGCGTAAGCAATAGTATTTTTGAGAAGTAATAGTGTAAATTATTGATATTTCTATCATTAAACTTTGGGTTTGAAGTCTTTTTGTGAGTCAATTTTGAAAAGGTTTTCGCTATTAAGAGCGTGGTATATCCATAGTTGGTAGAGTTTTTCTTTTAAGCTTTCGTTAATTCTAACCGATGATAAAATCTTTCTTACTCTTTATGCTCTAGGAAAATATCACTAAATTTGTTCAAAATATTGATTCGTAGGTCAATATGTTCATCTTTCAGATGGCTTTTGATTTCCACAATGTAAACTTCATTCACATTGCTATTAGAAATAGCCAAGCACATCAATTTCAATATTCTTAGCTGAATTATTGAATACATTTTCTATTTTAAAACGCTGCTTTAAATTACTTTATGTTTACTCTACAAATATACGAAAATATTACAAAATAATTAT
>CAZYXG010000010.1:0-59223 GCA_964650885.1 uncultured Hyphomicrobiales bacterium | reverse complement strand
TTCCTAAATTTCAACTAATGTGTGGAGTATTGTCAGAAGAACTTTTAGCTAAACAACATATCAATTTTGACGAGTTTAAGACTTCATCGCCTGAACAACGATACCTAAACTTACTGCAAAATAGACCAGACCTTATCCAACGTGTACCACAACACCAGATAGCAAGTTATCTTGGTATCAAACCTCAATCATTAAGCAGGTTAAGAGCAAGGATTATAAAAAATAATAAAGGGTAAGTTTCATTTCTTAACTTAAGTGAACGTTTTTAAGCTATCTGCCAAGCTAATTTTGTAGTATCATTTAATAACAATTAAAAAAAGATATGCAAAAGAAAATATTATGGTTCGCCTTGATTTTATTATTGTCAAGCACTCTACAACTCAAAGCACAATATGATGAAACAGACAGCACTTACAAACGGTGGTTCGTTGGGAGTTCACTCTTTATGTTAGGTAATTTTACCAAACATAGCCCTGAGTATGTACAATTAAATCTTGGTTATAGGATAACACCTAAAGATGTTGTTTCCTTAGATTTTAAAAGATCCATTTATACTTGGCCAATAGGAATCCCATTTGGACCATCATTTGATAAACCGGGACTAAACTATCCAGGACATGCACGCATACTTGCACCTACAATAGGATATCAACGTTTTTTTGGGGAAGGATTCTTTACATCTCTTCATGCATTAAATGCTTTTGAAAAATATTTTGATGCGAATAAAAAAGAGATTGGAAATGGATACACGTTATATCTAAACTTCCATTTGGGTTACCAGTTTAAGTTTTTTAAAAACCGATTATTTTTTGAACCAGCTATTGGATGCAGTTATTGGCCTATAAGAACTAATGTTCCAGAATCTTTTAAATTAAAAGAAAAAGAATGGCCTAACTACTTTATTCAACCTGGGCTTAATTTTGGGTATAATTTTTAAAACATCTATAACAATAAATAGGTACTACAATGAAAAAGATCGGCATTTATTCCGTGTTATTATTGCTCGCGGCATTTATTAGTTCATGTGGCATCGGCACCGCCCTTATTACCAACCACAATCAAAACGCCACTGAGGTACACTTAAGTGGGAACAACTTCATAGTAATTGATCAGGTAAGCGGAAGTTCGGAGGCGTCTTATGTATTGGGAATTGGAGGTATGAACAAAAGGCAATTGTACGAAAATGCGTATTCAACGATGATGAAGAAAGCCAACTTACTGAATGGTTCCAAAGCCATAATCAACGTGATGACAGAGGAACACGTGAGTGGTTTTGCCCCTTTCTTTGTCTGTAGAACTATAACTGTGAGTGCCCACGTAATTGAATTTACGAGGTAAATTTAAAGAAATGGGCTGTGAATTATTTTAGGATGGACAGTTGTGGGCTATTAGGCACAACTTGACTCGACTTAGAGCAAGGATTATAAAATAAATATAAGGTAAGTTTCATTTCTTAACTTAAGTGAACGTTTTTAAGCTATCTGCCAAGCTAATTTTGTAGTATCATTTAATAACAATTAAAAAAAGATATGCAAAAGAAAATATTATGGTTCGCCTTGATTTTATTATTGTCAAGCACTCTACAACTCAAAGCACAATATGATGAAACAGACAGCACTTACAAACGGTGGTTCGTCGGTACTTCATTATTTGTTTTCTTGGGTAATTTAGATACTGAAAATCCTCCAAATTTCTTTCAACTCGATTTAGGTTATCGTTTAACAGAAAAAGATATAATTAGATTTTCTCCAAAAACATGGAAATATGCCTGGCCCAATGGTATTCACCCATTTCTTAACGATGCGTATAAAAAGCCTGAAGAAAAATTCCCTGGCTATGTTCGTGAGTATGGAGTAACTTTCTCTTACCAACGATTTATATACGAAGGTTTATATGCCCAACTAGATGTAATGCCTACTTTACAACATTTTGTCAATGATAACGGTAAGAAAATTGACAATGGTTTTCAGATTTTCAATTCATATCGAATTGGTTATCACATCAAATTATTTAATGACAAATTTTTCTTTCAACCATCAATATGTGTTACCCATCGTGCTTATCACACACAATTACCAGATGGATTTAAACAACTTGATGATAAATGGTCTAAATTCATCTTTCCAGAACCAGGACTAAATATAGGATATAATTTTTAGTAATTTAGCAGTAGTTTAACAAAACTGTTTTTAACAAATAATAAAGACAGATAGAACACCAGCCACCAATAATGGTTTGGCAAAAGCGTTAGTGGTTTGGTGTTTCGTATGACAGTTTTGTGATTGAACAAATATTCGTCGTATGAACTTTGGGAGTGAAAATCGCCAACTTCGGCAACACGCAAAACTTTATACGCAATTCAAAAAATATTCTTCTAACGGAGAATGAATGATAGGCTTTTCAACAAGAAATAAACTTGATTTTTCTTAAGTTTGTTACGCAAATAATTTAAACAATAGTATACTTTACATAATAAGAACCAAAAATATGAATACACAAAAAACACCACAAAATGCACTGGAAGACATCAAAGTCAGTTTGAAACTGAAGCTTGCCTCGCTTTGGGCGAGCTTAATGTTTCTCATCATCTATTTAGATTATTTCCACTTGTATATGCCAGGTTCACTGAAAGATATTTTAGCAGGCAAGGTATTTGTATTTGATATTACGCATGGATTTCTTTTGGCAGCACTCGCCATGGTTGCAACTCCGGCACTAATGATTTTCCTTTCCGTTGCCCTGACGGCTAAAGTAAATCGCTGGGCAAATATCATTATTGCCGCAATTAATATTCCCTTAATATTATATAATTTGGTAGGAGAGGCTTGGATACACATGGTAGTTGGCGCAGTTATACAAGTCGTTCTTCTTTGTCTAATTATCCATTATGCATGGAAATGGCCTCGTATTGAACATGAAAAATCCTATGAACGAAATATTTTATGAAAAGTATGATTGGATAATTTTCCTAATTATTGGAGTTATGGTTTTGATGGGTGCAATTCCTCACACCTTCGGCATTAATACGGGCCCTGCATTGGTTCAGGTTATTAGCGACCAAACAATTGACGAAATTAAAATCTCGAATTCAATTTCATACGAGAGTTCGGTTTTGATATTGCTTATCAAAGGTTTTTATGGTAGGGGCTTTACGCAGCAGTACACGTAATGCCTGTTTTCAAACTTTAGTAAATGATAACGGTAAGAAAATTGACAATGGTTTTCAGATTTTCAATTCATATCGAATTGGTTATCACATCAAATTATTTAATGACAAATTTTTCTTTCAACCATCAATATGTGTTACCCATCGTGCTTATCACACACAATTACCAGATGGATTTAAACAACTTGATGATAAATGGTCTAAATTCATCTTTCCAGAACCAGGACTAAATATACATCATAATTTATATTCCTTGAAATTTATTTTGTTTTTCTTCAAAAAGTATCTAATTGTACGAATGCATAGTGCCATATTAACATTTTGAGTGTTTGTTATAGTCTGTGTTGGTATACCTACTAATTCTCCTTTCATATTAATCATTGCACCTCCACTATTGCCTGGATTTATACTAGCACTTGTAAAGATATAAGGTGTGTTATATTTGGATATTATACCTTTTGTAACATACTCTGTCAATCCTAATGGATTACCAATACAAATTACATCTTCGCCAAGATTAATACTATCCTGATGGGCTATAAAGATTGATTTTTCATTAACCAAGTTTTCAGTTTTTATTAAACAAATATCTAAATCTTCATCATAACTTAAAATAGTTGCTATATACAAATCATTATTATGTGTTTTAACTGTTATAACAGAATTATCAATTAAAACACTACTTACTACATGAAAGTTAGTGAGAATAACTCCTTCGGTATTAACAACAACTCCACTACCTGAAGAATAATCAGTAGTAATAAGTACAACAGATGACAAAGAATTTTTTACTAAATAAGGGACATTGTTTTGCTGAGAGTACAAATTTATTGAACTGAATAAACAAATTAGAAAAAATATTTTTTGCATTTTAATCCTTGATAATAAGTTCAACTCTTCTATTTTGTTCGCTTTGATAAACATCTAATTCTGGAAACCAAACAGGTTCATTCATTCCGTGTGGATTTAACTTAATTCTTGATTTATCAACACCATTCTTTTTAAATTCTGAAGCAACTCTTTCACATCTTCTTTTGGATATTTCCATATTTTGCTCTTTACTTCCTGTTAAATCAGTATGCCCATGAATTTCCAATGTTGATTTTGTGTTCATCTGTAAATACTTGGCAAAACTCTCAATATATGTCCTATAGATATCTTTTAATTCATCGCTTTTAAGTTCAAAAAATGCTACACATTGTCTTGCCATAAAATCTAAATCTTTTAAATCTACTTTGCCTACATAAGTACTTTTTGTAATCTTGTCTTCGCTACCATCTGGATTTGCTACAGTCATACTGAAAGAATGCTTGCCATCAATTTTTTTGGGCTTAAATTTTAAAACATAATAATTGTGAAATAGGCGTGGCAATTCGTTGAAAATCTGATCTAATTCTTTACCATTTTGAGCATAATAACTTTTTCCATCAGTCAAAGTTGATAGTTTCTCAAGTAAATCTTTGTCAACATTTCCATAACCCACTGTTACAAGTTTGACATTTGCTGCTCTAGCATTGTAAATTAAAGAATTTGGTTTGAATGCATAGCCAGTCTTTTGAATTATTGTAGAATATAAAGATGCATTTTCAAAACCATCTGTGAAAAGTATTACTATATTTGTTGTTTTATTATCTGTTAATGTTCTTATTCCTTCATCAGCAGCAGCAATTAAAGCAGTGCCACCTCCAAAGCCCTGAAGACCATTGTAATGGTAGTTGTCAAGCAATAATGATTTGTCATCTGTCAAACTTACTGAATTAACTACAAATTGGTCGAATTTAACAATGGAAGCTTTATCTTGCTTTTCCATTTTATTTACAAACAATTTAACAGCTTTATGCAAAGTATCAATATTAGTCCCCATTGAACCACTATGATCTAAAACTAAAGAGAATGAATATTTTTGAGATAAAGTATCATGTCTTTCTTCAATATCATAATCCTCAATATTGTATGGGGTTCCATCTATTTCATCCTGTAAATTTTTAAAATATTTATTCGCAGAATTTTTTGACCCAAATGGTGGTGCCATATTAGCTATAAAATTTCCATTTTCATCCTTTACTGTCAAATAAAGTTTTACTTCTTTAGGGAAATTAGTTCTATCAACTAAAAATATTTCAAATTGTACTTTTGATTTTTTATTTAAGTTTTCAATGGTTTGCAAACCATTAAGATATTTTGATTTGTTTTGGCTAGGGTCAGCACTAATTGTAGGTTTTACGATAACAACGGTATCTCTGATGGTTTTAATATTCTCAGGCTTAGAAATAACATCTAACCAACATTTTTGTTTTTCATATTCATCCCCCTTATAAGCATTTAAAACATACTCGGTACTAAAAGATGGGGTAATAATCATTTTACTTTTTAAAGGAGCATTTTCAAGCATTTCTTCATCTGAACCTAACTGCTTTATTATGATAGAGTCAGCGTTTAATACTTCCCACTCTAAATAAGTTTTCTCGTTTTCTCTAATGGTTGTATATGTGGTTTGAAATTTTACAATTTTGACAGGTGAAGAACAACCTATTATCAAGATGAATAGAAAAGTTAAATTTAGATATTTCATATTATTTTTGATTTTTGTATAATTGTAAAATTAGGTAAAATAATTAAATTATCAAAGACATAAAAGAATTTTTAATAAATATATATTGGAATACATCTTTTTTTACCTCGGATTTATAAGTTTACAAAATAAATAGTATTTTAAAAGTAGAAGTAGATAAAAATGAAAAGAAAACTATAGACTTCAAATATAAAGTAACTGCTACCAGTAACGCAGTTGTTCCAAGATAGAATCAACAAATATAAAAAACAAAAAAAACCCAATTCAAATGAATTGGGCTTTTTGATATTATCTAATGCCGTGCATTAATTTAATTATCCATTTCTGTAGGGCAAAGAGAATTATACTCGCCACCAAACTCATTACCATAAACACCATAAAGAAATCGTAAAGATTATTTATAGCAAATAGTCCATAGAATGAAGTCGCAACTACTTGATTTGTTTTTGGATCAATTTGTGGAAGCAATGCACTCAAATCTCCACCAAACTTATTTGCAGTTGCTGAAGATAAGAACCAAACACCCATCAAAAGAGACGACAAACGAATAGGAGCTAATTTATTTACCATAGAAAGTCCAATTGGCGATAGGCAAAGCTCACCAAAAGTTTGCACCATATATAGCGAAATCAACCAAAGCATAGAAACCTTAGTGGCAGCGTCCACTCCTTTCACACCGAATGCAATAACCAAATAAGACATTGAAAGCAAGAACAAACCAATTGCTTGTTTCACAGGCGAAGCTGGTTCCATATTTCTTTTGCCAAGTTTGCTCCAAAGCCAAGCGAAAAGAGGTGCAAAAATCACAATAAGCGCAGCATTCACAGATTGGAAATAAGAAGCTGGCACTTCATAGCTACCTATAAATCTATCTATATTCTTATCAGCAAAAACTGTGAGTGAGGCTCCAGCTTGCTCAAAAGCAGACCAGAAGAAAATCACAAAGAATGCTATAATATAAATTGCTATAATCCGCTCTCGTTCTACTTTAGTTAATGTTTTATCAGAAATTATCCAGGCTGGAGCTACGATTGCAGTTGCAAAGATAAAAGTACCAATGTTATCCATTCTAGCTACAAAATGGAAGAAAGCCAAAACAGCTACATAGATAACTCCCCAAATTGCTAGAGTAGTTGCGCTTAAATCCATCTTAACTGTTTCTTTGTCGTCTAAGATTACTTCTTTTTTCTCTGGAACTATTCCTAAAGCTCTACCATCGGAGCTAACAATGTATTTATCTTTCAATAATTCAAAAATAGTAACTGAAACAAGCATACCAATACCAGCAGCAAGGAATCCCCATTTGAAATCAGCAGGATTATTAGTGTCGCCTAAATAACCACAAACTAATGGAGAGAAGAATGCACCGAGATTAATACCCATATAGAATATTGTAAATGCCGAATCCACTCGCCTATCCCCTTCTGGATAGAGTTGCCCCACCATAGTAGAAATATTTGGTTTGAAGAAACCATTTCCAATTATTAGGAAAGATAAACCTACCCACATCATTGGAATAGCAATATCTTGGTTTGTGTAATTAGATGCACTGAAGTACATTGCAAACTGACCGAGAGCCATTAGCAACCCACCCACAAATATTGAGCGTCTATTTCCCCAATATCTATCGGCTATAAACCCACCAATTAGTGGAGTCAAAAAAACAAGTCCAGTATAGCTACCATATATTTTGGAAGCTTCTTGGTTATTCATCATAAGTGCTTTCACCATATACAAAGTGAAGATAGCACGCATTCCATAGAAACTAAATCGCTCCCACATTTCTGTTACAAACAGGACATAAAGCCCTTTTGGGTGTCCCGATTGTACATCAGATTGTATTGTTTCAGACATTTAAGTCTCCTAAAATTCAAAAATTATTAATTTCTAATTAAGTAAAACACAAATCAATAAATGTTCTTTTCTTTCATAACACTATTAAGCCATTTAAGCATAATAAATAGCAAGAAAGCTGCACCCATTAGCAAAGCAAAGTTCATATAGAAAAAATGAGTTTTATCTGTAAAACCTTCCCAAAGCCCAGAAAGCACACCAGAAAGTTTATTGCCCAAAGAAGTAGAAAGAAAAAAACCTCCCATCATCAAAGCCGTGATGCGTGGAGGGCTTAGCTTTGAAACCAGCGATAGACCCATAGGCGAAAGGCAAAGTTCACCAATAGTTACTACTCCATAAGCAGCTATTAGCCAAAGACTACTTGCCTTTGTAGCCAAATTATTCGAAGCATAAACTGCCCCAACCATTACAAGAGCAGACAGAGCCGTAATCACCAATCCGAAAGTTATTTTAGTTGGTGTGGTAGGTTCTTTTTTTCTAGATCTAAGCAATCCCCAAAATCCAACAACAACTGGAGTAAGCACCACAACCCAAAATGGATTGATTGATTGGTATAATTCAGTTGAGAAAAGTTTCAAGCTTTGCCCTTCGGCAGGCACTAATTGTGGATTTAGATTATGGAAGTAAGCTTTGCTTTTAGCATCGGTGGAATCACCTAAATTAGTAACAGTTTGAGCCATACCAGTGGAATTTGCAAAAGTTGCAACCGTATGTGGCATTTCTCTATCTGTATATTCTTCTGCCCAAATTGTAAGTGCGTCTCCATTTTGGTGGAAAACCGCCCAAAAGATAATAATGCAAGCAAATACTGCAAGCAAAGCACCAATAGGTCTTTTGTCTTCACTATTAGCAGATTTGTATAAATACACAAAGAACAATACTACAGGCAGACAACCGAATATAAAAGCATCATTCGTATCTGATCCGAGAAAATTTCCACCTGGGTTTGCAGCACTTGTAATTCCATTTATAAAATAGCCAATCAAACCAAATACAAACATAGGCAATACAGTACTCATCAATATTTTTGCAGTGGACATATCCCCTTCCTGCAAAGGTTTTATTACGTCCACTTCTTTAATGTGCTTTGTGCCAGCTATAAAAATAATAACTCCCACAATCATACCCACACCAGCAGCTATAAAAGCATAGCCCCAGCCATAGTTAATCCTCATATAGGCAGCAACAAAATTGCAAACGAAAGCCCCAATATTTATTCCCATATAGAATATATTGAAACCCGCATCTTTGTTTTGTTTGTATTTATCGTTGTTGTATAGATTCCCAACAAGAGTAGATATATTCGGTTTGAACATACCATTGCCGAGAATAATCAAAAGAAGAGATATATAGAACGATGTGACAGTGTGCATTGAAAGCCCAATATAACCAGCTGCCATAAGCAAACCACCAGCAATAATACTTTTCCGATAGCCAAGCACCCTATCGGCAAGCAAACCCCCAATAAAAGGAGTGAGATAGACAAGCCCAATATATGTACCGTATATATCGCTTTTTTGAGCATTCACAAATCCCATGCCTCCATTTTCCCATTTATCAATCATAAATAAAGAAAATATTCCCAGCATTAAGTAATAACCGAATCGCTCCCACATTTCGGTAAAAAACAATACATATAGACCTTTTGGGTGTCCAGCATTAACATTTGATTGTAAAGATTCCGACATATTCTACTCTAATTTTTCAAAAATATTTTTGTTGCAAATTAAGAATTAGAATATAATAAACTAATTTCAAATTATTTATTTAAAGTTTTTAAAAGTCTTAATTAATACGGAATGTAAAGTCATCGTGAGTAAGACTTGTTGGAATAGAAACTTTTACAGTTGTGCCTTCACCCAATGTACTTTCCACAGAGATTTCACCTTTGTGAGCTTCCACACACATTTTCACAAGCGAAAGTCCAAGTCCATATCCATCTATTGGGCCAACATTTTTAGCACGGAAAAATGAATTGAATAGATTAGGCAAATCATCAGGCGGGATTCCCATACCATAATCTTGAATGATGAAATCTGTACCAATATCTGTTTGTTTCAAAGTGAAATCAATTTGCGAACCTTTGGGTGAGTATTTCACAGCATTTGTAAGCAAATTAGTAATTATCAAACCAATTAAATTCTCATCAATGTTTGTTACAAATTCATTCTCTTCATAATTCATTTTAATTTTATGTGTACCCATTGAATTAAATTCAATATTTCCAGCAATTGCTGAGCAGTACGATGCCAAATCAATATTCTCTAAATTTGGTACAAATTGCCCCGATTCAATTTTTCCAATTATAAGCACATTCTCCATAAGCTTAGTCATCTTGAGCATAGTCGCTTGTATTCTGTCGAATTGCTTATTACGTTCTTCTTCAGTCCATTTGTCGCTATATCTTCGTAGTAAATCAGTTGAAAGTTGAATGGTGGTAAGAGGAGTGCGGAATTCGTGTGAAATCATAGACACAAAAGAACCTTTTAATATAGTAAGTTCCGATTGTTGCGATTGCACTATTTTTCTTTCTTTGGCTGCTGCGGCTCTATCACTAATGTCCACACCAGAAATAATAATCAAAGATTCTGTTTCAATTTCGTAATAATCAGCACTTACAAGTACAGTTCCGTCTTTTCCATTTTGTCTATTGAAAATATATTCTTTATATCGAAGTCGTTTTTCTTCCTTTAATCTATGAATAAAATCCATATAATCTTCATTGTCTGCCCATAAATTAAGTTCCACCATACTTTTGCCAATCATATCTTCTTTAGCTTTTGCAAAGTATTCAACCACTCTGATATTCACATCTAAAATTTTATATGTATTAGCATCAATAAAGAAAATACCCGAGGGAACTAGATTGAAAACTTTCTCTAAACTAAAAACTGGATTGTTATTCTCGTCGAGAATTGAGATGTTGTTATGGAATGAGTTTACAATTTCGGACTGATTGCTGAAATAGTTTTTCAATGTCGGAATAAGTTCATCAATTTGGCAAAAGTCAGTAGCACCATACTTTACAGCTTTCACAGCATTTGCATATTGCGATTCTTGCCTTGTGAAAAGTATAATTTCTTTGAACTTGGTTTTTATATTTTGATTGAGTAGCACATCGAAATAATAAGAGCAGTTGTCTATGTCTAACAATAAATATTTTGTGTTTGCAGATTGGTAATCAGCAATTTCTTGCAGACTTAAGCAATAGCCAAAGTTGCAAATCGGATTGCTATTAGAATAGTTTTTCACTTCGCCGAAAATTTGCTTATCGCTTGTTGCTATTATTAAATCAACTGTCATTTATTCTTCTTTTTTAAATTTCTGTGTGGCTGAAAAAAAGTTTGGCTTTGAAATTCGCAAATTCCAAAGCCAAATTTAAGAATAAAAATCAAAACAAAGTTTATTTATTTTCAAATACCCTTACAACTACACTTCTATTTAGTAATCTGCGATATGGATTGTCGTTGTTAATTCCTGATTGGGCAGTGTAATCAATCTCTAAATTAAAATTTTGCTTCAAATATTTAAGTGCTGATTTGGCTCGTTGTTTCTTAAGTTGTAAATTGTATTCCTCAGTACCAATATTGTCTGTCATTGGTATTAACACTACCTTTTTGCCTGCTTCTAACTCTTTTGAAACTAAGTCCAAAACCTTGTCGTTCACATCATAAATTTCAGCTTTTTCAAATTCACAGAAGCCAAGCAAGTAATCATTAAAGTCTTTGCTTGTTTGGTAGGAGGTAACAAAGTTATCTTTTAAAAGAATTGATTTAGTTTCCAATTTGCTGGAAAAAGTATTTCTTTTCATATTGCCTTTGCTATCAGTTGCTTCCACTAAAAACGACAAATCAGTTTTATCTTGCAAAGAAGTCATCACTTGATTTGACAATTCAAACTCATTGCCAACTGTTTGGTCTATAGTTCCATTGTTGGATTGGACAGTGAGTAGATTATTGCAAGGTGAAGCCGTACAATTAGTGTTTACCTTGAATTCAACTTTTGGGTAAACTATAGCAATTTCTTCTTTCAATAGCCAGCTAGTGCTTATATTTTTTCTCTTGCCATTAATTAGGAAATCCATTCTTTGATTGTCTTGCTTTATTTCATCTCTATCGTTAGAGTTGATTTTCTTTATTTCTTTTGCATAAGCAATATTAATTGTTGCACCCTGCTGTTTCAAATAATTCATCAACCACTCATTGCGAGCATTATTAACTCCCTCATCTTCACCATTATGAGTAATAAAACGAGCCGTAACTTTATCGCTTGGATTTGCTTTTGCATAATCAATCACAGAATTAATAATTTGCAAAGCACCAATATTCTCTATAGATTTATCACTGCTTTTTTCAATGCCAAGAGGAGTTGATTGATTTTCTGCAAAAAATAGAACTGGGATAAGTTCAAACGTAGAATAATAGTTAGTTACCTCTTTTCTTATTTCAATTGGGCTTTTGCTATTAACTGCTTTGCCATTTGAATAAATCGTTCCGTTAATTATAATCGTATCTTGTTTCACTATTTCTGGTTCTTTCGCTTTAGGCAATTCCACTGGGATTGGTGGAGGCGGGGGAGGTGGCACTTCGTCTTTAGTGCCTAAATTCATTGCAAATTCAGCACCAACATGAGCAGAAAGCAAATTCCAATTCAAACCACTAACCATAGAATTGACTTGGTATGATATATTGACCAAAGGCATAATGCTTAAATCACCATCTTTATATGCGAGGTATTTTGCTCCAATAGCTGGTGCAATTGTTACAGAAGCAATACTGGGAATATCTCCACTTGCTTCATTACGAATTCTTTTGCCATTTTCGAAATTGAAATCATTTGGCGAAACCGCAGTTTCTGCCTGAGTGAATGATTTAATAATCGGTATTCCCAAATCAAGACCAATATCGAAACTAAAATTATCAGCAAATAGATTTTCCAAAGTCAATCTATTTTTGAAATTCAGTAAATAAATTGAATTATCAATTGTGAAATTAGAAATCAATGGTTGATAGTTATTGTCATAAATTCTAAAGCCAACTTGTTTATCTTCGCTCAATTTCACTGATACATTGCGTAGCCCAAGCATAGTAGAAAACGACAACGGTGAACCGAAAAGTGTTTTCTTGAATTTGAATTTTGCACCTAAGTCGAATTCAAAAGCAAAAGCAGTGTTACCCAAAAACTGAGTGCAACAAATCGGATATTCTGGAAATTCTTTTAAATCCGTAATATGTTTATTTAAGCCAAATTCAGTCCTACCAATTAGGTCTATATTACTCTCTTTGGAAAAAAGACCTATTGCAGATAAGCTTATAATCAATAATTGAAGGTAAATATTTTTTCTCATCTTACTACGTTTAAATTACCTTCTAAAATTTCAAATTCATTTTGCAACTCACTTTCTAAAACTATTTTATAAGCACCAATAGGGATTTTACTAGTGTTAATCTCAAACTTAGATTCTGTATCCAATAAGATGTTTTTCTTTGAATAAACTTCAACGCCAAGACTATTTAAAATTCTAACATTTGCTTGCTTCATTGAAGTATTTTTAGGCGAAATAACTACTTTTTCGTTTGCTGGATTTGGATATATTGCAATTGATTTTGTTGGAATAATATCTAAAATCTTTCTTCCTGGACATTTTGCATCAATTTTGAAAGTACCAGATTTTGTAGTAGTTTTCACATTGACTCCCCAAAAAGCAGAGCTATTAATAAATTCTACTTTACTTGTGTCAATTTCAGCCAAACCAGGAATACCAATCACTCTTGCAACAATGTCTGTTTTAGAGTCGAAAACACCATCAACTCTAATTGTGAAGTATCTTCTTCCATTTTCTGTTCGTTGTGAAATTAACTTGCCTATTCCTAAATTACTTTCCACTCTCAGCGGGAAGAATAGTTTTTGATTAACCATTAGTTCAGATTCAAAGAATCTTTCACCTGAATAAGACATTGCTTCGTTGTTTTGATACTTCAAAGAAATTGTAGCTTCATCTAATGGATTCACAGTAGTATCCAATGCTTGAATAAGCGAACTACCAGTATAGAATACAAGTGGAATAAATCTTGACTTTGCTGCTAAGCAAGGTGTCGCCACAATATCCATAATAGCTTTATTAGAATTATTGCCATACCATTCTACTTCAATAGTGCCTTTAGTTTTTGCAGGAATATTCAATGGCAAACTAGATGAAACTCTGAAATTATCGTTAGGCACAAATTTAATTGCATCAATAATAAGTGGGTCAATTCCAGTATTATTAATTTCAATAGTTCGTTTCTTTATTTCAGGAATAAAAGCCAAATATGTATGGCTAATACTCATTATTGTTCCAATACCTTTCACTTTAAATTTAGTTTCAAATCTGTATTTGTCTTGGTTATACATTTGTACAAATATTTTTGGATTTCTAATTCCGAATGTATCTGAAACTATTTTAACTCGAACTTTCAAAATTTCGTTTGCTTGCAAAATTGTATCAATTACAGGGAAAACAAAGATTATATTTCCATCAAGCCTTTCACAGCTTATTTTTGTGATTCTAATTGGAGCATTGTCATTGTTGCGTAATATTTCAACATCTCTAACAACTGTATCGCCAATGCAAGTTTCGCCAAAATCAAAGTTGTTATCTAAGAAAGTTATATTACGTGCTTTTGAAAAGCCAGAAATATAGGACTTAATTTCTCTATTGCAATAAGTGAACACAATTGAATCTGCTACAAGTCCAGTATCTTTTGGAGTAAAATTAATTTGAAAATCTTTGCATTGATTAGGGAAAATAGTATCTGGCAAATTAATATTAAGCATACCGAAATGAATAGCATCTTTCAATTTATAGCCAGTGAATATAATTGGAGAATCTCCATTGTTGCATATTGTTTTAGTATAAACTTTAGTTTGAGAATTAAACACAAACTCATCATCACTTTTTACAGCTAACAAATCTACATTCGCTTCTTCGATAGTCATCACAGAATCATTCAAATCAAATTCTGGTTTAATAAAAGTGCGATACACCAATGCATCGCCACCATCGGCAGTGCTTACAATAGAATTTCCAGCTGGAGAATATTTCAAATCAGTTAATAAGCTCGACGGCGAATTAGTAAACTTAATTGAAAATTCTGCTTTTGCCAAATCATAGAAAAGTATTTGAGGCATAGCTTGATTTCCAAAAATCAAAACAGTAGAGCCAGGGTCGAATCCCATTCCAACTATTTCTGTATTCACTTCTCGTAGAATAGTTAGTATTGTGCCTTTTGTCAAATCCACAAGTACTACTTGAGTTTTTGTGCCAACAAAACCTTTACAGGAAATTGCAGCATATTTCTTATTTGGAGATACAAGAATATTAGTACTAATTGGAGTATCTTCTAATTTAAAAGATGTTATTTCAGAGTTTACATCAATAGGTAAGTTGTAAAATTGATATTCGCCATTGAGCAATGAAACAAGTGCTACATTTTGTTTAGAATTAATAGTTAAATTCTGAACAGGTGTTCCAAAATTTATCTCTTTGGCAATACTGCCGTCTTTTACATTAATGACGCTAACTATGTTCCCAAGCGAAGGTATAGCATATAGCTGATTATTTTTATTATCAACAACAAAATTTGAACTTCTGAATTTCTCGAATGGATACTTAGTGAGCATAGTTTGCTGTTGCGAACTAAAGATAGCTATTGTATCTTTGCTATTGCCTAAATAATTATTATTATATGAAACAAAGAACTCGTCATTGTTAATATATTCAAGATTGGTAATATCGTATTGCAATTTCCCAGGCAAATTGTATCTGTGAATCATTTGATTATTTTTATTCACATCATATTCCTCAATAAACCCGCCATTTCGTCCAGCAAGAAATCTTGAAGCATCGCTCAAATAATTCACTTTTAAATACTGTATATTTTGAGCTAATATTTGTGGGTTGGAATTTACAAATTTCTGCGATACTCTAATTTGTAAATTATTTGTTAAAGTGTTTGGCACTTGCCAATCCAATACTGAATCATTTACCTCTCCAAGTTGCACCCAATTTCTGCTGTCTGCAAAGTTTGCTTCCACAACAACTGGTACTCCTGGCACTTGACCACGCCATTTAATTTGTATGTTTTGGCAAGGTGTGAATCTTTCTTTGTTAGTAGGGTATTCAAGTTTCAATTGTTGAGAGCTTTCTACCTTCAAATTATTAGCGAATAGCTTAACAGTTTTCTTAGCACCGCCATGATAATGAAAAGTAAAAACATCATATTGGTAAGAATCGTCAACTGGAATAAAGTATAAATTCATAAAGAAAGTTTCTGATCCAGAAATTATAGTCCGTGGCACAGGCACATTGTAACCTGTATTATCCCAATTGAACCAAAAATTTTTATTAATATGAGTCACCGAATCTAACACTACGGGAGCAATATTGCCATTGGCATCTTTAATTGTGCGGTAATAAGTCAATTTCACTTGTCTAACTGCTGGCTTATCTACTGGAACATAACCAAAGTTCACATCGCCAACTTGCTGACCAATTTGAGGACCATTATTATAAATTAATATGAATTGAGGTAAATTGAGTGCATCGCTCTGTATTGCTCTTTTGGCAACATTTGTACCAACGGAAACAAGTATTTCAGCAATGTATTCATTTTCAAGTATAGAGAAATTCGGAATCCAAGTTATTTTCTGCCAACCATCAGCCAAATTTTCAATTTTTGTAATTTGAGTAGAATAGTTTTTTTCTAATATTATCACATTATTAGTTGCTACATTTGTAGGAATAGAAGCAATGCTTACTCTAATTTCAGCAGTAAATTCAGCCTTATTGAAAGCGGTTACATTTCTCACTTCCAGAGTAATCTGAGCAAACAAAGAAACTTGGGAAATTAGTAGAAAAATTAGAACAAATGTTTTTAAGTTGATTTTCACAAAAGTTTTATTAATATTGGTTTGATACATATACTAAGAACACTTTAATAGTGTATTTAGTTACAGATTATTAGCTAACGTATGAATTATTGATTAGTTTACAAAAAAAAAAAAGCCCCGATTTCTCGAGGTTTTCCTACAAAATTATTGACTTATATTAATTAAGCCGAGATTTATCCCATATTTCAATTGCTTCTTTCACCTGATCCATATACCACTGAGGAGTGGAAGTTGCACCAGAAATTCCAATTGTTTGAGCATTATTGAACCATGCATAGTCCAATTCAGATAAATCTTCAATGTAATACATATTCGGATTGTAGCCATTCATCAGTTTGAATAAGCTTTTTCCATTCGATGATCCACGCCCAGCCACAAATATCACAACATCGTTATTCTTTGCATATTCTATTACTCTGCTTTCTCTTCCCCAAACTTCTTTGCAAAGAGAATTTTTAAATTGAAATGCTTCAGAAGTGTCACCACCTTCCACTAGCTCTGAAACTCTCGATTCGATAGCTTCTTTAATAGCGTGGTAAACTGGTTTTTCCATTGTAGTTTGAGAGAAAAGCACAATTGGTTTAGTAAAATCAACTTTTTCCAAAGCTTCTTCTGGCGAAAGGACAATCACACAGTCATCATTTATAACACCACGAATTCCAATCACTTCTGCATGGTTCGGTTTGCCGTAAATCACAATTTGATAACCTTTCTGGTGGAAACGTTTGACTCTATTTTGCAATCCAGTTACAAGCGGACAAGTAGCATCAATTAATTCAATTCCAAGCTCAGCAGCTTTTTTATAAGTAGAAGGTGGCTCACCGTGGGCTCTAATAACTACTTTTGGTTTTTCGCCTTCTTTCTTGTTCTTTGCAATTTCTTCCAAGTCCTTATGTTCGATAGTAGTTAAGCCCTTTTGAGCCAATCTATCAATTTCTTTAGGATTGTGGATGATATCCCCAAGAACATAAACATTTTCTTTCGCTTCGTTTGCAGCGGTTAAAGTTGTTTCAGCTATATCTACAGTGCGTACAACTCCCCAGCAAAAGCCAGCAGTTTCATCAATTGTTACTATCATATTCATACTATCTTTAATTTTTTCTTTTTGACGAAGTAAGTCGCAAATTGTTTAAAATCAGATTAATTTCTTTGTCAAGCTATAAATAGTTTCTATTTGCTCTACCAAACTAAGAGCCGAACCATCAATTTCATAAGCACCTTCTGCTTTTCTAAGTGGACTATTTGCTCTATTCGTGTCGTTATAATCCCGCTGAATCATATCCTTACGTATTTCTTCCACATTTGCTTCAAAACCACGTTCATTCAATTCTTTTGCTCTACGTTCAGTTCTTGCATCTATCGAGGCAGTCAGGAATATTTTCAACTCAGCTTCAGGATAAACAACTGTTCCAATATCTCTTCCATCTGCCACTATTCCGCCTTGCTTACCAATATCTTGTTGCATTGCAACTAATTTTTCTCTGACCACTTGCCAAGCAGAAATTGGGCTAGCCCATTTTGATACTTCTGGCTTTCTTATTTCCAACGAAACATCTTCGCCATTTAGCAAAGTGAGTTGCCCATCTTCTTTCATAACAAGCTCTACTTTAATTTCATTCATTAGCTTTATCAAGTCTTCTTCATTTTCTTGCAAATCAGCTCTCAGCCATGCCAATGCAACTGCACGGTACATCGCACCAGTATCCAAATGAATATAGTTTAACTTTTTTGCAAGTTCTTTGGCAGTAGTAGATTTGCCAGAACCAGCAGGTCCATCTATAGCAACATTAATTTTTTTCATTTTATAGTCTCATTTTTAAATTGAATTAATAAGTTCAATTAATTTGTCTGTTTCGGAAAGATTTTCAAAAGTAAAGTCTGCACCTATGCTCTGCATATAGTCTTGGCTGTAGCCTCCAGTGGAAACAGTTAACACTTTAATTCCAGCAAATTTGGCACATTCCACATCGAGTGGTGAATCGCCAATAAGAATAACTTTATCCAAATGAAAATCAAATTCTGTGAATAATTTTGCTCTTTCAATAGCAATTGCAGGCAAATTGTTTCTAAATTCATTGTCATTGCCAAATGCACCAAATTTGAAATAATTTTTTAAATCAAATATGCTCAATTTCAAGAATGCATTTCTTTCAAAATTGCCTGTCAGTAAACCCAAAATTGTGTTGTCCAACTTACTTACTTCACTAATTGCTTCGGCTGCTTTGGGATGCAAATGATAGAATTCTTTTGTGCTATATTTCTTAAATATTCTGAATTTCTCATCCCAAATATCTTCAATACGCTCTATATAGTTTTCATAAGAGATATTGGTAATTTCACTAATGGAGCGAATAATTCCCAAATCTGTATTGCCAGAAAAACTTGGCATTTTGTCAATCTCAACTTCCACCTTCATAACGTTCTGAATAGCTTCGGCAAATAGTTTTTTTGAAACTCCATGCTTCATCGAAAGTATAGTGCCATCTATATCAAACAAAATTAATTTATTCATCGCACAGGATCCCAAGATTTTGAAAGTGATTTATTGAAAAGCAAAACGAATATAGAATTAAAAAACCATAATAATAAAGTTTTGATATATCCATCTTTTCTGAACCTACGAGTAGATTCAAAAATTATACACTCATCTAAAAATCTAATTTTTCCAAATCTTGCTATTCTTCGAAACAAATCAAAATCTTCACCAGCAAAAATAGTATCGTTATAGCCACCTACTTTTTCAAACACTTCTTTGCGGATTATCTGACACTCACCTCTTCCCATTCCAATTCCAATTATATTCAATAACTTGAAATAAGTATTGAAAAACTTATAGAAGAATTTATCTTTAAATAATTCCTCTGCTGGGAATGGCAATATGGTACAAGCAAACGCAGAGTACTTTTCATATTTTTGTTTATTCGCAATTTCTGAAAGCAAATTCAAAAAGTCCAACTTATTTGCAGGAAGAGAGTCTGCATTAATAAACACAAACAAATTACTATTAGCTTCAGTAGCACCTTTATTGCGTCCAGCCGAAATACTTCTAATTTCTTCGCCTCTACCCACCACTAAATCTGCAAACTGCTCAGCAATTTGTTTAGTTTTGTCCTCACTTCCACCATCACTCACAATCAATTCAAAATTGAATTTCTCTCTTAGTTCAGCATCATAGTACTTTAAAGTAGATTCAATTATCTTTTCTTCCTGATAAACAGGTATTATCAAACTAAATAATTTATTCTTCATATTTAACTTAGTGAAAGCTACTAAAAAGTAAATGGATATAGTAGCCGAAATCTAGTCTTTTCTCCAAATTCAATTGCTGGAGATGGCAATTTAAGAAAATTTAGTGTTTGTTTAAACCAATTCCATCCAGCACCCCCATCTGGAAGCAATTTTACTAAATTATAGTCTAACCCAATTATTAAAACTGGATTGCCATAAACTCCATCTCGTTGGTAAGTTGAAACAGGTGCATTATTGGGAATTAGCTGACCATTTTCGTCCACTATTCCTTGTACATATAGATTCCTAGCGGCATATCCCACAGTCAGTTCGAGCCATTCTGGCCAATAATTTCCAATACTTTTTGGTAAAATAGCGTGCATATTGAAAGAAAGATAAGTTGTTTGCGAACTATAATCATCAATGAAATTTGTGTGTGGCACTCTAAGTTTTTCGCCATGCCAAGAAGCTGGAATATACGCAAATTTTGGTGTAACATATTCTGCCAAGCCATATCTATTCTGTAAAAAATAAAAAGTTGCCCCAACAAAATCTGCAGCATAATCCGATGGACTAAATCCATAGTTTGCACCATAGCCATCTAGTACTTCCACATAAGTCTGGTAAGCAAAGCCCATTATCGAGCCAGTAAGCACAGCATCATTCTTGCTAAAGCCCATTGCAATTAGTCCTTCGCTAAACATATAAGACGGAAAATATGTATTAAAAAAATGAGTTGCTTTATCCGACCAAAGTGAATAAACGCCATCTTCTTGAAATTTGAATGATGCCTTATCTTTCCAATTTTCTTTTATTTGGTAGATATGCTGAGCCATAAATAATACACCCAAACCACCACCATAAATTAGAATATCTTTAGTATTCACTTTAGTTTCAAGGTATGGATTCACTCCAGAAGGAGTAAATCGTTTGTGTCCATTAAATAAATAATCGTTTTCAGGAATTCTAGGGAGATTTTCAGATGTAAATAAACTATCTTTATTTCTGTTTTGCTCCAATAAATTTTCATTTAAAACTAATAAAATCAAGTTTTTAATATCTTTTTCATTATTTTCTTTGCAATCTTGAAAAATAATGTTATTTTCATAAAGTTTTTTGTCACTTTTTAAGCTTGTTTCTTCAATCTTGTTTGGTACTAAATTTGCTTGAATACTATCAAGAGAGTTGTTTTGAGCGTGTAACTGGCTCACAAACAATATAGTTAGAACAAATAGTTCTATTCTCTTAAACATTTTTTACTCTTTATTTTTTGTTAATGTCTGAAATTGCAAAAATAATCATAGACAAAAGAGAATCTTTAGGTAAGTCGCAGCAAGAAGTAGCCGATATTACCAAGGTAAGACTATCTGTTATCAAAGATATCGAGAAAGGAGAATTCGACAAACTCCCTCCTGTTTATGGTGTTTCACATCTAAAAATGTATTTGAAATATTTAAAGATTAGCGAAGCTGAAGTTATTGATGAACTTGAAGATATTTCTAAAAAACACAAACAACAACAAAACAAAAATATCAATAATTCTATTAATAATCTAAAAGTTAATAAAGGAGTTGATAAACCTAATATTCTTAATCCGATTAGTTTAACTAAGCCAGGTGCTAATAAAACCCAAATATACATAGTATTGCTACTAGGAATAGCTGTGATTGTAGGTGGAATTTACTTGTCTTTCTTCAATATTGAATCCAGAAATTCAATTATTGATATAAGTCCGAAAACACTTGATACTGCTATACTTAGCGACAAAAAAGGACTTATGGATTATTTCGATGCTGGCGGAAGCGATTCACTTATATTAGAAGCATTCTCAATTGACGAATGTTGGCTGAAAGTGAATATAGATGGCAAAAAAGAAGAAGAAATACTAATGACTGCAAATATGAAACGCCGCTGGGGTGCCACTTCATATTTTATTATCAATCAAGGTAACGTTGGAGCTGTTCAGTTCAGCCGCAACGGAGTTCTGCTAGAGCCATTTGGCACAAAAGGAACAGTAGTGAAAAACATAAAAATCACAAAAGAAAAAGTAGCAATCAATTAATTACTACTTTTCACTATATCGTGCAATCTAACCACACCGATACATCTATATTCATCATCAATAACTGGCAAAACATTTATTTGACTTTTTCTGTGTTCCATTACTCCCAAAGCATCGCCAAGCATAACATCTTTTTTAACTGAAATTGGATTTACTGTCATTACATTGCTCACACTTAAACTCGCTAATGAGTCTGTTTTTGCCAATGCTCTTCGCACATCACCATCAGTAATAATTCCACAAAGTTTTTCTCCATCAAGCACGCAAACACAACCCAAGTTTTTCTGAGTTATTTCCACAATTGCATCTTTAAATGAATCATTTTTGGAAACAATTGGTAAATCGTTGCCGGAGTGCATAACGTGTTCCACTCTTAAAGTAAGATTCTTGCCTAATTGTCCAAGTGGATGATTTAATGAAAAATCTTCTACTGAGAAATTCTTTACTTTCACTAAACAGGCTGCAAGAGCATCACCTATTGCCAAAGCCACAGTTGTGCTTGTAGTTGGTGCTAAATTGATTGCACAAGCTTCCTTATCAATTGTAGCATCTAAGAAAATCTCACTTTTTTTAGCAAGAAATGAATTTCTATTTGAAACAATTGAAATAATTTTGGTGCGTGATTCCAAAAAGGGGAACAAAGTTATTAGCTCTTCAGTAGCACCAGATTTAGAAAGCATAATTGTAACATCACCTTGCTGCACAGAGCCAATATCTCCGTGGAGAGCTTCCACTGGGTGCAAGAAAATAGCAGGAATACCCAAGCTTGAAAAAGTCGAGGCGATTTTCTGAGCAATTAATCCACTTTTGCCAACTCCAGTGCATATTACTTTGTTCGCATTAGCGAGCAAATCCACAGCTTCAGCTAAGTTGTTACTATTATATTCAACCACCTTAGCAATTGCGTTGCTTTCCTCAATTAAAACCCTATGAGCTTCTGCTATTATTTCTTTTTTAGTCATTTTCATTTACAAAGTTAAGAATGATTCTTCAAATTACAATATCATCATCCTGGAGGCCAGTTTAGCATTCTACCACCAATCAAATGGCAATGTACGTGAAATACTGTTTGTCCCGCATCAGCATTTGTATTGAATATTAATCTATAGCCATTATCACTCAATCCTTTTTCTTTGGCAATTCTTTTTGCAGCAAGTACAATTTTGCCAATTAATTCAGCATCGTCATCTTGGAAATCGTTAATGGTTTCTACTTGCTTTTTGGGAACTATCAATATGTGTACTGGAGCTTGAGGGCTAATATCATTGAAAGCTAATACATCGTCATCTTCATAAACTATATCAGCAGGTATTTGCCGATTAATTATTTTTGTAAATAGTGAGTCAGCCATTATTTCATTCATTTGTTAAACTTCTAATCGTAAATTTAATTAATATTTCTTTACTTCTTTCCTAATTTTGAAGTAAAACAAAAAAAGCTGCCCTTTTGGACAGCTTTTTAAAAAGATTATATTTTGAAAGAATTATTTGCCAGCAGTTTTTTCAAGTATCCAAGCAGCCATTGCTTTTGCTTCAGCAGGTTTCAAACCTTGGTTAGGCATACCCGATGGGTATTCAGCTGTATTTACTGGTTTTGGGTTCAAAATAAATGCTACCATTTCTGCTTCTTTACCAACATATTTTTTAGCAACTTCATTATAAGAAGGAGCTGTAGGTTGCTTCACATCAAATTTATGGCAAGCAGAGCATTTAGTTGTAAATATTTCTTCTGGATTAACTTTAACTTCAGCAGCTCCGTGTCCTTTTTTACCAGCTTCCATTTCTTCATGTTTGCTAGCCAAAACAAGCAAATTATCGTAAGAAGAAATATTGAAAGCATATTGCTCTTTTACAACAAAGAAAATCAAAGCAAAAACTAACATCCAAAAAGCATTACTTGAGCGTTCTACTTTATTTTCTTTAACCATACCATAAAGCATTGCTCCGCAAAGTACAACTAATATACCACCAACTGCGGCAAATATAAATGTCATTGGGTTTACTGCAAATTTTGGTGTTGTCAATAAGTTAAAAGCTAATGTCAACGGTAAAATAATTGTAAATAAAATTGCCAATCTTGATAATTTGTTTTTTGCAAATTCAGCCAAAGTATCACTATCCAATTTACGTCCGCCTTCCCAAACAAAAGTCATATAAAGGAAAGTAACTGCTGCAATTATTACTGAAAATATTACGAAGAATAACATTTTCAATAAAGAACCACCTGTAAAAATGTAAGTTAATATTCCAGTACCCCAAGCTTCTTGATTTGAAGCAATGTTAACACCTGCAAAAAAGAACAAAGCAGAAAAAGTCAACAAAATAAAACTCCACATAGCCAATGTGTTATTATTGTTGGCGTTATTGCTTTTCAATTCTGAAACACCGCTATCTAATGGACCTAATTTGCTCAATACAGAAGATAAATTTACCGAACCTTTATAGATATAAACAACAGCTATACCTGCACAGTAAAATACTAATGAAATAATTAACAATGCCAATACTGGCGATTTCATTCCAGCCAATAGCTGAGTGTAAAGCAAAATCGAACCTATCAATGGAGCAATACCCAAACCAAACCAAATGGTTGGAGCAGATGTTACAGTATCAATAATTTCTTTTGCTAACATATAAAAAGAAGTATCACCTGTTTTTTTAGCAATACGGTTATAATAAACCGAAAGCATAGTACTACCATAAAGCACAGCAGTATAGCCCATAAATAAAACATGAGCCAATACCAAAAGTATTCTAAGAAGTTCCAAATGCCCTTTCGATACAGGGATAACTAAGCTTTCTAATAATTCCATTTTTTACCTTTACTTAAAAAATCAACCTGTTTAGAGTTAATATGGTTATTACTGCAAGTACATAGTAATTTACTATCTTAAATGCTTTTTTATAACCAATAAAGTCCGTGTCTAAATTTGTTATATATTTAGTCTTATAAGCTAAAATACAACCAAGAACAAAAAATATAATAACTAATTCAATTTTGTTTGTTTTAGCAGCGAAATATGAAATTAAGATTCCACTTGCCACTAACCCAAGTAGCCAAGAATACGTAATTCTTTTCAGCTGCTCCAAAGTTAAAAACTGAGTTAAAGTTGGATAATCAGCTCTTTTATAATCTTCATCATAAATCAACAACAAAAGCCAAAAGTGAGGCATTTGCCAAATAAAGATAAAAATTGCAAGAGCAAGTATTTCCATACTTAAGTAATCTCCACCTGCTGCTGCATATCCCACCATAGGTGGTATAGAGCCAATAAAAGCTCCTGGAATCACAGCCAAAGAAGTAATTCTCTTTGCTGGAGTATAGATTACATTATAAAGAACTAAAGCAGAAACTCCCAATAAGAAAGCTTCAATATTTGTATAAACAAGCAACACATATAAACCAGAGAGAGCAAAGATAGAAGCCAATGCAAACACTTGATTGGGCAACATATTTTCTGATGGAATAGGTCTAAACTTTGTTCTGTTCATTAACTTATCAAATTTCCACTCTTGGAAATGATTAAAAGCCGACGAACCACAGGACAGCAAAAACACCCCAATCAAAGAATAAATTGACTCAATATCAACTCTTCCTTTTGCTAAAATATATCCAACCAACACAGTAAAAGTTACCGATACCGATATTCTAATTTTAGCTAAATCTGCTACTAATTTATAGTAATACTTAATTTTCATAGAACTATTTGACACTATTTAGATAATAAATTAGCAAATCAATTTCTTCTTTATTCAATCTATTACCCAATTCAGGCATCAAATTTTTAAAACCTTTCACCACTTGTTTGCCAGGATTCACAATTGAGCTTCTTAGATATTCTTCATCAATTGCAACTTGCTTTTCAATTCCATTTTCAAAAACTATTCTTTGCTTTTTTTTCAACTCAGTAAATGATGGGCCAGATTTGGTTGCCCCATCTAAACTATGGCAATAGAAACAATTCTTAAAAAGTGCAACTTGATAAGCTTTATTAAGCAAATCAGGGTTTAGTGACTCTTTTTTTCAGTTGCTGGCTCCGTAGAAGCGACAGCTTCTTTAGTATCAGCAGGTTTAGTTTCGTCTTTCTTTTTAGCGTTTTTAGCTAAGTAAGCATCAAAGTCAGCTTGAGAAATTACAGCCAATCTTGCATACATTCTTGAGTGAGCTTTACCGCAATATTCAGCACAAGCGATATCATATACACCAATAGTCTCAGGTTGCAAAATCATCCAACCTTGTTTTTTAGGTACAGCATCTTCTTTCAATCTAAAGCTTGGTACATAAAAACTATGCAATACATCATTAGAAGTAATTTCCAAACGAGTTGTTTTTCCCACTGGAATAAACAAAGTATCACCAATATATTGAGAACCTTCTGGTGATTGTAATTTTTCAGTTTTATAGCCATTCTCATAAGTAAATTCCCAACCCCATTGATAACCTAAAACTTTAATTTTATGGTCAAACTTTGCAGTTTTTCTCAATGGACCGTAATCAGCAATACCTACAAAGAACATAGAAATTACTATTATCGTGGGAATTATAGTCCAAGCAACTTCCAAAGTCACATTTCCATGTATCTGTTGAGGTCTTGGGTGTTTCTTACGACTATACTTAAAGACAAAAAATATCATTGTCGCAGTAATTCCCAATAACAGGAAAATACAAATATAAATTATGTAGAGCATAGTAGCATCTACACTATTTGCATATAAGTTTGCGCCAGCCTTAAACATTTAATTTCCTCTTAATTCAAATTTAATATCTTAACAAAACATCGAAAGCAAGGAATATGAACATTATTGCGAATATTATTCCGCATACTGCCAAAAACCATTTCACAACGACATTGTCGAATTTAACGTGCATAAACACGTTTATTACAATCATAGCTTTTATTGAAGCTACAAGCATTGCAATAAAAAGAGTGTAATCACCTAAATTTATACCTGCAACAGCTACAGTAATTGCAGTCAAAGCTAATAGAGCAAACCATACTATTGAGTATGTTCCTAATCCAACTGAGTGGTGCTCTTCTGCGTGTTCGTTTCCGTGACTCATTTTTATTAACTATTGTGTTTGTTTAATAATCGATTATTAATGCAAAAGGTAGAATAATGGAAATAAGAAAATCCATATCAAATCCACCAAGTGCCAGTAAAGTCCACCGTTCTCAAGTCTTGCATAGTTTTCTTGAGTTACTTTAGTTTGCTTAATTATTTGCACACCAAAGTATGAAAGTAAAATCATACCCACTATTACGTGGAATGAATGCAAGCCAGTCATTGCCCAATAAAGTCCAAAAAATACTTGTTGGCCTTCAGGCATATTCATTAATTCACCACTTGTTTTAGAAGGGTAAATTCCTAATTCAATTTTGTGTCCGTATTCAAAATATTTATTAATCAAGAAACCGAAACCACAAAGAATAGTAACAGCCAAGTGAATCAATGACCACTTTTTATTACCTTTTGTAAGGAATAAAATAGACAACGCCATTGTTAAACTTGATGTCAAAAGGATTGCAGTATTCATTGTACCTTTCACAAGGTCAAGTTCCATTGCTCCTTCGTGGAAATCGTGCGAATATTTCACTCTATAACTAAAGTATAGAAGAAATAAACCACCAAATAGAATTACCTCAGTGAAAAGGAATAACCACATTCCAAGTTTTGAACCAAAGTCGTCTCTGTGTACGTGTACTTCAGCGTGACTTGCGTCGTGAGAATGTTCTGCAGTGTGACTCATATTAATGTTTCTCTCCAAGTATTTCTAATGAAGGGTTACCTTCGCTATCTGAATAATCAGGATAATTATAAGGACCAGCTGTAACAGTTGGTATTTTATCAAAATTCAAAGTAACTGGTGGCGTTGCCGCATTTGTCCATTCCAATGTCATAGAATCCCATTCATTTTGTTTAGCCATTCTTTTGCCATTTAATGCAACTAAGAAATTTCCAACCATCAATAAAATACCTAAAATCAATATCCAAGAACCAACAGCAGAAACTTGATGGTATGTGGTATATTCTGGTAATGATTCATAATATCTACGAGGCATTCCCATATAACCCATTAAAAACATTGGGAAATATAGAGTGTTGAAACCAACAAACATTAAAGCTACTACCACTTTCGATACTTTTTCATTGTACATTTTCCCGAACATTTTAGGGAACCAATAGTGCAATCCTGCAAAGAAGATAAACACAGTTCCACCAAACATTACATAATGGAAATGGGCAACTACGAAATATGTATCGTGTAGGTGAATGTCAGTTTGCAAAGCACCCAAAACCAATCCAGTCAATCCACCGATTGAAAAGATAAATATAAATGCTAATACAAATAACATAGGAGTTTTTAAATCAATAGAACCTTTATACATTGTAGCAACCCAGTTGAAGATTTTAACACCAGTTGGGATACCTACTAAGAATGTAAAGAAAGAGAAAATAATTTTCGCAGTGTCATCCATACCAGAAGTAAACATATGGTGAGCATAAACAAAGTATCCAATCAATGCAATTGACATAGATGTTATTGCCATAACGCTATAGCCAAATATTTGTCTTCTTGCAAATGTTGCTATTATATCGGACACTAAACCCATAGCTGGCAAAATCATAATATATACAGCAGGATGTGAGTATATCCAAAACATGTGTTGGAATAAAACTGGGTCTCCACCTTTTGCAGGGTCAAATACTCCAATACCAACGGTTCTTTCCAAAAGCACCAATACAATTGTAATACCAATAATTGGGGTAGCAATTACTTGTATCCAAGCTGTAGCATAAAGTCCCCAGCAGAATAAAGGCATCTTAAAGAAGTCCATACCTGGAGCCCTCATTCTATGAATAGTTGTAACGAAGTTCAAACCAGTCAAAATTGAAGAGAAACCAAGAACAAATGCAGCAATCAGAGGCAACATTACATCAGAACCAGTCGTCAAACTGTATGGGACATAGAAAGTCCAGCCAGTATCAATAATTGTTTTACCAAAAAATATTGAATACAAAGCTAAGCAAGCACCAATTACATATAAGTAAAAAGAAAGTAAGTTAAGTCTAGGAAACGAAACGTCCTCCGCACCAATTTGAATTGGTAAGAAAAAGTTTCCAAATACAGCTGGAATACCTGGAATGATAAATAAGAAAATCATTATCACACCGTGAAGTGTAAAGAAAGAATTGTATGTTTGAGCATCAATTACAGTCTTTCCAGGAGTCATCAATTCAAGTCTCATTATAAAACCTAAACCAGCACCTACCAAGAAGAACATCATCATTGCTGCAAGATACATCAAGGCAATTCTCTTATGATCTGTGGTGTATATCCAAGACCAGATTGATTTATCAACGTTTAGGTAATTAACCGTTCCTATGGAGTTTGTACTCATTATATTATTATCCTCCGATAAAGTCAGATAGTTTTATTTTTAAATTTCTTTGTTTTCTTGTTCGTTAACGACTTTTAAGTCATTTTCTTTGTCTTTCTTTTTGCCACTTCTATATAAGTAAGTTGCAAAAAGACCAATAGTCAATAGCATTACCGTTCCAACAATACGTGTTAAATTTAACACATATTTTCTGCCAGCTGGGTCGTACTTAAAGCATAAATCTAATATCTTTGCTACAGTTGGTCCTGGTTCGCCACGGTTGGCTTCGGCAGTTGCCATTTTTATATCAAATGGTAAAAATGAAGTACCATAGATATATCTAATAATTTGACCTTTTGGTGAAACTGCAATCAAAGCAGCTCCATGCAAATAGTCTCTTTCACCATCTTTCTTAAATCTAAAACCAAAAGCATCAGTAAGTTTTCTTACTGTAACGCTATCCCCTACTAAGAATCTCCAACCTTCAGAACTTACAGGACTTGTTAAATCTTTTAAGTGTTTGTCCTTCCATCGCTTTGCAATTTCAGGAGTTTCTTTATGGTCAAAACTTACAGTGATTATGTCAAATTCTTTGCCAGCAGTAAAGTCCATAGTTTTCTGATTCAATACTTCTATCAAACCTTCAAGCAATGGTGTGCAAATACCTGGGCAATCGAAATAAACTAAAGTAAATATAGTTGGTTTTTTGATTACATTTTTTAAAAGAACTTCGTTACCATCAGAATCTTTGAATTTCAAATCAAGGGGAATATTTTTCCCAAGACATCTTTTATCATCAATTCCAACTTCAATTTGTTTATCCAAACCAGTAGTATCAGCAGCTATTGCTGTAAATAACGGAATGAATAATAAAACAAATAAGATTATTTTTTTCATTTTAGTTTGCCGAAGCATATAAACCGACTAAGTAGCTATGAAGAGCTGACACATCATTACGGTTTAATTTCAGAACTTCACCATTAAAGCCATTAGTGGCCAATGCCGAAGAAACTTGTTTCAAAAATTCTGAAGAACTTGATTTCCAATTTTGATTATCCATCAAATATGTCAATGAACGTTCTTTATTGCTAGCAACTTTATTGAATAATGTTGATTCGCTTGAATTCACTTTAATCAACATTGCAGAAATTTTAGCAGTTTTTCCAGCTTTGTTTTCCGCTATAATAATCTCAGTTGCTTTTTTAACTGGGATTTGAGCTTTTGAATCTTTACCTTTAGATAAAGTATAAGTCAATTCTAAATCGCTTAATTCTTCTTCAGTAATTTCTGGAGCATCGTCTTTTTTGAAACTTCTAACATAATGAACTAAAGCAAATCTATCATCTACTGGCAAATAACTATAAGAAGCCATTCCACCACCAGCTATACCTTCTTCCAAAGTTTTATATATGCCTGAAATTTTACGACCATTTTTCCAAGCATCTCCAATTGTAAAGTTACGTGGTTTTGGTATCAAACCAGCACCAGCTACTCCATTGCCTTCGCCTTTTTCGCCATGGCAAGAAACACAATTTTTAACAAACAAATCAGCACCTTTAGCTAACAATTCATCAGTTGGTTTTCCAACTAACTTCACATCAACTCCAGCCAAAGTAACAGCTGGCTTAGTAGCCAAATCAGTCATTTCAGCGTTTTTTGCAGCAGTTTTAAATTTGCTATTATTGTCAGACATCGAATCCATAGAGCTAATATAAAATGCACCGCCAATCACAAATGAAATAAGCAATATTACATAAGCTAGTGGAAACATTCTAATAGGACTTGCTATAACTGCTGCAAAGTCTATTTCTTCTTTTATCTCGTTTAAATCTTTGTTTTCCATTTTTATTTAATGTTTATTTTTAAAAATGTACTAATTACAAATGAAAATCAATTGCTCTTTGTAATTTTGGATCTTTAAGTGGAATCATATTTTTACCTTTAGCACCCATATTGAATACTGTTATAAGTACTCCAAGAGCTAAAGCGATAAAACCTAATTCTAAAAACCCAAAGACAGGTGTTGTAATTATCGCTTCTAATTGAGATTTAGTCATATCGTGTGCCGTATGTGCTAAATGTTTACTATAAGAAGGATAAGTCAACCAATATAAATCAAGTATGTGTACAAAAACAATCAAAACAGCGACTGATTTCAATCTTGATGGATTTGTTTTTGAATTTTTCTGAATCAACAAGAAGAATGGTACAATAAAGTGAAACACTATTAAAGATATAGACACTAATGACCAACCACCAGACATTCTTGGAATGAACCAAAATGTTTCTTCTGGTAAATTTGCGTACCAAATCAACATAAATTGTGAAAATGCAATGTATGTCCAGAATGCAGTAAAAGCAAACATAAAACCACCTAAGCTATAGAAGTGATTCTTATTAACCCAGCTACCCAACATTCCTTTAGCGTTCATATTAACAGCAATAAAAGCTATTACTGAAATTCCAGCCCAAAATGAACCAGCAAAATAGTAAACACCATATATTGTAGAGAACCAATGTGGCTCAAGTGACATCATAAAGTCAATTGAAAGCATAGTCAAACCAATTGCAAATAATGGTAAGAACAATGCAGACAATCTAACATTTGCTTTCGTTAATTTTTGATCACCAGTTATATCTTGTTTCAATGAGTTTCTTGTAAAAGCCCAATAAAATATTCCTAACACAGCTATAATTCCAATGAATCGTGCATAGAAGAAATTTATATTCAAATAAGGTGCTTTTGCAGATAAAACATTATCTTTAGCAACAACTTCTAAATTAGTCCATTCATACATGTGGTGCATGTTCATTAAAACAGGTATAGCAAAAATAGGTGCTACTAAAACCAATAACGATAATGTTTCTGCAATTCTTCTAAATGGCAAAGACCATACTGCACCTGCGATATACTCTAATGCTACTAAGAATAAAGAACCCAATCCTATACTCATCAAAAACATAAAAGCAATCAAACTAGCATAAGATAAACGTACAGAGTTATTGTGATCCATAGTGAAACCTAACACTGCTAATACCAATCCAACACCTAATAAGCCGAAGCCCCATTTAGATACATTAGCTGGTAAGTTTTTTATTTCGTAGTGTGGTGTATGTGAACTCATTTTAAATCACTCTCCTTTGCGTTCATTGCTCTTTGTAGTGTACGTACATAAAGTACTATTGCCCATCTTTCATCACGTGTAGCTTGTTTACTATATCCAGGCATTACGTTTTGTCCTTCGCTAATTACGTGGTATAACTGTCCATCAGGCCAATTTACAATTTTATCAGAATGTAAAGTCGGACCATTAGGGAACTGACCATTTAATCTACTTTCACCATTTCCATAGTTGCCATGGCAAGGACTACAGAATGTTAAATATTTTCTTTTTCCTAAGTCAATATTTCTTTCGTTTGCTTCCAAAGGATTAGATAAATACTTACCAGCTTCTTCAGGTTTACCAGTAAAAGCGTAAGGAATGAATCCTCTTGCTACTGTTCCTTCTGCTGGTGTTCTCATTCCAAAACCATCTGCAAAGAAAGTCGAAGCTTGCTGAGCACTTACTTTAGGTTGTTCCACCATCCAATTAAAAGGAGTGATATAAAGCAATTTATTTAAGTGCATATAAGCACTAAAACTTGTAAAGATTGCAATTACAACCAAACCAATTATGAACTTTTTATCAAACAAACTGAATTTTTGCGTTAAAAATTCTTCTTCGTAATAAATTTCATGTATCTTTTTAGCACCTAAACTATTGAAAAGTGATTTAACACCTTCCAAATCAAATTTCTCGTCTTGAGCTTCAATGTAAATTCCATATTCGTCAGATGACACTGCATTCATATACTCAGTATCGTGCAATGGATGAGAGTTGTTTGGAAATTTAAAGAAGTAAATTATCAATGTTAAAGCAGAGCCAATAGCAGCTAATAATACTGTTGCTTCAAATGTAACTGGAATAAATGCTGGAATACCAAAGAAAGGTTTACCACCAATTACTTGAGGATAATCCACCGATGTAATCCACCAAATAAAGAACAAGATTAAAGAAGTACCAGTCAAACCAAAAGTAATTGTGAAATAACCGATTTTTGATGGTGGTAATTTCATTGCATCATCCATTCCGTGAAGAGGAAATGGAGTATTTACATCATATTTTTTGTATCCTGCATCAGATACCTTATCAGCCGCAATCATTATTTTGTTCGGGTCATCAAAAGTAGCTGCAACAGAGTATAATTTTTTGTTTTCCATTACGAATTAGCTCCTTGATTAGCTGCAACATTGTGCGAATGTCCCTGGTCATCGTGATTTGCATGTTCCAATACGTGATGGTCTGGTTGAGCACCATCTTTAATTGCTTTAATTTCAGCTATCGAAATAGAAGGTACATATTTAGCAAATAAAAGAACCAAAGTAAAGAACAATCCAAATGAACCAATTAACAATCCAAAGTCAATCATTGTTGGGCGATAGTAAGCCCAGCTTGATGGCAAGAAATCTCTATTCAAAGATGTTACGATAATCACAAATCTTTCAAACCACATACCAACGTTTACAAATACTGCGATTACGAACATAATAGGAATTGAAGTTCTAAATTTCTTAACCCAGAATAATTGTGGAGATACCACGTTACAAGTAAACATAATCCAATAAGCCCAAGCATAAGGACCAAATGCACGATTCACAAATGTGAATAATTCAATTTTACTTCCTGAATACCAAGCGATAAAGAATTCCATACCGTAAGCATAACCAACCATTGTACCAGTAAGCATAATAATTTTATTCATTAGCTCAAGTGTTCTAATTGGAATTAATTCTTCCAAATCAAATACTTTTCTAATCACAATAAGTGCATTTTGCACCATCGCAAAACCAGAGAATACTGCACCAGCCACGAAATATGGAGGGAAGATAGTAGTGTGCCAGCCAGGAAGCACCGAAGTAGCAAAGTCGAAAGATACGACTGTATGCACTGAAAGTACTAGTGGAGTTGACAACCCTGCTAAGATTAGATATAACATTTCATAGTGTTGCCAGTGACGATTAGAGAATCTCCAACCCAACGACAAACCAGAATAAATTGCTTTTTTAACTTTACTTGTTGCTCTATCACGCATTGTTGCAAAATCTGGAATCAAACCGATATACCAGAAAATGAACGATACAATAAAGTAAGTAGATACTGCAAAAACGTCCCAAAGTAAAGGAGAATAAAAATTCACCCAAACAGCGTGTTGATTTGGATATGGCAATAAATAAATTGCTGCCAACCAAGGACGACCAGTGTGAATCAAAGGAAACAGTAATGCAGTAATAACGGCAAAAATTGTCATTGCTTCTGCAAATCTCGCTATACTATTTCTCCATCTTTGTCTCATTAAAAATAAGATTGCAGAAATCAATGTACCAGCGTGACCAATACCAATCCAGAAAACGAAGTTCACAATATCGAATGCCCAAGCAACAGGATTATTGTTACCCCAAACTCCAATACCTTTATAAAATGTCCAACCAAGAGAAGCTGCACCAATGAACAACATTGTCAAAGTTAAACCGAGTGCCATTAAATATTTGACATTTACCTTGGCATCTACCGGGTCGAGAATCGCATTGTCCATTTCTTTGAACGAGCGCTTTCCGTCTATAATTTTGGGTTCAACCGAAAAATCAATGCTCACGTTTTTCTCCTTCGGATTTTACATTTCTTAATTTTGCTAAATATGTTACGTTAGGTTTAACGTTAATTTCTTCTAGCACGTGATAACCTAAGTTATGCTCTCTTAATTTTGCAATCAAACCTTCTTTTTCATTTGAATCACCGAAGTAAATAGCAGAAGTAGGGCAAGCTTCTTGACAAGCCGTTACCACATCGCTACCTTTCAATGGCAATCCTTTTTCAGTAGCTATTTGTCTAGCTTCCGAAGTTCTTTGAATACAGAAAGTACATTTTTCAATCACCCCTCGGCTACGAACAGTAACTTCTGGATTGTGAACTAAATTAACAGATTCTTTATAGTAGTAACCATCTTGTACCGCATCACGGAAATCCAAGTAGTTAAATCTTCGTACTTTATAAGGACAGTTATTTGAGCAATATCTAGTTCCAACACATCTATTATAAGCCATTTGGTTCAAACCATCAGGGCTGTGGGTAGTTGCTACTACAGGACAAACATTCTCGCAAGGAGCATTATCGCAGTGTTGGCAAAGCATTGGTTGAAGACTTACTTCAGGTGCATTTGGAGAGCCAGAGAAATATCTGTCTATTCTAATCCAGCTCATCTCTCTACCTTTAACGACTTGAGCTTTACCTACAACTGGAATATTATTTTCTACGTTGCAAGAAATAGTACAAGCATTGCAACCAGTACATTTATTCAAATCAATTGCCATAGCCCATTTAACACCAGGGTATTTAATTGGATCTACAATTGATATAATTTCTTTTTCGTGTTCTTTTAAAGCTCTTGGATTTGCAACAAATTCTGCTACAGTCAATTCTCTAATAATCTCACGTTCTTTATGCAAATCTTGAATTTTAACTTTAGCATTTGGTTCATCAAAAGCATTATGCTCTTGAACACCAGCTAATTCATATTCTTCATTTGTTAAAGTTACTTTTACATCTGACACAATATTTGGAGTCGATGATTTAGCAGATAAAAACAAATTTGTGTTCTGACCTACATTCAATCCAACTTCACCACAAACTGTTCTACCAAAGCCAAGTTCAGTTGCGATAACGTTATCCGCCATACCAACTTGAATATAAACAGGCAATTTAATAGTAGATCCATTTGCAGTTAATTCTACTACTTGGAATTTGTCGTATTCTTTATAACTGATTTTAAGTGCTTTTGCAGTTGCTGGAGACACCATTGCATAATTATCCCAAGTTACTTTCGTAACTGTGTTAGGTAATTCTTGCAACCAACCATTATTTGCATAACGTCCGTCACCTAAAAATTGACTTGGAATTAATAACATTGTGAATCCTTGTTGCTTCAAAGTATTTTTCGATGAAGCAAAAGCATTAGAATTCCAGCTTCCAAGAGAGATTGCACTTTCTTTAAAACTGATAAATCCATCGTGAAGAGTAGTATTCCAATAAGTTTCAGCATCTACCATCAAATCAAATGCTGGATAGTAGCTATTGATACTATTTTCTTTTAAAAATTTATGGTAGCCATCAACATCAAATTTACCATCATTTAGCCAAGTCAAAATCATTGCTTCTTTTTGTCTATTTTCAGGATAAATTGGAGAGATAACTGGTTGAACCAAGCTATAGATTCCAGTTCTTACTTTACTATCGCCCCAAGACTCTAAGTTGTTTGTAGCAGGTAGTACATAATTGCTAGCTTTAGCTGTTTCATTATCAAATTCAGAAATAGTTACAACAGTAGAAACGTTTCCCAAAGCATCGGCAAAGCCGCTATCTTTAGCAAAGTGATAAACTGGATTAGTATCGAAGTTAATTAATACTCCAACTTTTCCAGATTTCATTGAATTAGCAAGATTAGCAATATCGTTACCATTTGCCAATGCACCGTAACTATTATAAGATTGTGTTTTAGAATAAAGTTCAGAGCCACCGATTAATTCATTCAATAAATTAACAGCTATATGAACTTCTTCTGGCAAATGATTACCAGCCATAGCAATAGATTTACCATTGTTATGAGCCAAATCATTTACTAATTCTTCTAAGTGTTTAGCATTAAATCCATTTTTTTCAGCAAATGCACTCAATTTAGCAGAAGCAACTTTGCTAGCAGAAGTAGAATCTAAAGATTTACCACTTTTTTTGCTAACTTCATTTATCAATGCCAATAAGAAATCATACTGCATTTCTGGAGTCAATCTAAATCTGTAATCAGCAAGAGAGCCAGTAGAACTCATTATTGATTCAACAGAATATAATCTATTGAAATTTTCTACTTTTTCTATATCTCTATTAACAGTAAATTCCTGAGAATTCAAGACTGTATCGCCTTCAGTGCCTAAGAAATCAGATTCCAAAGAAAGAATAATTTTTGCTTTGCTCAATTCAATCACAGGCACATTTGTATTGCCATAGCAAGCTTTCCAAGCATTCACATAATTCACATTACTATTCAATTCATAAGAAACAACTTTCGCAGTTGGATACTTTTGAGTGAATTCGGTAATCAAATTATTGAAAGAGGGAGAAGTCAAAGTGTGGGTAAGAAGAACAATTTCTTTACCACTAGATTTAGCAGAATTCAAAGCAGAAGTAATTTCTTTATCTACATCTTGCCATTTAGCAGGTGTGTAAGCTTTGTTTGCTACCTTCAAAGGTGTTTTCAATCTAGTTGGATCGTAAAGATTTAAGATGCTAGCTTGTGCTATAGCATTGATTTTCCCTTTATTCAAAGGATGCTCAGGATTCCCATCAATTTTGATTGGGCGACCTTCTCTTGTTTTAACCAAAATACCCCAACCCATACCATTTTCAGTATAAGTAGAAGCATAATAATTAGGTCTTCCTGGCAATATAGATTCAGGTTTTTTGTTATAAGCAACTATTTGACCTTTATCTCTATAATCAGTGCAAGCAACAGCTCCGAATGCTGCACCAGCAGAAGCTAAGGCTAAGAATTTCCTGCGAGATGGCTCTGGCATAGAGTTCAAATCGAAATCTTCGCTAGCACCATCAAGAAACTCGTTTTTCTTAAGTTTCTTAACTTCTTTACTGTTCGCATTTTCTAAAAAGTTTAAGCTTCTCCAGTATTTAGAGATGCCTTCATCTTTTTTTTCTTGCTTTAGAACAGGTAAATCTAGTTTACCTTTTTCATTAATGGCATTATTCATTAGGGCATTTACCTTAATTTGTTCTTTTTACAGCAGATGAGTGAATTGATACTGTAATTTTTTTGTCGTCTTTTATTTCAGTAGTTGTTGCTTTTGAAAGCAATTTTGTTGGCAATACCGCAGCTACAGCTGTTGCAATTGCACCTTGTCCGAATTTCGAGAAGAAGTTTCTTCTGTTTTTATTTTCTTGCATTTCTTAAATCTTCCTTTTGATAGTAAATCAATTACCTATGACAAGCGCCACAGTTTTCAGGACCTTTATTGACAGCAACATTTTTCAAATATGGCATTTTCTCGTGCGGTGCTCTATGGCAACTCAAGCAATTGTTCATAGTGAAACCGTGTATTTGCTCAACTTTTTCCATTTGAGCTACGTCGCCATGGCAACTTTTACAATCAATGTTTTTATTTACGTGAACGCTATGGTTGAAATAAGCAAATTCAGGGATTTTGTGAATTCTATTCCAAGGAATAGGTTTGCCTGCTTCATAATAAGCAGTCAGTTTTTTAATCTCTGGCTTATCTTTTCTAGCGATTGTATGGCAATTCATACAAGTGCTTGCAGGTGGTACCATTGCATGTCTTGATTTATCAGTACCATTATGGCAGTACTTACAATCAATTTGCATTGTTCCAGCATGAAGCTTGTGAGAAAATTTTATTGGTTGCTCTGGAGCATAACCAATTCCGTCTCTTTCTGCTCTTGAAATATAAAATGTCAATGCGAAAGACGACAATATCACCACCAATGTTATTGGCAGTCTTACTTTAAGAGCGTAGTCTAAAAATGTTTTTTTCATTTTGCCGGTTTAATTTTAGTTTACCAACTGAACTTTTTCAACTATCATCCGTATGTATATTTGGTGGAAGTTAATATAAAACTAACTTTTCACCTACACACTGAATACATTTAACAAAATTATAGAAATTAATATCAAAAAAAAACTTTATTTTTGGGGATTGATTTCCGATTAATATTGTCGTAATTATTTAACTAATTGCTGAATCTATACTTATCTGAATTTATAAAATTATACACTTTTAGTTATTTATTGCAAATAACTTGATTCTACTCACTTTTTATAATGTTTCTAATTATTTAACATTAGATTTCAATGACGGAATTTTGACCAATTTATGGTAGGTTTTATCCATTCTGGCAATGCTTTAAAAAGAAATCCATGTTTTAAACCTGTTTTTAACTTGATTTCCTTGGAATGTGGCATATTCTTCTTTTGAAATTGTTCTTTGTTCATAAGGCAAGAAGTGCCAATTTCATCGCTAATGTCATATATTGAAAGTATGTTGCCATAATATTCCACTTTATTTGTGCTACCTTCTTGATTGCAGCATCCAATAAAAACAAAGTTTACGTATTTATTCTTCAAAAAAGCAGATACACCTTTAGCAATATAGCCACCTTTAGATGTGCCTACAACAATAATATCACTTGGTTTCACACCCAATGCTATTAGTTCTTTTATTTGAGCTGATACTTTTGCCACATATTCTTGTACATCGGCATCTTTTGGTCTGATTTCGCTTACAACTTCAAAGCCAGCGTTTTTAAACTTAGTCAGTATCTCGTTATATTCTACTTTCCCATATTCAGGATGCACTCCTTCCAAACCCTGCTCTTCCAAAAAGCGGTTATGCAAAAAGAACATATAACTCTTGGCATTCAAAGTTACAGCGGTAAAAATCAAAATCAATGTAAATAATATCTTCATTTAATCACCTTCTTCATATTCATTTTCCGAAAGCTCAATATGGCTTCGACCAATTTTATAGAATTTCAATAACTCTGTTAATCCATATTCTGAAATAGCTTCTGCTACTAGGTTTCTTCGTCTGCCTGCTTCTTTAATATACTCAAGCATTCCCTGCTGCTGCCAAAGGTAATTCTGCTTTTGCTCAGGGAAACGTTTTTCAAGTATTCCATATTTGCTTAAAGCTGGAGTTCCCCAATACCACATAAATAAGGCAATTCTATTCCTATCATTTGCCAAACAAATAGCCGTTGGCAAAGTGCAATTTAATATAATTTCTCTACGTAAAGCTATACCTTCGTTCATTATTTGCATTTTTAGCAATTCAAACAAATCATCGTGCAGCGGGAAGTCCAAATGGTTCATCACCTTCACCAAGAACTTATAAGAATCACTTCTCGAAACCTTACCAGCTAGCTCGCTCAATTGCAATGCGGAATAAATTGGCCTACGTTTGCGTCCATTGTATCGCTCAATAAAGTCTGTTACGACTTTTGCAAAACCCTTTTCAATACCCAGCTCATTTATAGCTTTTTGAGATTCAGCCGATTTACGAATCAATCTAATCAAAGCAAAATGTTGCAGTTCTTCATAATCACTAATTTTATTTTCAATCTCAGGTAGCTCGAAATCTTTAAGCTCATTCAAGTCAATCTGCAAAGTATTTAAATTTGTGATTGGTTCGCCGCCACAAATTATATGAAGAATCACTTTGTTGAATTCTGGATTATCGTTATGCCCATGCAAATACCAATTTTTAGCATCTAAATCAAATTCAGCATCGCCAATATAAATTAGTCCATCAAGCAGAATTGCAATGTTTATAAAATCTGCTCCTCCACTATTGCTAATATTGCCAGGCGAAAGCACCTGTAATCTCTTGCCATTAGCAGTTTTCCAAACCTTTGAAGGGTCTGACAAATAGTAATGAAGTTTTGGTTGCAATTCTAATTCATTCATTTTGTTAATTCCTACCAGCCGATTACATCATTTATTTCATTGAATGTCTGCTTTGCCATTTCGGAAGCTTTTTCTGCATAATCTTCACCACTAGAAGCATAAATAATAGCACGGGAAGAGTTGACCAAACCAAAATTTGATTTGTTTGCTCCAGCATTTGCGAGCATAGTTGCTTTTAAATCGCCACCTTGAGCACCAATTCCTGGAATTAAAAAGAAATTATCTGGAGCTAATTCTCGAAGTTCTTCAAGTTCTTTGGGATGAGTTGCACCAACTACAAAACCCAACTGTTCTGAGCCAGCCCAAGTTTGTGCTGTAGCTAAAACTCGCTGATAAAGTGGTTTACCATCTACTTGCAGGTATTGAAAATCCTTGCTGCCCTCATTGGAAGTAAGGCAAAGCAAAAACACCATTTTATCTTTATAGGTCAAAAATGGCTTCACTGAATCAGAACCCATATATGGACTAACTGTAATAGAATCAGCATTGAAATATTCAAAAATAGATTTGGCATAGCTTTCAGAAGTATTGCCTATATCTCCCCTTTTCGCATCAGCTATAGTGTAAATATCTTTTGGGATATAGTCGAAAGTTTCCTTTAGTAATTCAAATCCTGCTTGTCCATACTTCTCATAGAAAGCAAAATTAATCTTATAGCTTGAAACATATTTTTTAGTTGCATCAATTATTGCTTTATTGAATGTTAATATTGCCTCCAAATCTCGTCCCAAATGAATTGGAATTTTATCAATATCAGTATCCAAACCAACACACAATAGCGATTTCTTTTTATAAATCGTACTTAATAACTTTTCGTATGCAATCATTTTATTATTATTTATTCAAAAAATTATACTTTTCTCTATAATAGACTTTATTCAGTATCAGTCCATTGGCAGGGGCAAAAGGAGAATTCAACATTCTATCTTCAGCCAAAAGCCCTGCTTGCAATTGTTCTTTGGTTTTGCGTTTTCTGCCAACATCAATCATTGCACCCACAAGTGAGCGAACCATTCCATAGACGAAGCGATTTGCAACCACTTTATATTGGTAGTTCCATTCATCAATTTGAGTCCATTTGGAATAAAGCACATCGCAAATATAACTTTTTGTACTCAAATTAACTTTAGAAAAAGTAGTGAAATTATGCTCACCAACAAAAATATCTGCCGAATCTACCATTTGTTCAATATCTAAACTGTACTTCACAAATCCCGAAAATTGCCTTTTGAAAACAGAACCATTTAAATTCAAATTATAAACGTATTCTCGTTGAATTGCATCGAATCTGGCACTAAAATCTTCATCAACAATCCAGTAATTTTTCAATCGAATATCGAAAGGCAAATATCTATTGATAGCATCTTTGAGTTTTACCCTTGGAATGTCGCAATCAAAATTGACTACAGTTGCAACTTGTCCAGCTGCATGCACACCTGTATCAGTTCTTCCAGCTCCCACTGCCAAAATCTTTTGTCGGCAAACTACTTCAAGTGCGTTTTCTAAAGCACCCTGCACAGATTTTGCATTATCTTGAATTTGCCAGCCACTATAAGCCGAGCCATCATATTCCAACTGCATTATTAAAGTAGCCATTATCAAACTTAAATTATTTTAATTCTTCAAAACTAAGAAAAAATAGATACATTTATCGAACATAATGATTACTAAAAAACAACATTTGATTTTTTACGATAGATTAAACTCTAATTATAAAACTTTCATAAAACAAAAGCACAATAAATAAATTAATTTATATTATATTTCTAAGGATTTATAATAAAATTAACATAAATAATTCTGATATTTGCAATGTATTTAGGAGCAAGATATGATTGAAACAACTGACTGATAAAGTAATAATTTCAAGAGAATTATGGGAAGAATTGAAAAAGCGACAATTATTTTCATGAACTTATTGAAATTATAGAAGATAGGTAAGGTTATAAAGTCAGAGTTGGTAAATTTAGAATTTATACCTTGTTGATGAAAAACAGAAACTAGTTACAATTTATAAAGTTTCACATAGAAAAGACGTTTATCGAAAACTGTAAACAAAAAAAAAAGACTGCCCCAAAATTAATGAGAGCAGTCTTTTTCATTTTATAAAATATTTTTTGCTTACCAGTTGTAGCTAACGCCTATCATTAAGCCATTGCGTGAATCAGTAACTTTGCTTGAAGTTTGATATAGAACGTATATATTCAAAAGAATATTTTGCTTAACCCAAATGAACAAATTATAAGAATCACATTTCTATCAAAAATTCGTATTCCTAACTTAATTCACTTTTATAAAGCTACTATTAATTTCTTTGCCATTGTAAAGTATTATTTTCACAAAGTATCTTCCCTTCGACAAACTTGATATATCTAATAAATCTACTTGTCTTTCTATAGAATATGACTTTCCATTCATGTCATAAACCTCTACTTTATCTATAGCCAAAGATTGTGGGTTGAAGATAATTATTCCATTATTAGCTTGACTTGGATATATCTCTAATTCTTTTTCCTTTTTGACTTCTTCAATAAATAATGGAGTTTCGTGAGAACCAATTGGTTTTGTAGAAATTAGTAAATTATCTATATAACGTTCTTGCTGCACAGAAGAGCCATTATTCCAATAGTTTTCAAAGAATATTGCATTGATATTCATGTTGTTTTTATCATTGTTCCAAGTGCTATGCCAATTCAAATTATAAGAGCCAGCTTGTAGAGTGTCATTCACCCAAAACTCAAATACTCCATCGTTTGCACCAGGCGTATTTAGTTTCACATGTCCTTCCACACAAAACCATCTACCAGAATTTTCAGTACTAAACATATCAATACTTCCAACTTTGAAACCTAACCATCGTAAATTATCAAAATCGTTATATTTAGTAGTTTTCAATGTACCATCTACTGTAACACCACTTGCTGGATCCATTCCTAAATACACATTGTTTTTACCTCCCGACCACAAATGAGCCATCATTCCAGTAGCCCAATTGCTGTTAGCAAGTACCAAAGCACGAGTTAATTTATCTGGACCGCCACCTGTCCATCCTTTTTGATGTCGTACATCCAAATGCCAATAAATTTCTTTGAATGAACTATCTTTCATAACAGCATTTTTTCCAATATAAGTATTTGGTGTTTTACCAAAAGATTTGCTAAGACCACCAGCTCCAACTTCACCTTTTTGCCAAAGCACTCTCATTCCTTTTGAACCATTCCTACCAACGCTATCCATCACAATAAAGTCATTATTATTTGAGTTATATTCAAAATATTTCGATGCAAGAGGCAAGTTGTTATCGAAATCATCACAAAAAATTACACCTGTAATTGTACTACTACAATCACTATTTTGTGCAAACAAATTAGAAGTAAATGTTAAAAGTAGTAACAAAATAATTATTCTCATTTTCAATCCTCAAAAGTAAAATTCCCTAAAAAACTCTATTTGCAATTACCAATTGTAGTCTTTTCAATATAAATTAAAAAGTAAAGGTTTTGTTACAAAGTAAATGATTTATATTTTGAATTCATAAATTTCATAATGTTTGATCAATAAATTTATCAACAGGTTTACATTGCTATCTATTTCATTGTAATCCATCAAAAAAAAAAGACTGCCCCAAAATTAATGAGAGCAGTCTTTTTCATTTTATAAAATATTTTTTGCTTACCAGTTGTAGCTAACGCCTATCATTAAGCCATTGCGTGAATCAGTAACTTTGCTTGAAGTTTGATACAAACCAAAGACGTTATAAGAAACATTAAGCGATGCACCAGAATTCAATAGATTACTCAAATCCAATCCAATATTAGGATTATAGAAGAAACCTTTATTTGAAAAGCCACCATTTAATTGCAATGTAGGTTGAATATTTGTTTGAAGTAAATCAAAGTTATATCCATCACCAACATATAATTTCTCGCCCACACCTGCATACCAAATTGCTTGCATTTCAGGTGATTTTTGAATAGAACTTGGGTCAGTTGGGTCGTAAGCAAAACTAATCAAGCTATTTCTTGAACCAGCTATTAATCCAGCATCACCTTTTAAATTCATACCCAAAACATTAAACGAATGTGGCATAAATTTAAAACCAACTTGTAAAGTATTATCAGCAGAATAACTTAATTCTGTCATAAAATTGCCAGTACCTTTTTTGTTGGGTTGCAAATCTATTGTTCCCAAAGTATTTGGTAGAGAATTATTTGTACTGAATCCAGCTTTCAAATCGTTGTTAGTAGCCAATTCTGATTGAGTCAAACTTGCAAGTTCTTTCCTTTCAGCAGTTGGAGTAATTTGTTCATTTTTAGGAGAATCCAAATCTATATTGTTCTCTGCTAATTCTTCGTCATTGTTTATAAAAACAGGTGCTTCAGTTTGCGAAGCAATTGGGTCATTATCTTTGTTAAAGCTAATTGTACTTCCACTAACAGTTTTAGCTTTGCCCGAGTTTGCTTTTTTGTTAGTTCGGTTTACTTTTGCTGGTTTTGCTTCTTCGCTATCTATTTCATTAGAAACAGTCATTGGTATGTTGTTCTTGCTTGGTGGCAAGAAAGTTGAATTATCTTTTTGTGTTTCTTTAGTTGTGGTATTATTTACTTTACTTGAATTGTTCAATTCAAACTGATTGAAATAAACTGCAGTACCAATAGCAACAGCAACAATAGCAGCAGCTCCAGCTCCCGACCAAGCACGCATCATATTAGCAAAGTTTGCCATAAAGCCTGAAGCTGCAACAGGTGCAGCAGCCAAACCAATAGCTCCTAAAATGTAAGCTTTAGACTCAGATGGCGGAATATATGCTTCTATATCTTTGGCCATCACATCTTTTATTTTCAAGTTGTCGCTTAGCTCAGCTTGTAAGTCCGTATTGTTCGATAATTCTGAATATAAATCTTGCTCTTCAAATCCAGATGCTTCACCATCTATGATTCTACTGAGCAATTCAGAATATTTTTCGTTATTCATTTCCATAACCGTAATGGTTTATTTATTATTCGTCAAATTCAATTCTTTCATGTAAGGTGCAAGAATTTCTCTTACTTTCTTTCTAGCTCTGTGAATTTTCACTTTCACATTGTCTATTGTGTCCTCACTAACTTCTGCAATTTCTAAATACGATAGCCCAGTATATTCTCTGAGAATCAATATATCTCGCATATCTTCTGGTATTAACCCTAAAGCCATATCCACAAGAGCTAGCAATTCTTTTTGTTCCATAGTTTTGATAAAGCTTTCGCTCTGCACCATATAATCCTCAAAAGAGACTGTATCTCTTTCTTGAGTTTTCATAGAAATACAATAGTTTCTAGTAATCCTAATTAGAAAAGCAGGCAAATTTGTCATTTCTTCTAATTTTGGCAAAGACTGATAGAACCTAATAAATACTTCTTGGAAAGCATCTTTTGCTTTATCGTTATCATGAAAGAACTTCCTGCAATATGCATAGACTCTAGGCGAATGACGATCATAAAGCTCTGCGAAAGCTTCTTTCTCTTGGACATCTTTGTTCTTAATTAGAGCAAAGAGTTGGGAATCGTTATATTCCTTTAATCTTTTCTGCATCGCACCCTTGAAGTAATAACTTAGCGAATTAAATAAAGTTACAAAAGAAAATGAAAAAAGTTAAAATATTATTTATTTAACTATTATCGGTAGTGTTATTGGGGAGTTTACTGCATTTGAATAAACTTTTAATTCTAACTTAGATGGCACGGCTGCCAATTCTTTAATATTCACGCTTACTACTAATTTGCCATATCCCATAGCTTGCACATTGCCCAAAGTGATTTTAGAGGTAAGACAACTGCAACTTCCAACTAATGAATCAATCTTTAATACTTGCGAACCACGATTGAAAAAGCGAATCTCTTTGCCAACGAATTGATTGCCATTGCTTTCTAAAGTCAAATCATCAATTTCAGCTTTATAAATTGGTTTAGTTTTGTCGTAAACTAAGTTTGCAGTAAGCTGAGTTGAATCTATATTTACTAATTCAGTATTACTTGTATTTGCAACTGTTTGGCAACAAATTAAAGATAATAGCAAAATTGGAATTAAAATCAATTTAGTTAAATTCATTTGCCTTCCCAAATGCTATCCATCACATTGTCGAAATTATAAAATCCTGATTTGCCAGCTACCCATTTTGCTGCCACTAGTGAGCCACTTGCAAAACCACTTCTATTTCTTGCCCTATGTGTAAGTTCAATAGTATCAGCGATTGAGTCCAAATATACTGTGTGAGTGCCTGCTATTTCACCGCCACGAGTGGAGCTAACATGTAAGGCATTTGGAGATATTTCAGAATCAACTTTGTCACTCTCAATTATAATTTTCCTATCTACTTTATCAAGAATAGCTTGGGCTAAAGTAACGGCAGTCCCGCTTGGGCTATCTTTCTTGCGTTTGTGGTGTAGTTCGTGCATAAAAATATCATAATCATTGAGTGGATTGATTAACTCTGCTGCTTTGCTTACTACTCTATTGAAAATTTGCATACCCACAGAAAAGTTTGAACCCCAAACCAAACCAATTTTATATTGGTTAACAATTTCTTGCACTTGGCTCGTATGCTGATACCAACCAGTTGTGCCTAATACAATATTTTTTTTAAGTCTTGCCAAAAGCAAAACATTCTTAATTACTGTATCAGGATAAGTGAAGTCAATAGCCACATCGAAATCATATACACCAGTTTCTTTGATAGGGTTGTCCAAATCGAAAATATTCGTAACTTGACAGCCTGCAGCTTGGGCAAGCGATTCAATTTGCTTGCCCATTTGTCCATAACCCACTATTGCAATTTTCAATGACATACTATTCTTGGTTTTTATAATCTTTGTAGAAATCTGCTATGAAATCGAAAGCAATATTCAATGTTTCTAATGTAGGCAAAATAACTAATCTGAAGTGGGAAGTACCTGCTTTTTGACCAAATCCAGTTCCTGGGACTACTATTACGCCAGTTGCTTTTAGCAATTGAATACAGAAATCCCAATCATTTTTGACATCAATTTTTGGGAAAGCATAGAAAGCACCCTCTGGTTTAACTAAACTTATACCATCAATTTTTGATATTTTCTCAGCCACTAAATTTGAACGTTCTCTCAATCTGCGATTTACATCAGCCAAATGGCTATTATCGCCATTAAGTGCAACAGGAATTGCATATTGCTCTGGGTGGTTGGCAGATACTCTGGAACGAAGCATACGGTTGATAGCATCTACATAGTCAGCCATATTCTCTTTCTTGCCACTCATTATTCCCCAGCCCAATCGGAAACCTGGAGCAATATAATTTTTAGACATCCCAGAAAACGTGATGCAACTTGCTTCTTCCGATAGAGCAGCAATGGAAATCATTTTATTTTCGCCAAATAGCAGTTTATCATAAATTTCATCAGCAAAAATAACTAAGTCATTTTCAATAGCAATTTCCAAAATACCACGAAGAATTTCTTCAGAATAAACACTACCAGTTGGGTTATTTGGGTTAATCAAAACAATAGCTTTCGTTTTGTTATTAACTTTCGCTTTAATATCTTCCAAGTCTGGCTGCCAGCCATTTTCTTCATCTAAGTTATAATGGTTTGCAATAGTTTCCAATTTGCTTTGCACAGCATTATAGAGTGGATAGCCAGGCGATGGCATTAAGAAATTATCACCAGAATTGAGCAATGCTGCCAAACAAATTTCAATTGCTTCGGCTGCACCAGTAGTAACGAAAATATTCTGTATGTTCTTAATTCCTTTGCGTTCCGCATCCATTCGAATTGCATCTATTGCTTCTGGAATACCCTCCGATGGAGAATATCCATTTTTATTATCACGCATAGCTCTCACTGTCGCTTCTATTATGGCAGGAGGAGTAACGAAATCATAAACATTGGGATCTCCAATGTTCAAATAGTGTAGTTTTTTACCAGTTTTCGCTACTTCTTGAGCAACTACAATAATATCTCGAATAGCATAAGTGATGTTGACAGTACGATTAGCAGGAACAATTTTTGAAAGTGCCATGTTGTTAAATTCTATTTTTGAAAAATACTAAAATTCTTAGACTACAAAATTGCAAATTTATTTACATTTACATAGCAAATAATCTGTTTTTTATGGAAAATTCATACTTTAGATATTTTTCATTTCAAATCATAGAAGGGCAAACTTTGGCTTAAAGCTAAAACAAGATTCTAACTTTAAGAACTAGAATCTTGTTTGATATTTCTGTGGTAAAGTGTAATTATGAAACTAATTAAATTACTTCTTCAATTTTAGCTTTGAATTTATTGGTTTTATTTACTGAAACAGCTTTTATTTTAGCTCTTTGATTATTCTTTTTTTGTTCAGCTAAATGCTTTCTAAATATGGCTAATTCTTCTACAGTCCAGTCTGAAGATTGAATTAAGAAGTCAATTTCAATTGGTTCTCTAATAATAGCCATTTTTTACTCCTTAAAATACTGCAAAAGTAATTTCTTAGCACTATTGGTATCTAAATACATTTTATTACCAAATAGCAAAGTTGCTTTTAAAGTGCTTTCATAATGTTTGATTAGATTTGTCTTAGAATCAAACGAAACAATTCCGTCATAACCTTTTGAAAAAGATAGCTTGCAAGCGAATGCCATTAAATTTCCTGGAACTCCAAGATATAGCTTACTTTTACCTTTATTAAACTCTGCACTTTCTAAAAGATGGACGTGGATATGGTCATCTCTATCTTCTAAACTGATAAGTCCCTGAATTATTTTAGGATTACTTAGTATAGTTAGCTTAAATACTTCTTTTTTTTGATATTGAACTTCTTCTAACCAATTAAATTGCCATTTAGCTTTTGCAATAATAGGTAAATCGCTTTTCTTAATTAATAAAACATTTGTTTGAAAGCTATCTTTTGATACTCTGTTTTCTATTGATTTAGTTAATTTATCAATAATAAAACTTAAACCTTGATTTCTACTTTCTTCCATAGATTATTTATAATTTGAACCAATTTTAGATTTAATCGCCAGTGTGTTTTTTTATCACACCGTCTATACAGTAAATTAAATCTTCGCAGATATTAGTAGTTATATCTGCTATTCTTTCAATATTGCGGGAAATATTAATTATGTTATTGAGAGCTTCTGCTTTTTCGCCATTAATTGTCATTTCTTTAATGGCATTTTTCAAGATTGTATCTCGGTAATCGTTGACCTCTTGATCTCTTTGGCGTATTTCTTCAGCAAGTTCCGTGTTGTCAGTCGCTATTGCTATCATAGTATCTTTAAACATTTTATTTGCTGAATAATATATATTCAATACATCGCTGTTTATATAATTCACAAAGCTATCATCAAAAAGAGTCATACAAGTGCGGTTCACATTGCATACGTGATCTGCAATTCGCTCCAAAGAGTTATTCATTTTCATAGTTGTGATAGCTTTTCTCAAAGCACTTGCTTTTGGCTCATATTTTGCGATATATATTTGGCACATTTGGTCAATTCTTAGCTCAAATCTATTAGCACGAGTTTCCATATTGCCATTGATTTCCTGCAAAACAGATTCATCTCGGCTTTTTAATCCTGAAATAGATAATTCCATCATCTCGTTGACATGACGGAAATATTCATTCAGTCTGTATTCTAATTTATATAATTTTTCTGCTTTCATTATTTTCTTCTCTTTCGTGCTAATATAGGTAATGCGAAATTAACCAATTTTCCCAATTAAATATTCTTCTGTTCTTTTATCTATTGGAGTGGTGAACATTATCTTTGTTTTACCATATTCCACCATATCACCAAGATAAAGGAAAGCAGTGTTATTTGAGATACGTGCCGCTTGCGACATATTGTGAGTTACCATAATCATAGTAACATCTTTTTTCAATTCAGTAAATAGCTCTTCAATAAATTGGGTAGCAATTGGGTCTAATGCCGAAGTTGGTTCGTCCAATAGCAATATCTCTGGTTGCATAGCCAAAGCTCTTGCTATACACAAACGTTGCTGCTGGCCTCCCGAAAGGAATGTGCCTTTTTTATGCAGACTATCTTTTACTTCTTCCCAAAGAGCTGCCTTTTTTAGCGACTTGCTTACAGTTTCTTCTTCTTTAGTTTTGTCTAATTTAATACCGTTCAGCTTGTAACCTGCTATCACGTTGTCGTAGATACTCATAGTCGGAAATGGATTAGGTCTTTGAAAAACCATTCCAATTTTTCTTCGCACTTCAATTGCATCCAAGTCCATAATATTTACTGAAGTCTCTTTCTCATTCAGAATTATATTGCCTTCGGTACGAGCGTGCGGAGTGAATTCGTGCATACGATTAATAGCACGCAACAAAGTAGTCTTTCCGCAACCAGAAGGTCCCATTATTGCAGTGATTTTATTCTTCTCAAATGCTAAACTTACATTCTTTATTACGTGATTTGTATCGTAATAAACGTTGAAGTTCTCTATTTTTAAAATTGTATTTTCCATCTTGAAGCTATTAATTTAGCAATTAAATTCAATATTAGTACAAGCACCAAAAGTACAAAGGAAGCACCCCAGGCAATATTATGCCAATCTTCATAAGGGCTGGCAGCATAGTTAAAGATTAAAAGTGGCAAAGCATTCATTGGAGCAGTTATTTTCACACTCATAAATGGGCTACCAAATGCAGTGAAAAGTAGAGGAGCTGTCTCCCCTGCTATTCGAGCTAATCCAAGAATAATCCCCGTAATTATACCATTCATACCAGTAGGCACAATTACTTTTAAAATTGTTTTATAGTAAGGGACTCCTAAAGCAATAGAAGCTTCTTTTAAACTATGAGGTATTAGTTTCAATGTTTCCTCAGTTGCTTTTGCTACAACTGGTAACATCATCATAGCCAAAGCAAACGATCCAGCTAAAGCGTTATAACCACCTAATGGCTTAACAAGCAAAATATAAACTATAATCCCAATAACAATAGAAGGTACACCTTGCAAAACATCCAAACAATAGCGTCCAATTCCAGCAAATTTACTTTCTTTATATTCTGCTAAATAAATACCTATCAAAATAGCAAGCGGAATAGACATCAAAGCTGCAATTGAAATCATTATCAATGTGCCGACAATTGCATTTGAAATACCTCCACCTAATTCGCCAGTGGGTTTAGGTAGCTGAGTTAAAAAATCCCAATTTATAGCAGATATTCCAGTTTTACTTATATAAAATATAATCAAAAACAAAGGTAACATTGAAACCAATGCAATTGCTACAACTGCACCTTGGAATGCTTTATCCTTAAATCTGCGATATTTGAATGTTTCTGCCATTAGTTCGAATGTGGTGCAAATTTCTTAATAATCAATTTACCGATATAGTTAATTATAGAAGTAACTATAAATAAAATTAAGCCAATTTCAATTAAAGAAGATAAATAAACTTCGCCCGATGCCTCATTGAATTCATTGGCAATCAGCGATGCCATTGTGTTTGCAGGAGCAAATAAACTCGTTGGCAAATTATTGGAGTTGCCAATCACCATCGTTACAGCCATTGTTTCGCCCAATGCTCTGCCCAATGATAGAATTACCCCAGCCATTAATCCAGAAAAAGAATATGGAATTATAATAGTTCTGATTACTTCATAGCGAGTAGCACCCAAGGCAAACCCAGCTTCTTTCAAATCCGTTGGAATTAGTTTTATTATCTCTTGCCCCAAAGATGCAGAGTATGGAATAATCATTATTGCCAAAATAATAGAAGCAGTGAAAAGTCCGACACCATAAGGTTCTATTCCAAGAAATGTTTGTAATTGCCTTACCAATGGCACTACCACAAACAAACCCCAGAATCCATAAATTAAAGATGGAATGCCAGCCAATAACTCGACTGCACTTTTCACAAAAGAATTTAGAAAGCCCGTTTTAAAATACTCTCCCAAAAACAATGCTATTGTGATTGAAAATGGGAGAGATATTAATAAGCTAAGAAATGAAGTGATTAGAGTTCCAATCAGGAATGGCAATACGCCATATTCCCCTTCTATTGGATTCCACACTTTATTTACAAGATTGGAAAGCCCAAATTTACCAATAGTGGCAAATGAATTTGAAAACAATAATATCAATACAGTAGCGACAAGTAAAATCAGTACCGATAATGATAATAGAAGTATGTTCTTAAAGACTTTGTCGCCATTCATAAAGTTTTGGTCTTCTTATTTAAGTAAAGATTTATTATCCCAAGTAGCAGATTCCAAAAGAGATTTCGACTGCAATACCACATTGGAAGGAAGTGGTGAATAATTTAAAGCTCTATGAAATTTCTGTCCATCTGTAATCATCCAACTTGCAAGCTTAAGTAAAGTAATTGCTTGCTCTTTTTTTCTATTGTTATAATTTTGTTCTTTAAACATAATTACCCAAGTAAATGTACTAATTGGATATCCTTGAGTTGCTTCAGTATTAGCAATACTAATTCTTGTATCAGAAGGAATTTCAGTATTGGCTGCTGCAGTTACAGACTCAATTGATGGAATAATGAAATTTCCAGCTTTGTTCTTAATAGAAGCAATTTCAATTTTATTTGAAAGAGCATACTCCAATTCCACATAACCAATTGCTCCAGGAGTTTGTTTCACCATTCCAGCTACCCCAGCATTACCTTTTCCAGCAATACCAGTAGGCCATTTAATAGTCTTGCCATTGCCCAAAAGTTTATTCCATTCTTCCGATGCTTTCGCTAAGAAATCGGAGAATACAAAAGTTGTTCCACTTCCATCTGAGCGACCAACTACAAGCACTTTAGTACTTGGCAAAGCAATGTTTGGATTCAACTCTTTAATTTTTGAGTCATTCCAAGTTTTAATTTCGCCATTATAAAGCTTAGTAATTAGATTTGCATCTAACTGCAATCCTTTAATATTTGGCAAATTATATATAACTGCCACAGCACCCATAGCAGTAGGAATATGAATGATAGGAACTTTAGCTTCTTCCAATTCTTTGTCTGTCATAAAAGCATCAGTTGCTCCGAAGTCAACTGTTTTATTAATCAATTGTTTAATCCCACCACCAGAACCGATTGATTGGTAGTTCACTTTTGTTGTGTTCAATTTAAAGTATGCATCGAACATTTTAGAATAAAGTGGGTAAGGGAAAGTAGCCCCAGCACCTAAGATTTCTACTTTTTCTTCTTTATTTCCGCAAGCAGAGAAAGAAATTAATGCCAAGCCGACCATTAAAACGCTTAGCATAATTGATTTGATTTTCATTTGGTTTTTCATTAAACTTCATTATTTAGATTACAAAACTATTCAATAAATGTTAAGATTTAGTTAATTCTCAGTATTAATCTAAGAAATGTGTAAAAAGTCCATCTCTTAACTTAGGTTCAAACCAAGTAGATTTTGGAGGCATCACGTTTCCGCTGTCCGCAATATCCATTAGTTCATTTATTCCAGTTGGGAAAAGCACTATTGCAGCTGCCATTTCTCCAGAGTCCACTCTTTTAACTAATTCGCCAATACCACGAATACCACCAACGAAATCAATTTTTTCGCTAGTTCGTGGGTCGCTTATGTTGAATATTTCATCAAGAGCATATTTCTGCAAAATAGATACATCAAGCGATGAAACTGGGTCGCCAGAAAGCAAATCGCTATCCTGTGCTTGCAATTTATACCAACCAGATTTAGCTAAATATAATCCATATTCACCTTTGCGAGCTGGCTTCACTTCGCCATCTGCTTTTGTGATTGTGAAATGTTTGCTTATTGCAGCAACTACTTCATCTTCGCTATGTCCATTCAAATCTTTAACTAAGCGGTTATAATCCATAATGTAAAGCTCTGTACTTGGGAAAAGAACTGCTAAGAAATAGTTATATTCCTCATCGCCTTTGTGGTTTGGATTAGCTTTCGCACGTTCCGAACCAACAATTGAAGCTGCCGCCGAACGGTGATGACCATCTGCAACATAAAGATTTGGTATAGCACCAAAAAGTACTGTTAATTTCTCAATTGTTGCAGAATCTGAAATCGCCCAAACTTGATGGCGAATTCCATCTAATGCCACAAAATCAGTTTCAGCTGGATTTTTTTGAATGTTTGAAACAATAGCATTTACTTCTTGATTATCTCTATAAGTCAAGAAGATTGGGCCAGTGTGTGCATTTGTTACACGCACGTGTTCACATCTATCTGCTTCCTTTTGTGGACGAGTATATTCATGTTTTTTGATTACATCGTTTACATAGTCTGCCACAGAAGAACAGCAAACAAGACCATTTTGAGTTCTGCCGTCCATTGTGAGTGAATAAATGTATAAACTTGGAGTTTTTTCTTCTATTAAAGTGCCATTGTTTATCAAATTCCAAAGGTTTTCTTTCCCTTTCAAATAAACAGATGGGTCGTAGATACTTACCGATGGGTCTATATCCACTTCTGGTTTGCCTACATGCAAATAAGAAAGAGGAGTATTTTTTACTTCTATTCTTGCTTCATCTGAGTTAAGTACGTCATAAGGACGAGCTGCAACTTCTTTAGCTAAATTAGGCAAAGGTCTATAAGCTTTAAATGGTCTTATTATTGACATTTTTTTTTAATTCCGTTAAGATTGATTATTTCAAATTATTTATAACTTTTTCAGCAATTTCAGTGCTTACACGCAATTGAGCTTCAACAGTAGCAGCGGCAACGTGTGGCGAAACAGATACATTTGGCAAACCAACTAATTCAGCTTGTGCTTCGGTAATAGGTTCATTTTGGAAAACGTCCAATGCAGCAGCACGAAGTTTATTGGTTTTCAAAGCACCCAAAAGAGCAGCTTCATCCAATACTTCCCCACGGCTAGTATTGACAAGAATAGCCCCTGTTTTCATTTTACTAATTTCATCTTGACTAATTGCATAACCTTTTGATTTATCATAAGGTATATGCAAAGAAACGAAATCAGACTGAGCAAGCAAAGTATCTTGATCAACAAATTTCACATCTAAATTAGTCTCTTTTTGTGAACGGCCCGTATAAACAACAGTCATTCCTAAACCTATAGCACGCTTAGCTACTTCCTGACCAATAGCACCCAAACCAATAATTCCCAATGTTTTACCAGTAAGTTCAAAACCATTAGAAAGTTCTTTTTTAGGCCAGCCACCTGCTTTCATAGAAGCATTGGCAAAAGAAATTGAACGGCAAAGATTAAACATGTGAGCAATTGTAAGTTCAGCCACAGAGATAGAAGAAGCACCAGGTGTATTCAAAACTGGTATACCACGCTCTTTAGCATAAGCAGAATCAATATTGTCAATACCAACACCGCCTCGAGCAATAACTTTTAAGTTGCTTGCTTCAATAACTTGACGAGTTACTTTAGTTGCAGAGCGAACGATAATCGCATCATAATTTTTAATTTCAGTTAATAGTTCTTCAGGAGAGAAGAATTTTTCAGTGATTTCATGACCAGCATCTTTGATGATTTGTGCGCCTTCTGGGGCAATTCCGTCAGTGATTAGAACTTTCATTTTTGAGACTTTTTTCATTTGTTATAAAAAAACGTAAGCAAAAATAAAGTATTTAGAGCAAAAAATAATGATAAATTGTGATATTTAGAATAGTTTCACAAATTTATCAGAATCGAAGAATTTGTTTCCTTAAAAGGAAACTTGTGTATTTGCAAATGAAATTTAAAAAAACTTAGAATAAATACTATGTTTAATTTTAAAGTAATGATATTGAAAGAAGATAGAGAATTTATAGATAGTATTGAGCAAAAAGCAGGTGCAATAAATAGTTAATACGAAAGCAACTATTTCTGGATTATATAATTTTAAAAGCAAAGTCATTTCTAAATTTTACAAAATATTTAGAAATGACTAAAAGCTTAATTGGAGTATTTTTGCTTTAAGATGAAAACCTCTTATCACTTATGCAGCAATGCTCTTGAAAAAAAGCGTTTTTTTGCATTAACAAAATAATTGCTGTGGAATTTGTTGCTGTTGCCCTCAATTAAAGTATTGTAATAATCTAATAATTGGGTGTGAATAACTTCCCAAGTGAATTTTTCTGCTCTATCAAGTGCATTGCTTCTTAGCACTAATCTCAAAAAAGGGTCATCTAACAATAGGTTTGCTTTCTGGTATAGTTCGCCAAATGACTTAGGGTGGAATTTCAATCCATTCTTGCCATCATTTACTATATCAACTGAGCCGCCGCCATTTGCCACCAACACACAAATCCCCGATGCCATTGCCTCGAGTGTTACGTTGCCGAAAGTTTCCGTATCCGATGGGAAAACCAATGCATCGCAAGAAGCATAAATAGTTGAAAGTTCAATGCCTTTTTTAAATCCCAAATACTTAGCTCTTGGCAAGATTTGTTTTAATTCTTCCTCAGCTGGACCATTGCCTACAATTAGTAACTCAAAATCATTTCTATTATTATAGATTTGGTTGAAAACTTCAGCCATTAATCGCAAATTTTTCTCCCAAACCAATCTACCTACATAAAGGAATAATGTTTTGCCACCATATTGAGTTTTAAAGAATGGGTCGAAATAATCTGGATTAAACAATTTGTTGTCCACTCCGTGTGGCAAAACTTCCATATTATCCACACCAATATCATCTAAATCCTTCATTACAGAATGAGATGGAATTAAATTTAAATCGCAATTGTTATAAATTTGTCTGATATGATTATTGATAATTGGCTCTAAAATTTCAGCTTTGTGATATTTCAAGTATGAAGCAAAGTGGGTGTGATAAGTCGAAACGCAAGGTATTTGTAAATTTCTAGCAACAAGAGTAGCAGCTCTGCCCATTGCAAAAGGAGCATGCAAGTGAATTAAATCTGGGCCGTAATCTTGTACAATTTTAGTAAGTTTGGAAACGCTAGAAACTGACATTCTGTATCCATCATAGCCAGGGATAGGAATAGATTTTGTTTTAAAGTAATTAAAATCACTCGATTCCTCTGGCACAGAAGTTATATAAAGTGATTCCACATTTTTTGCATTATTCAAGTCATTCATTTTATAAATAACTCTTGCAACTCCATCTTTATCTTTTTCCAAACTTTCTGCAAAATAAGCGACTTTCATACAAATCCTAAATTTAATTAAATAGCAGTCTTAAATTCTTTACGTTTATATCTGTGATTATGTTCTGATTAAATTTAATTAAGCTATGAGTAAACTTTCATATCTTTCATTATGTAGCTAATATCTAGTGGCGAATTAATTTCCTCCAAATCCAACTCATCTGGCGAATCTTCGGGCATATCCTTAATAGAATATTTGAATACGCTCCACTCTCCTTGGTTATATTCCAACGAAGTTAAATTCTCTATCCAATCGCCCGAATTCATATATGTAATTGTTTGGTTGCCACGGAAATAATCACGAATCGCTGGTTGGTGAATATGTCCACATACCACACAATCATATTCTTTATCAAGTGCAATTTCAATAGCTGTCAATTCAAAATCATTAATGAATTGAACTGCTTTTTTCACACTATTTTTTATTTTTTTAGAAAGGGAATATTTTTCTTTTCCAAACCATTCCAGTACAACATTCACAAATCTATTGATTAGTATTAGAAAGTCATAACCAACAGCTCCTGCTTTTGCCAACCATTTGGAATGTCGCATAGAAACATCGAATACATCTCCATGGAAAAACCATACTTTCTTACCATCTAACTTTAATAAAAGTTTATTTGCTAATTTGAAATTACTAATTTTAAAATTAGTGTAACGCCTTAGAATTTCGTCGTGGTTGCCTGTCAGATAGTAAACCTGAGTGCCATCGGCAATCATTTTCACGATTCTTTGAATAACTTTTGTGTGACTTTCGGGCCAATAGCTTTTGCGGAATTGCCAAATATCAATAATATCACCATTGAGCACCAAGATTTTTGGGTCAATACTTTTAAGATATTTTTGTAATTCTTTGGCGTGACACCCATAAGTGCCAAGATGAACATCTGAAATTACAGCAACTTCTATTTTTCTTTTACTCATATTGGAATGCAATTTAAGCATTGAATATGAAGCTATAATTAAGTTTGTGTTTGGATTGAATAAAGTTTGTAAACGTTATCCACATAAACAGTTAATATTGAATCTGAATAATTCAATGTTTGAATTGCCGAAACAATGCTACCTATAGTTTAAGGAGCAAAAATTTTAGTAATTGTGGGAGGATTTGGCTTAAATTATCAAGCAATTTTTTTCTTTTTTCTCTCAGAAGATTTAGCTTCTTTAGCTAGCTTCTTCTTTTTTTTGTTCAGCTTTATAATCGCTAATCATTCTTTCATCTTCGGAAGAAAGATTCCCTGAATTGACAAAAAAATCAATTCCTTCTGGCCCTCTAATTATACCCATTTTATTCACTTCCACTTTTTTCAAACTTAACAAAAATTCTCTCAATCAAACTAACTTTTCTTTCTCAACTTCTCATCCCAATCTCAACAAATCCT
>CAZYXG010000009.1:17750-60285 GCA_964650885.1 uncultured Hyphomicrobiales bacterium | reverse complement strand
TAAGAGTGAATTGGCACTGAAAATTACAAGTGCGAGAAATAGTAGTTTTTTCATAAATTTCTAGCCGATAAAATATAATTTGAAATATTTTCACTTTTAAATTAATAAAAATATTTCAAAACTATATCAAATTATAGATAAATTAAAAAAGTTCTTCTCTTTTTCAGGGTTGATTTTTAACTAAAAACACAGTATCTCTGGCTACGGAAGCGGAGGCAAAAAAGCCAAATGTGTTTTCACTATTGGTTTTCAAACTGCCAAGCAGTGGGTTATAGTCTCGGCTGCCTCTATTGGCTAAAAACCAACGAATCATATTGAAGTCTGGTGCGTACATAGCAACTTCTTGTCTGCCAAACCATTTGAAAGCTCCCCAAACCACGCTTGATTTAGTATTGGCAATTAGTGCATTGAAAGAGATTTCTCTAAAAAAGTTGTTATTTCTATAGCTTCTTTCAATTCTTCTGTTTTGCTCATCAGTTGAAGGTATGAGATATTGCCCATAGCCAGTAGTGTCTAAGCATCGAATACCAATCATATAGAATGAGCCACCTTGCACTGCATTCCAGCTAAGAGTATCTGTCGAAGGTGCTTTCAATGTATCAATTGGGAATTGAATTGATTTTCTAACTCTTTGATTTTCATTCCAAGAGATTTGCCCAGGTGTTATTGTTTCGCCCGTAGCACTATCCCCATCTTGAAATGAAATTCTAATCATATATTTAGTACTTGGCTTCACCAAATATGATTTATCTATTGCCGCCCAAAGGTTTGCCGTATCTCGCTCCAGTTGCAAAGAATTAACTACTGCACCGCTAGTATTCAGCTCTTCAATTATGAAAGAGCTCACTAAGTCCGAACCTTCTTTTCTGCTCATAGTGGCACTAAAAGATACATTCAATGCTTGTGTTTTCGACACAGCCAAATCGTGTATTGGTTCGCCCACAATTATATAGGATTCAATAATTTTTCTTGGTGTATAATCATCTAAAGGCACTGGGTCTTCACAGCTAGTCGATGCTAATGTTAGCAATGCAACTAATATCAAAATTGATTTATTCATTATGTTTATTTTCTTTTTCATATTAAAACTTAAATTCAAATGAGAATGTCGGAATTATTGGAAGCAGTCTAACATCAGTTACTTCTATGTTTTCATCGTTGGCGTTGTAAAATCTAAACCAGATATCTCTTCTATTATAAACGTTGTATATGTCAAGTATCACACGAGCTGGCAAACTCCACATTTTGAACTTATAACTTGCATTCAAATTCAATTGGTGCGATGGAGGCAAACGAAGTCCGAATCTATCGGAATTGTATATTTTGCCAAATCCATTGGATTGCCCTGGCAAAAATGATTGATAACGAGATGTTGCTCCTGTATATGGCTGCCCTGATTGCAATGCAAAGTTGCCACCGAACTCCCAAGTTTCGTCTAACTTATATTGAAGCACGAATTTAAAGTCGTGTCTTCTGTCGTATTTCGGATTGTAAGTACGTCCAAAATTAATTGAATCGAATGTTGCATTTATTTTTCCGTAGGCATAGCCAGCCCAACCTGTGAAACTACCAATTTTTTTCTGAATAAATATTTCCATTCCATAAGCTTCACCAAATCCTTCATAAAGTGCGTCGGAAACTTTTGCAATTTGTAAGGCATTGCGATTTAATTCATTAATGTAATCGAGAGATTTATAATAAAAATCAACATTCAAATCGTAACCATCTAATGGCGAAGTTTCAAAACTAAGTATATAGTGCATAGACTTTGCAATATTCAACGAAGCATCAGTTCCAGTCCAAGTATCGAAGAAAGAGAAATCTGGTTGAGCGGCTAATTTCAAATTCTGATGAAACATTCCCCACGATGCTTTGACGTAATAACCAGGTTGCACTTGATAACGCATAGCAATTCGAGGGTCGAATGTAATTTTATCTACTAATTGCCAATAGCTACTTCTAAGACCACCTTGGAAGCTAAGCAAATCAGTAAATTGATAATTGAATTGACCATATACAGAATATGCATAATCATCGAAATTCAGATTAGTTTTTCCTGCACTGCTTCCCGAAGAAGTCGAGTCTGTATCACCAGTGAAATTAGTTAAGTAATCGAAATTATATTTATTAATTTCAGTTCCAAATTTAGCTGTAAATTCTTCACTTGCTAACCATTCAAATCCAGCTTTAAAAGTTATATCTTTAATTGCATTGGAAGTTAGTATCCTGAAACCTGAGTTATTCGCAAAAAATGAATTTTCGTATTGGCTACTGCTTAAATTTACTGAACTGAAAAGTGATTCATTGAAAATGTGTGTCCATCGGGCAGCCAATAACTGATTCTGAATTCCCAAATCCAAACTTACACCAGTATTAGTCAAGTATAAAGCGTCTTTACTCATAAATGCACTAATTGAAACTTTGTCATTATCTCCAAAATTTTGTGTCAATTTCGCATTCAAATCATAGAAATTAAAATCTGGCAAAGGGGCAACAGGGTCTTCTGGAATTACTGCTTTTAGCAATTCAAAATAAGTGCGTCTACCTCCAAGGAATAAAGCACCATCGCCAAGTGGAATTTCTATAGAAGCTTTCGAAGAAATTGCACCGATTGCAACCGTACCTTCCACTTTTTCTTGATTGCCATCTTTTTGAGTGATAGATAACACAGCCGAAAGACGACCACCAAACTCAGCAGGGAAGCCACCTTTTATCAGTTCCACATCTTTAATAGCTTCTGGATTGAACGTAGAAATAAAGCCAAATAAGTGAGTTGGATTATATACAGTTGTTCCGTCCAATAAAATTAGGTTTTGGTCGGGAGAGCCACCTCTAATGTATAGCCCCGATGATATTTGAGAAGAAGTTAAAATTCCTGGCAAAAGCTGCAAAGAGCGAAATATATCGGCTTCGCCACCAATTCGGATTTCTTTTATTTGCTGAATGGGAATATCTACTTTGCTAATGTTAATTTGTCGTTTATCTTCATCTTTATCTGCATTTACTGTTACAGTTTGTCCCATAGATGAAGTTGGCTTTAATTGAAAATCCTTTCTTAGATTTTCGCCATTGCCAATTTTAATTTTAGTGATTAACTTGTCGTAGCCAATAGAATAAATAGAAACAGTATATTCACCAGCTGTGATATTTTTTACTGAATAATAGCCACTTTTATTTGTGTAGCCACCCTGTTTAGTTTCTTTTATACTTATTGTAGCCCTTACAATAGTCTCTTTCGATTCGGTATCCTTAACAATCCCACTTATTGAGCCAGTAGTCTGTGCGAATAGGTTAAAATTAAGAGATAAAAATAATAAAAAAAATGAAAAGTGTTTGATAATTAACTTTCGCTTTTGATTCTGCATTAGTTTGATTTTATTTAATTATGTTATAAATTTTCTATTTTGAAAACACTCGCCATCCAAGTGTCGTTCACTAAGCTTGTGCCGGCTGTGAAAAGATTGATTTTAATTTTCTCATCTGTCATATCTTCAAGAAGTCCAATAGAAATCATAGTAGCTAAGCCAAAAGTATATGTCCAAAGTTGATTAAGCAAAAGGTCTCTTTCTTCTGGGTCAATTTCCACAAATCGGAAATCCAGTTTCATATATTCCACAATCATTGTAATATACTCGAAATAAATTTCGCTATATCCTTTTTTGCCCAAGAAAATCATATCGTAAAGATTTTTGTGATCTCTAGCAAAAACGCATATACCAATACCTATATTAAGAATAGGGCGTTCGCTATATGGATTTCTTGTATATTTGATAAGAACACCCTTTGCTTTTCTTATTATAGCATGTCGCAATTCTTCCATAGATTCAAAACTGCTATAAACTGGAGCTGTAGATGAATTTAACGCAGAAGCCACGTTGCGAGCTGACAACTCATTTATTCCTATTTCAACAACAAGCAAATAAGCAGCTTCTAATACTTCTTCTTTGGTAAATGTAACTTTTGGTGGCATAACTTCTCTTTGATTTGGAGTAATAACGATTTATAATCAATTTTGTTTCTTATATTTTCAAAATGAAACTGCTTCAATTCCATGTAAAAATAGTTAGATATTGGCTGAAAATCAAGAACAAGTGCTATTAGCCAAAATTGACCATTTGTTTATTATCCTCACATACTGTGTTTTAAATTAGCCATTGTAGATTATTAGCCGAATCTTCCGTTTTGTGGATAATTATTAATACTTATTCATAAAATTCAGTAGTTGTACCGAAAGTATTATATTTTGTAAAGAGTTATACTTGTAATAGTTGGAAAGGCAACCGTGTGAATACTTATGTTATACACAAAAAGTCAGGGAAAAGTTCTTTGGCACGTGCCTTGTAAATTAAATCAGGAAAGCAATTATGGACAATCTGCTGATTATGGAAAATCACTCAAAAAATCTCGCTTCTTTAATGAATGCGAAAAGCCCTGTGAAAGCTTATCAAGCTTCCATAGATGAATTAGGGTTCAAAAGCACTCTAACTAAGAAAATATTAGAGAAAGCAATTGAAAATGATATTCCTATCCACGAGGATACGGAGTTAGTGAAAATGTTGGCGAAATTAGATTTCGTACGTTCTGTGCCATCGGAATATTATAGATTGGTGGGGCAAATAATGACTTATATATATAAGTTAGACAAAACACAGAAAAAAATGTTTTCAGAATAATATTCATTACCAATTTAATATTTGCTATGATAAAAGAACTCTATACCGCCGCTATGGGAATGATACCACAACAGACACGTCTGGAAGTGATAGCAAACAACATGGCAAATGCGAATACTACTGGTTTCAAAAGAGATAGCGTTTTTGAACGAAATCTAATTGATGCTAAAGCGAATTTATGGAATACTCCTGGCGATGCCGAGGACGACGATCCACCAATTGGTAAATATACTGATTTCAGTAGCGGTAGTATGCAGCAAACGTATAATCCTTTGGACATTGCTCTGAATGGAGATGGTTTTTTTGTACTGCAAGATGAAGAAAATAAACAAACATTAACTCGAAATGGGCATTTTATAATATCTACGGAAGGTACGATAACTGCCACGGATGGCAAGATGCTCATGGGTGTAAATGGACCTATAAACGTGCAACAGCAAGTTTTTGGGGACAATAACACAACCAACGAGAATAGAAATGTAGAAATTAAAGTTAATGACAATGGTGAAGTATTTGCAAACAACGAACAAGTTGGAAGTATTATAGTTGCTAAGGTTACTAATTTAAACCAAATGGAAAAAGTATCGAATGAAGGTTTTGTTACTCGCAACAATGCGGGTATAGAATATTCATCGCAAGAAAATGTGAGTCTAAAGCAAGGATGGCTTGAAAACTCCAACGTTGATATTGTTAAAGAGATGGTTCAAATGATTGAACTACAGCGTATGTTTGAAGCTGGAAGTAAAGTTATTCATACAAACGATTCGACTCTCGATAACAGTATCAAATTAGGTAGATATTAATTATAATTTCATTTTCAGGATGAAGCGAAATTTTAATTGAGACACTACTTTTTTTATCCAACACAAGGATGTTGAGAATCAATACAAGGAAGTATTTATGGATAAAACTCTACGAACCGCAGCCACAGGGCTAACAGCACAGCAAAGATATGTGGAAATCATATCGAATAATATTGCCAATGTGAATACAACTGGTTTTAAGAAAAATAGACCAGAGTTTCAAGATTTGCTTTATGAGACTTTAAAGCCGGCTGGCAATACTGCACGTGTGGGAGTAGAACCTCTCAACGAAGTACAAATTGGGTCGGGTACGGAACTCGTAGCCACTACCAAAATGTTTAAGCAAGGTGATATTCAACAGACTAATAATCCATTGGATATGGCTATAACTGGTGAAGGATTCTTCACTGTTCGCCGACCAGATAGCACTTTAGCATACACCAGAGATGGTTCATTTAAAGTTGATAGAAACGGACAATTAGTAAATACTCAAGGTTTCATCTTAGAGCCAGGATTTAGAATCCCGCAAGAAGCTATAGATGTGCAAGTATCTAGAGATGGTATTGTTAGCATTCTAACAGAAGGCTCTACTACTAATCAAACTTTGGGACAAATTGATTTAGCAAGATTTATTAATCCTGCTGGACTTAAAGCCACTGGCGATAACTTATTTGCTCCAACACCCGCTTCGGGCGATCCAATATTTCAACAACCTGGGCAAAACAATACTGGTTTGATTTTCCAATCACATTTGGAAAGTTCAAACGTGGATATTGTTGAAGAAATGGTGAATATGATTACTGCTCAAAGAGCTTATGAATTGAATTCAAAATCAGTACGTACCGCAGATGATATTTTAAACACTGCTGTGAACTTAAAAAGATAATGACAAAAATTAGCAAAATATTATTCTTATTATTGATTCCGCATATCCTCCTCAATGCGGCATCATCTTTTTCTGGCGAGCGTTTGAAAGATGCTTGCCTAGATTTTTTGAAAGATAAACTTGGCGAAGAAACAGAATTACATATTCTGCAGACTCCTGATGATTTGACTTTCAAACAAGATAATGTGAAAGCTGTTATTAACCAAGAAGTATCGAACCAAGTAGGGATTAACTTTGTTGCTTTGAATTTTGTATCCGAAAAAGATGGATTAATAAAAGAACTCAAAGTTTACTATCGTTATTCAATAGAAAAAGATATGCCTGTGGCACTGAAATCAATTCGCAAAGGAGATTTGATTACTGCTGCAGATTACACAATGCGAAGAATGAAACTAACAGCTGAAGAAGAATCTTTTGCTGCAAATCCAGATGCAATAGTTGGTAAAAAAGCTGATGAAAATATTCCTCGTGGTGCTTTAATTAAAACTGCTTCACTGGAAAGTGGGCTGAAAGTCAATCGTGGTGAAAGAGTTATAGTTGTGGCAGGTGGCGAAGGACTATCAATTAGAGTGAGTGGCATAGCACTACACGATGCCAAACCAGGGCAGCAACTTAGAGTGCAAAGAGAGGATAAACAAATATTACAAGGTCTTTTAAAGGAAGATGGCAATGTTGAAATTAGTAGAAAATAAAATAAATAAAATTGGTTTAGCATTAGTTGTTGCTTTTTTAGCAATGACTTTTTCTGCTAATGCACAATTTATTCAAAACTCATCGGCATCACTTTTTTCCGATGTGAAAGCATTTAAAACAGGCGATGCCTTGACAGTGCTAATTATGGAAGATACTGAAGCAGGCAATGGCACTGGCACAAGCTCCGATCGAGGAACCGATTTGGGTGCAAGTCTTGGGCTTAGCGGTATTGCCGATGTGAATGGCAAATTAGGTCTTGGCACAACTAATAGCTTTAAAAGTAAATCTAGCAATAATAGAAATGAAAGAATTCGTTCAAAGTTAAGTGTGCGTGTTACTAATGTTGACGCAAATGGTAATTTAGCAATTGAAGGGAAACGCACTACTCAAGTAGATGGCGAAACACAATCAATTGTAATTAAAGGACTTGTCCGCCAAGTGGATATTCAGCCAAATAATTCAATTTATTCTTATAATATTTTGGATTTAACGTTAATAATAGGTGGTAAAGGCAATCTTTCTGAAACTAACGAACCTGGACTAATCACAAAATTCTTACGCATACTATTTTAATTATGAAAAAAATAATACTACATATTATCATAGTATTATTGCTTGCAAGTGCAAGTAATTTACTATTTGCTGCTAGAATAAAAGATATAGCCAACATACAAGGAGCTACTGCTACTCAAGTGATTGGCTATGGCTTAGTTGTTGGGCTTAACCAAACTGGCGATAACCAACTGAATGCTTATACTAATCAATCAGTAATAAACATGCTGAAAAGATTTGGACTAACGAGCGAGCAAAGAAATTCTAGAATGAGAAACGTTGCAGCGGTAATGATAACTGCTACAATCCCAACTTCTATGAAATCTGGTTCTACTGTAGATGTAGTAGTTTCTTCCATGGGCGATGCAACTTCTTTGCAAGGGGGTAATTTATTATTAACTCCACTTTCTAAAGCAGATGGTGTAATTATTGGAAATGCTCAAGGACCACTAACAGTTGGCGGATATGATTTCAAATCGCTTGGCTCATCTACCTCAAAAAACTTCGTTACAACTGGTAGAGTACCAAATGGCTTGCAGTTAACTCAGAATATGGATGCTAATTTCATTCAGAATCAAATTGTAAGAATCATACTTAAACAGCCAGATTTCACAACTTCGGCACGTGTTGCGCAAGTAATTAACTTGACTCCAGGTTTAACAAATGCTGCCACTCCTGTGGATGCTGCCACTATAGATGTGAATATTGGAACTGTAAACCAAACACAAGCTATGCTTTTAATTTCTTCAATTGAATCATTGAAAGTAATTGTTGACCCAGTGGCTAAAGTTGTAATCAATGAAAGAACTGGAACAGTTGTGATTGGTGGTTCTGTGGAATTACTTCCTGCAGTTATTGCACATAGTGGTTTGGAAATAAACATACAAAGACAAGTAATTGTGTCACAACCAGCACCATTCACAATCAAACCTCCTCGCATTGGCGAAGTAGCTTCGCTCGATGCCAAAGAAGAAATAAAACAGTCAACAGCATTTCAAGTTAAAACAGCCACAGTGGCAGGTATAGCCGATGCTTTGAACCTTTTGCAAGTGAAACCAAGAGACTTAATTGCAATATTTCAAGCACTTCGAGAAGCAGGTTCACTACAAGCTGAATTAGTTATCCAATAAGAAAAATTAATTATTTTTAATAAATATTTGATTATTTGTAACGAATTCGTGTTTTAAGCGTTTGTTTTATTAAAAATAATTCATAAATTGTATTTGTAAATTAAAAATACATCTTCTAAAAATCGAAGAGGTGAAGAAATGATACAGCCAAAAGCAAAATTAATAGGCGATTTCCAAGGATTAGAAAAAGCTAAAACAGCAAAACTTGTTGTGTTGGGCGAAATTCAGAAACAATCAGCACTTAGTGGCGAGAAAAAAGCTGAATTCGCTAAAGCAGCTCGTGGCTTCGAATCAATGTTTATGAATATGATGTTCAAAGAAATGAAAAAGAACATCAAAGGAAACTTTGGCGAAGAAGAAGGTGGCGATATGTCTTTCGGTGCAGACACATTAGAGGGCTATACCGATATGGCTTTTACAGACCAACTTTCAAATATTGGCTCTGGAATTGGAATAGCAGATAAAATATATCAGCAACTCACAAATGGCGAAAAATTAAAGACTCACACAGAGTTTGTGCCAAAAACTTTACACCAAATGAAAGAGCTATTGCAAAAAAGAGCAATTAGCAAACCGCAACAAACAAATAATAGCGATGAAATTGCAGTAGGCGATACATTTATTGACAGACTTCAATCAAGACTTTCTAACTATCAAGACACTATAACGCTTGCTTCTAAAAAGTACGATGTGCCAGAAGGATTGATTAAAGCAGTAATTGGAGCAGAATCGGCTGGACGCAATACAGCTCGCTCAGGAGTTGGAGCTAAAGGACTTATGCAACTTATGGACGGCACTGCTAAAGATTTGGGTGTTAGTGATTCCTATAATCCAATTCAAAATATTATGGGCGGCACAAAATACCTAAGGCAAATGCTTGATAAGTTCGGAGGAAATAAAGAATTGGCTCTTGCAGCATATAACTCCGGCCCAGGCAATGTAGATAAATACAACGGAATACCACCATTCAACGAAACTAAATCTTACGTAAAGCGAGTAAAGAAATACGAACAAATACTTGGCTAGGATTTTGCCAAACATAGTATAGGAGACATGGATGTTAAATAAACTATACCAAATAATAAAGCACGAAGAGAGACTACTACTGGACTTGAACAAGCTTGCCGAATCGCAAAAGGACGCATTGATTAAATTTGAGATGCAGAAAGTTGAACAGTTGGCGGCTGTACAAGAACAAAAGCTAAAAGATATACGAGAAAGTGAAGACCAAAGAATAAAACTATTGATGACTTGGCTTGGTATTTCTAGAGTTGATGCTATGAATTTAAGATTATCTGCTATTGAAAATAAACTTTCTGGCGAAAGCTTGACAGAAATTAAGAAAATGCGGATTAACATGAAGAAACTGGTATCAAATTTGCATAACCTAAACAACGTGAATCGTGTGCTTGCTATGAGAGCAAAAACTAGCGTTCAAAACATACTTAATTTATTAGTAAACAGTGGAAGAGCTGTTTGCAATGTTAAAATCTAAATAAATTCTTGGGGGAATTTATGGAAAATTACATCAAAAAAGAAAATTTAACAGAATTAACAAAAGATTTAGTTGAAAGTATTAACTCTTTCAGCACAGAATTGCCAGACGATGAAGTATATGCTCTTCGCAGAATGCTTTGCCATTCTGTTGTGCATTTGCCAGAAGTAGTGGAAGAAGCTACCAAAATGACTGGGAAAATGAGCATCATTCGTGGGATGATTAAATTAAATTCAAACCTTGAAGAATGTAAAAACTATCTTTCAATGGCTGAAAAATTAAAATTCGCTAAAACTAGCGATATTGTAAGAAAAGTTGATGAATTCTCAATGATGATAAATAATACTTTATCGGCGGCGATTTAATTTATTATGGGAATAGCTTCATTAGAAATAGGGAAAAAAGCTTTATTGGCTCAACGCTTTGGATTGGACGTTACTTCCAATAACATTGCCAATGCTAATACCCCTGGCTATTCACGTAGGACTGCTGTTTTCTCTGAAGCAACACCACACTTCCAAAATGGTAATTTTGTGGGTACTGGTGCAGTTGCCGATAAATTACGAACTTATAGAGAAGAATTTTTTGATAAAGAAGTTCGAAGCACTGTTTCACGCAATGCTACTTATGAAGCAGACAGAAACACTATGACTCGCTTGGAAGCAATTCTGAATGAACCATCGGAAAATGGACTGAACGAAGTAACAAATAAATTTTTAAATGCTTTCGATGAATTGGCTATCAAACCAGAAAACGAAGCACAGAGAGAAAATATCTTGGGATTGGCTCAAACACTTGTTGATAGATTCAATATAACTGCAAGACAAATTAACGAAACTCGTAGCGAAACATTAAATTCATTGAGCCAAAATGTACTTTCTGCCAATAAACTTATTGAAGAAATAGTGGATTTGAATAATGGTGTAAGTGCAAGCAAGCCATTAGCTGCAAGTGATTCGCAATCAATGATTGATAAGCGTGAAGAAAAACTCGAAGAATTAACTAAACTTGCAAATGTAACAGTTACACAAGCTTCAAACGGAATGGTAAACGTTTACGTAAATGGAATAAATGTTGTTACTGGACCAATTGCTTCCAAACTAGAAGTGATGGAACAAGTTAATTCCAATACTGGCGAGCGAACTGCTGTAATTGCAAATAAGAATGCCAATGGAGATATAATAAATTATATTTCTCCAGAAAATGGTGAAATGAAAAGTCAACTTAAAACATACAATGTAACTTTAGATGATTTCGATACTAGTGGTGGTTTTTCAGTAGCGACAGATTTGAATAAATTTGTTTCAAATCTTGTGAAAGAAATCAATGGTTTGACTCAACAAGGTTTTGGTTTAGATGACAAAAGTGGAAACCCAGTAGGTAGAAATTTTTTTGAGCCTGGAGTAGGAAATGCAACAGCAACTACTTTGGCATTATCGAATGATGTTAAAGGAAAGCCAAGAGATATTTCAATTTCCAGCAAAGCAAACGAACCTGGTAATTCGCAAATTGCTAGCAGAATTGCACGCATTAGCGATAACTCAACTTTTATTGACAATCAAACCCCAACTGAATATTATTCAGGAATGGTTGGCAGAGTTGGGATTATGTCTAGAGAAGCTGCGAGTGGCTATCAAACAACACAACTAGTAAAAGAACAGCTGATAAACCAAAGAGAGACAATAATTGGTGTCAATTTGGATGAAGAAGCTGTGAACCTAATAAAATTTCAACAAGCATTCGATGCTGCAAGTAGGGTAATAAATACCACTAATGAGATGCTAACTACTATCGTAAATCTAGGTAGATAAATAGGTCTCAATTATATTCCAAGGATGGAGAAGTCGAAATGAGAGTAACCCACAAATCAATTTATAACACATTCACCCGCAGTTTAGATGAAATTCAAGGCCGCAGAGTGAAAGCTGATATGCAACTAACAACTGGAAAAGAAATCGTAAATCTCGAGGACAAACCAGCGGACGTAGTTGATATAAAAAGATATGGTGCTAAGATAGAACAAAATGAAAACTATCAAGGCATTCTCGATGAGACTATGAGAGAAATGTATGCAGTAGATGAAAATCTAAAAAATATTTCAGACAACGTGATAAAAGTTAGAGAAATTGGAATTGAATCGCTTCAATTGGGCGTGCAGCAAAACATACCAGTTTTAGCTGGCTATATAAAAGGATATTTACAAGATATTGTGAAAAGTGCAAATTCTGATTTCAATGGGCATACGCTTTTTTCTGGCACTAAAACAAGAGATTATTCTTTAAATAAAACTCCTGAAGCACAAAACAATGACCCTTATGAAATTGTGCAAGGTACAGCCACTGTAGATAACCCATCAGGTCTTAAAGTTGTATTCAAAGGCAACAATGAAGACCGCATTATTAATAAAGATGATAAAACAACTGAGATAGTAAATGTGAAGCCAAGCGAAGTTTTTGGAGCGGGCGGAACAAAAATTTTTGAAGATATAATCAAATTATATAATAAATTGCAGTATAAAGATGGTGTAGTTCGTCAAAAAGAAAATTTCATCACAAAAGAAGATTCTAGCGATATTGATGTTTTGCAGAAAAATTTAGCTGACAACTTCGATGAAATCAATAGAATCTCTGCTAAAGTTGGTACTCGAATCAATAGATTAGACGCAATAAATAGCCAAATGCAAGAAGAAAAAACTCGAATGATGGACTTCCGATCATCTAAAGAAGATGTGAATATGGCAGAAGTGGCAATGGATTTGAAAAGAGAAGAAACATTGCTGAACTACACATTGCAAGTGGGTTCGAGAATTAGCCAAAACACACTTTTTGATTATCTAAAATGAGATTTGATTTTTTAATAATGAAATATGAAAAATAGTTTACTGATTGGTTTCGGATTAGGTCTTTTAGCAATTTTTGGTGCTTACTTAGTAGAAGGCGGCACATTTAGTTCTATCATCATATTGCCTGCCTTGCTAATAGTGGTAGGTGGAACAATAGCCACTGCTATTTCAGCAAATGGTATCCAAGTTTTAAAGAAAATATTTTCTTTAATCAAAATTTCAATGAATTCAAATCCTGCCTTGCAAGTAGAAAATTTAATGGTGCAAATTATACACTCAGCTGGAATTGCCAGAAGAGATGGTGTGCTTATACTAGAAAATAAATTAGAAGAAATTGACAACAAATTTGTTCGTAAGTTGTTCAGACTATTAGTAGATGGTGCGGAAATAGAGACTTTGCAAAAAGTCATAGAATCAGAAGTATCGCAAATAGAAGAAAGACATTATGCTAATATATCCATCTTCACAAGAATGGGTGGATATTCACCTACAATGGGTATTATTGGTACTGTATTGGGGCTTATCTCCACTTTGGCTGCGGCAGGGAGCGACCCAAAAGTACTGATACGCAATATTGCTACAGCTTTTATTGCCACATTTTGGGGTATATTTTTGGCTAATATTCTTTGGCTACCCACAGCTGACAAATTAAAAGTGCTACACAATGAAGAAATGAGAATTTATCAGCTTATAGCCGATGCAATTACAGCACTTGGCAAAGGCGACACTCCTACTATGATTCAAGCAAGGCTTTTAAGTTATTTCCCTATTTCCGAGCAAGGAATTATTTCCGAAAGAGTTAGTGCCAGAGTTAAAGAATTTCCAAACCACTAACTACCAACAGAATCCCTATAATCCTGAGAATACTTGATATAGTTCGGTGCTGTATTTGTAATTCGTGCTATTTCTTCGGGTTTCAAATCCTTAATGATTTTTGCAGGAACTCCAGCTACAAGAACACCTTCAGGTACAATGAAATTTTCTTTTACAATTGAACCTGCCGCCACAATAGAATTGCTATTAACTACTGAATTATCCAGTACGCAAGCATTCATCCCTATAAGTACATTATCTTTGATTGTAGTGCCGTGCAGGGTCACAGAATGAGCCACCGATACATTATTGCCTATATTCAAAGCATATCGTCCATTAGTAACATGAAGCATACATAAATCTTGAATATTACTATTCTTACCAATTCTTATGTGATGCACATCGCCTCTAATTACGGTATTGAACCATATAGAGCAGTTTTCTTCAATTTCCACATCGCCAACTATTCGTACTCCTTCGCAAATAAATACACTAGGGTGTATTTTTGGAGTTATCCCTTTATAGGTAATGATTGAACCACTTTTACCAGTTTCGTATTGTTTCATTGTAACTTTTTTATAGAATTCTGTTTTTATATTAGTAAATTAGCAATTATTCTGAAACAATTTTTACAAAATAAGTGTAAAACTAAAGTAGAGTGATAAAAAATCAAGGAAATGAAAGATGAAAAAATTAATGAATTTGTTTTTACTTTTGCCAACACTTTTATTGGCACAGCCAAAAATAGAAATTGAAAATGGCGTTACCTTTGATTGGGGGAAAGTTGAACAAAACAAAGGCCCGCTGAAAACAATTATCAAAATTAAAAATGTGGGCAATGAACCATTGAAAATTCATAGCGTGAAGCCAGGTTGCGGTTGCACCACTGCACCTTTGGATAAAGAAGTGATAAACCCTGGTGAGTTTGGCAGCTTAGACATTACCTTGCAAATCAGCAAAGATGCTGGCAGAATCATTAAAGGAATTAGCCTAACAACAAACGACCCTGAAAACGACAAGTTAGACATACTCTTGAAAGCAAACATATTGATTCCCATTAGCCAATTCCCCAAAATTTTAACTTTTGGCAATATAAGCTTGAAAAAGGACAATATTGCAAAGATGGTGCTAAGCAACAATGTAGATAGGGATATCAAAATTTTAGCTTTAGAAAATTCGCCTAACGAATTTACAACAAATTTAAAAGTTGGACAAATTTTCAAGGCAGGCAAAGACTTTACCTTAGAAGCAATTATAAAAACTAATTCTAAGTTAGAAGGCAGTTTGTTTGCAACAATAACAATAGAAACAGACGAGCCTTCAATGCACTTTATTTCAATAAAAGTAATGGGCAGTGTTGAACCCAATGATTAATTAAAGGATTAATAAACAATGAAAAAGTTAGTAATATTACTATTAGCAATTTTTGCAATATCAAGTGTTTATGCTGAAAAAACAGCAACATTGAATATAAAAAAGAATGAGTTTCACAAAGACAAAGCTACTAGAGATATATTTGGTGGCTTTATAGAATTTGTCTCAAATTATATAGTTGGTGAAAATGGACTTTGGGCTCAAGAAATAACCAATAGAGGTTTTGACCACATAGTTTATAGCGGTGTAAATAATAGTATTGCAACAATAACGAACTGGGATATTCAGTTAGACTCTTTGAAAGAAAGTAAGGTTATTGTTTGGAGTGGACATTATAATTTAAACGGTTTTAGCTGTGTGAGATATGAGCAAAAAAATAAAGATAATATATATTTAGAGCAAGAATTTTTACTTTCAGACTCAGTTAATTATGATTTTTATATTTATACTAAGAATGAAGGAAGTGAAATAAAAAAAATAAAAATTTCAATTCTAACTTTTGATAAAAATGGGGTATGGCATGAAGTATCAAATAATACGATAGAGTTTTCAAATAAAAAATGGGAAAAGCAGAGTATCAAATTGATAACTAATAAAAACATAAGTAATTTAATAAATAGTAAGTCGAAAATTAGAATAGAGAGTTTGCAAGAAGGTATATTTTATATTGATGAAATTTCATTAATGCCAGATAACAATATCAATGGAATAAGAAAAGAACAATATGATTTATATAAAAAAGCAAAATTTGGTAATTTGAGATATCCGGGTGGATCATTTGCAGACAGCAAATTGAATGATTGGAAAAATACAATATTACCAATTGACCAAAGAAGATCACCAATTTTCTTGGGCTTTAATGAAAAGCCGCAAAGATTTGAATTTGGATTAAGAGAATATATGCAATTTTGTAAAGCTCAAAATATAGAACCATATCTAACAGTTAATTATCAAAATGGAACTCCACAAGAAGCTGCTGAATTAGTTGAATTTTGCAATGGAGACACTAACACTGCTTATGGCAAACAAAGAATGACTATTGGAGATACACTTCCTTATAAGGTAAAATATTTTGAAATTGGTAATGAACAATGGGATAATAAACACGAATATGCAATTAGGTATTTAGATTATTATGATAAAATGAAGGCGAAAGATTCTTCGTTAATTGTTATAAACAATGGTAATTGTTGGGAAGATGATTCATTCGATGTGTTAATTGGTAAAGCCAAAGATAAATGCCAAATATTCGGCTATCACCCAGCAAAAGGTTTTGATTCAGTATCTCAAAACGATAACTTAAGATATTTACAAAGTGTTGATGCTAGCTTTGAAGAGTATATTATAGATTTTTACAAAAAGAAAATTAATCAATATAACTTAAATGATAAACTATTCTTAGGCAGTACTGAGTGGTGGTCAGGTGGTTCTGATGGGAAAGATTGGCTATATGACCGAACTGAACTTAATAACTCATTGAATGCCGCTCTTTGGAATGCAAATATGCTGATAGTTTATTTGAATAATCCTGACATAATGAAAATTGCTTGCAGAACTATTGGCTTGGGTTTTATTAAACTTGGAATAAATAATCAAGGGAAAAGAGCAATTTATGGTTCTCCCACATTTAATGCCTTTACAATGCTATCAAATCATTTTGGGCAGAATGTACATAAAATTGATTTCGAAACTGAATTGTTTAACAATCACGACGTCAAAAATTGGATTGATAATATGAAAATGACTGATGTGGTAGTTAATTCATCTAAAGACTCAATCTATATTAGTTATATAAATAAATACCCAAATGACGAAGTTAAGCTATATTTAAACATTGACGGTGTGCCATTGCAAACCGATGGAGTACATTATGAGTTATGGGCTGACGATTACACAACACAGAACACACTCGATAAACCAAATAATGTTATTGAAAATAATAAAGGACTTGTTAATATAAGAGGTAAATATAATTTTAAACCACATTCATTTAATGTCATAGCTATTCCAATTACTTACAAAAATGACTTAATCGAGCTTTTACCAATAGATACAAATTTACCTATCAATAACAACTTCAGTAATATTAATCCTGATAGTATCAACTTATTCTATAATAACTCGGTTAAACAAGTTCAAATCAATGTAAAAGAATATTATTATCAATTAAATATTGAGATATTTAGTCTAAATGGTATTTCTATATTAAACAAAATTGATGATTTGAATAAGGGATTGAACACAATGGATGTAAATATTGCTTCTGGTGTGTATTATGCTAAAATATCAGATAAATATGGTAATTTCATTGTCAAATCATTTGTTGTGCAGAATTAAACTAATAAAAAAAGGGAATAGTGAATTTCATTTCTAAAATAGGCAAATCAGTTATTAATTTCATAAGCATTTTCGGCGAAATTGTTCTATTGCTTTTTCACGTATTATTGTATTTCCCAAGGGTCTTCAAAGATAGGAAATTAGTGTTAGCCCAAATGGCAATTGTTGGCTCAAACTCTTTGCCACTTGTAATTTTAATTGGCTCTTTCACTGGGGCTATTGCTGCTTTGCAAGCGACTAATCTCTTCGAGAAGTTTAATCTTATCGGTATTGCAACTCCATTTATTGGCTCTTCAATTGCAACAGTGGTTTTTACAGAACTTACTCCCGTTCTAACTGCATTAGTTATTGCAGGGCGAGTTGGGGGCTCTATGGCGGCACAGCTTGGCACAATGAACGTTACAGAGCAAATAGATGCACTTGAAATGATGGCAATTGATAAGAACAGATATTTGGCTATGCCTCGAATATTTGCTGCACTTGTAATGATGCCTATTCTTGCAGTATTTTCTAATATTGTTGCTTTAGTGGGTGGTTTTTTTCTTACCTTGCTGAAGTTCGGATTCACATTTGAAACATTTTTCTCTTCAATTCAAAATTACTTTTCTACTGGCGATGTAATGATTGGACTTTTCAAATCATTTGTATTTGGTGGAGTTACTGCACTTATTGGTGTATATGTTGGTTTTAAAACAGAAGGTGGGGCAGAAGGTGTTGGTAGTTCCACAGTGCGTGCGTTCACTCTGGCGGCAGCTTCTATTTTAATACTTGATGCAATATTTGGTACTATCTTATAAAAAAAAGGAAATAATGGAAAACTTAGCTGAAGAAAATTACCCAAGAGAATTCAATCTAATTGAAGTGCTTTCAATTGCTTGGAATATTTTCTCGAAAAATTACTTTAAATTATTTGGATTTATATTCGCAATTGCTTTTCCAATGGCAATTATAAACACAATGATAGTTAAGCCAAAAATGACAGCGCTAAGTTTGCAAATTGAAGCACTGAAAAGCAACCCTCCAGCTTTGATTGAATTCTTATTGAACTGGAATGACCTGCAAACATCTATGTTGTTTGCTTTGGTTAGTATTTTAAGTCTTACTCTTGTGGCTATTATTTCTAAAGCAGTAAACTCAATTTTGTATGAAACAGAATTCAACTCTTCGAGTATAGTTATGGCAACATTAAAGCATTTCCCAATTGTTTTACTAACCGCATTGCTTTTGGGCTTAATGTCAATTGTTGGACTTTTCTTTATTATTATTCCAGGTATCTTGGTTTATGTATATTATTACTTTGCGATTATCTCTTGTGCTACTGAAAGCAAAGGAATATTTCAATCACTAATGAATAGTTATAATTTGGTGAAAGGTAGATTCCTGATGACTTTTGTATTTATTTTGTTTTTCTTTTTGCTAGGATTAATTGTTTCATCTGTGTTGAGTATAATAGGTCAAAATATCACTTCGCAGTATATTAATATTATGATTGAATTAATTAGTGGGATTGCAAGTACTTATTTCATAGTTGCACATTATGTTCTATTTGTGAATTATAGAGATACAGCACACCTTTACGCACCTAGAATTATTCAGGAATAGGTTAAAAAAAGACTAAATATCTTTGCCACACACAAAACCAGAAGACCAAGCCCACTGGAAGTTATAGCCTCCGAGCCAACCAGTTACGTCCACGATTTCACCAATGAAATAAAGTCCTTCGGTTAGTTTGGACTCCATTGTTTTTTGGTTTAAATAATTGGTGTCAACTCCCCCAATTGTTACTTCTGCCTTTTCATAGCCCTCTGTGCCGTTGGGTAATACCTGCCAATTTGTTAGCTCTTCAACTAATTTATTCAAATCCTTATTTGTGCATTGGTTAATTGGCTTAGCTACATTACATTTTTTGCAAATAATATCTGCAAATCTTTGCGAAATATGCTCTCCAACTATAGACCTTACCTCTCTAGTAGAGTTTCTATTTGTTGCAATTAATTCGTTAAAATCAACACTTGGCTCAATGCGAATTGCAATTTCACTTTGTCCATCCCAATAACTAGAAATTTGCAAAATAGCTGGTCCACTTAGGCCTCTATGAGTGATGAGAGTATTTTCAAGAAATATTGTTTTACCAATTCTAATTTGGCTATCGAAAGAGATACCACTTAATTCGGTCATATCTTCTAATAATTCTTTTTTCAGAGTTAGCGGCACTAAGCCAGGTCTGGTTTTAATTATAGGATGGGCGAATGCTTCCGCAATTTTATAACCTAAACTAGTAGCACCTTTCTTGGGAAATGAAAGTCCACCACAGGCAACGACAACTTTCTTTGAAATGAAAACTCCCATAGAGCTAGCTACTTCAAATATATTATCTTTCATTTTCACACCAGTAACTTTTGTATTTGTATGAATACTAACATTATATTTAGCTGCTTCGTTGAGCAACATTTCAATAATCTCACGAGAGGATTTACGGCAAAAAAGTTGGCCTAATTTTTTTTCATAATATTCAATACCATACTCTTCTACCAACTCAACGAAATCATTGGAAGTATAAGCCGAAAAAGCAGACTTCATAAAGTGTGTGTTGCTCGAAATGTAGTTCTCTGGTTTAGCATTGATGTTAGTGAAGTTGCACCTGCCACCACCTGAAATAAGTATCTTATTGCCTATGCTTGGATTATGCTCCAAAACTAATACATTTCGCTCTCGTTTACCAGCTTCTATAGCAGCCATCATTCCAGCAGCTCCGCCGCCAATGATTATTGCATCGTAAATCTTGTTTTTCATTCTTTGTTTGCTTAATTTTGACAAAATTAACGAGAAAAATTGACACAATCATCTCTATAGAACTTTAATATTCTCACCAAGGCATGAAAATAATTATTTATTTATTCGTTTTAACATTGCTATTTTGCTCATGCGATGCTGAAAAAACACAGAAAATTGAAAATACAAACTTGCAAACTACTGCCGATTCTACAATTTCGTTAGTTGTGGTTGGTGATGTAATGCTCGGCTCAAATTATCCTTCAGCTGGCTATTTGCCAAAGCACTCAGAGAAACTTTTATTTATTGCTAGCCAAATTATAAGCAATGCCGATGTTTCATTTTGCAATTTGGAGGGGTGTTTGCTCGATAGTGGAGGAGTGCGAAAAGATTGTGACGATTCTAGCAGCTGCTATGCATTTCGCCAACCCACAAAAACTGCAAATATTTTAAAGAATACTGGTTTTGACATCATTTCAATTGCAAATAATCACACAAATGATTTCGGCAAAGCTGGTTTGGAATCTACCAAAGAAACTTTGGCTAAAAATAATTTCTGTTTCGCAGGATTGCCTTCAAAGCCAATAGATACATTGACTGTGCGTGGGATTAAAATTGGTTTTACAGCTTTTTCTGCAAACGATTATACGCTCAAAATTAATGATTACGGTGAATTGGAAAAGCAAGTGAAATATTTGAAATCAATTTGCCAAATTGTGATTGTTTCTTTCCACGGCGGTGCTGAGGGGAATTCCAAAAGACATATTTCTTTTGAGACTGAGATATTTTTGGAAGAAAATAGAGGGAATGTGAATGAGTTTGCTCATAAGGCAATAGATTATGGTGCAGATTTAGTCGTTGGTCATGGACCGCATGTGATAAGGGCTGCCGAACTTTACAAGGGTAAATTCATAGCATATAGTTTGGGGAATTTCTGCACCTACGGTACATTTAATTTAAGTGGGCATTGTGGTAATGCTTTGTTATTGAATTTAAATCTCACAAAAAATGGTAACTTTGTTTCAGCAAAAGCTCATTCATTCCAGCAAAAGAAATTCAAATCATTATTATTGGATAGCAACCAAAAAGCATATAAAGATTTGCAAGAGCTAACAAATTCAGACTTCCCAAATACAGGTTTATTGTTCAAGCCAGATGGATTAATTTTGAAGAAGTGATGGGAAGGAGGCGTACAATATTAAATTACTTAAAAACTAAAATCTCTGAAGATATCAAAGATATGACTTTTGAACAATTGAAAGAGTATTTAGCAAATGATAAACCACTCACAAATATCAAAGTGAAGTAGAAATATTTTATGAACAAAATGGCGTTTTTTCAATTAAAAACGCCATTATGGTAATATTTATTTATATTTGATTACATTACACAATCAACTATTCTTAATTAAATCTCTTGCTATCACAATGTGTTGGATTTCTGATGTACCTTCGTAAATCTCTGTTACTTTAGCATCTCGCATCATTCGCTCTACTTGATATTCTCTCACGTAGCCATAACCGCCGTGGATTTGTACGGCTTCTCTTGCCACATCGTTTGCAATTGTAGTGGCGAAAAGTTTTGCTTCTGAGCTTTCTCTATTGCAATCCAAATTGTTGTCTTTCATCCAAGCCGCTTTATGCACAAGCATTCTCGCAGCCGAAATTTTCATACTCATTTCTGCAATTTTCCATTGAATCATTTGGTGTTCGCAAATTGGCACTCCCATTGTGTGGCGTTCTTTGGAATATTTCAAAGCCAAATCGAAAGCACCTTGAGCTATACCGACAGCTTGAGCAGCTATACCAATTCGCCCACCTGTCAAACCTTTCATTGCTATATAAAACCCTTCTCCCACATTTCCTAGCATATTTTCCGCTGGAACTCTTACGTTTGTCAATGCCAATGAAACAGTTTCGCTGCTGTGCAATCCCATTTTGTCTTCGTTAAGCCCTGGTGCTATACCAGACATTGTGCTATCAGCAATGAAGCAAGCTATACCTTTGTGCTTAAGCTCGGGGTTTGTTTGAGCAAATATTATAAAAACATCTGCATGGCGACCAGTAGAAATCCAATTTTTCATTCCATTCAAAACCCAAAAATCTCCATCTTTTGTGGCAGTTGTGCGTTGGTCTCTTGCGTCCGAACCAGCTTCTGGTTCTGAAAGGCAATAAGCCCCAAGCCATTTGCCTTCAGCACACGGTTTTAAGTATTTCTCCTTTTGTGCATCGGTGCCATAGGATTCCAAAATCCAATTTATCAAAGAATTTTGAACCGAAGTTATAGTAGCCACGGAAGCATCAACTTTTGCAATTTCTTCCAAAGCTAGAACGAAGCTCATAGTGTCCATACCAGAGCCATTAAAATCTGGAGTGGCTGTCATACCAAGGAAGCCAATTTCGCCAAGTTTTGCAAGTATTTCCTTTGGGAAAATGCTGTGTTTATCACGCTCAATGGCAGTGGGAGCGATTTCCTCGCGAGAGAAAGTACGAGCTAAGTTTTGAATTTCTAATTGTGTGTCTGAATATTGAAGAGAAAACATATTATTGTCCATTTGTCTAAATTATATAAACAAAATTAAGAAAAACGAGTGGATTAGCAGAAAAAATTCGACTAATATTCAAGACTTTAAATTAATTATCTTAAAAAATTGCAGTATATATACTTAAAAAAAAAGGGAATAAAGTAATAGGTCGCACCTATGGAGCTAGAGTGTTAATTTACTACAAACATATTGCTACTCTTTAGCAACTAGCAAGCTTAATCATAATTAATTGCTTGGATTCACCCACCCCAAAAAAAAGGAGCAATTTTCATTACTCCTTATTTAAATTTATTCTAAATCAAAACTTATAAGTTTTCAGCTACAAAGTTCCAATTTACTATTTCCCAAAAAGCTTCCACATATTTAGGGCGTGCATTTCTATAATCTATATAGTAAGCGTGTTCCCAAACATCTAAGCCCAAAAGTGGTGTGTTGCCAACTGTCAATGGATTGTCGCCATTTGCAGTAGATGAAACCACTAATTTGCCATCAGCAGCTTTAGATAGCCATGCCCAACCAGAACCGAATTGAGTTGTTGCTTTTTGAGCAAATTGAGTTTTGAAATCTTCAAACGAGCCGAAGTTTGCATTGATTGCTTCCAATACTTTACCGCTTGGAGTGGCACCACCATTTGGAGTCATACAGTTCCAAAAAAGTTCGTGGTTATAAATTTGAGCAGCGTTATTGAAAAGCGGACCCGATGCTTTTTTGATAATGTCCACAAGTGGTGTATTTTCAAATTCAGTACCAGCTATTAAGTTGTTTGTGTTTGTCACGTAAGCCAAAAGGTGCTTGTCGTGGTGGAATTGCATAGTTTCTTCTGAAATATGCGGTGCCAAAGCAGCGTGTGCGTAAGGCAAGTCTTTAAGTTCGAAAGCCATTATATTTCCTAAATAATTTGAATAATTCTTTTCTTCTTTGACGCTTTTTCTTCTGAATTATTTCTTATGCTTAATTACTCGGGATTAGAATTTCGTAACTACCACCTTTCGGTTCGTTCAAGCTTTGCTTCAATATCCAAGGGTTTAGTATTTTCACATCTTTATATGAGCAACTTTTGCTTGCTGCCCATTTTGCTATATCTGGGATTGCTGTTTGCACTTTGATAGTCTTTGTTTTGCCAATTGTGTACATTTCGTTTTTGTTTAACTTGATGCCATATTTATGCGGATTTTCCATAATTTCTCTAATCAAAACTATTCGCAAAATATAGCGTGATGTTTCTTCATTCAAGTATAAATCATAGAAATTATTTTTGATCTGAAATTCTAATGCATTCGCCAATCCTGTATGTCCCATATTATAGCCAGCGGCAGAAAGTGTCCAAGAGTTTGTAGAATTATATCCTTGCTTGAGGTATTCCAAAGCTGCAGATGTGCTTTTTCCTACATCTCTGCGTTCGTCCACGTATTCGTCTATTCGCAGTCCCATTTTTTTGCCCGTTGCCTCCATAAATTGCCAAAGCCCAATAGCATCTTTTGGCGAGCGGCTCATCATCAAAGCACTTTCAGCAACGGATAGATATTTCAAATCCTCTGGTAGTCCTTTGGCTTTTATTATTTTCTCAAAAATAGGGAAGTACTTCGCGGAACGCTTAATATAAAGAACTAACTGACCTGGCTGTTGCAATAATAAATAAAATTCTCGCTCGGCTCTTTCACGCACTTCTGGGTCATTGAGTGGAACTTTTTCGCCACAAAAGGAAAGATGATGAGGCAATTCGGCATTTGCAACAAATGAAATAAAATTTTCACTCTGTGCCATTGCCATATTGTTCTGTGGTATTTTATCGTTGCTGCAAGCACAAATAGCTAAAAAAATGAATACTAGTTTCTTCATAAGCAAACCCTTTTATTTTTAAATATTCAGTTCAAGATTCTTTTCGCAAAGTTCTTTTTCGTTTTCGTCATTTGTTGCTATTATTAATAAGCCATTTGCTGATTTAAATTCAGCTACCATTTCTTTCACTACTTCAATACCCATAGTATCTAAATTAGTAAATGGTTCATCTAGAAATAGTACTTTTGGCTTATGGCAAAATGCTAAACAAAGCTTCATTCGTTGTTTCATGCCAGAAGAAAACTCACTAATTTTATCGTCTTTTCTGGCATTTAGTCCCACTTTTTCTAACAGTTCCAAATTTAATTTCTCATCTATTTCCATTCCTCGAATTTGGTTAGTCAATCGCAAAAGTTCGAGAGGAGAGAATTCTTCGTATATATTCAAATAAGGGGTTAGAATTCCATAGTGAGTATTAAATTCATCTTGAGTAATTATTTTACTATCAAGAGAATATATAATTTTACCAGTACTATTGGAAATTAGCCCAGCAATAGTTTTCAGCAAAGTGGATTTGCCAGAGCCATTACGCCCTGTGATAGAGAGCGACACGCCAGACTTTAAATGCAAATTCACATCTTTAAAAATATTAATTTTATAAGAGTATGCTTTGGAAATATTTTCTATTTTAATTTCTAACATTACATTCAATCCTGCTTTTCGGAAAGTTCGAGCCAACGCTCTGTGCCATCGTTCAATTTATTAGTAATATCCACTAATTCCAAATTCAAACTTTCCACTAGTTTATAATCGCTAAACTTTGCAGCCAGCTCTGTTTGGATTTCATTGATTCTACTTTCATAATGAGGTATATCTATATCCAATTGCTCAATCTCTTTTTTTTCTTTGAAAGAAAGTTTGGCGGTATTTTGCGATTTAATTTCTTTTACTACTTGTGGTTCAGCTTTTTTATCGTTTAACTTATTTTCTCTTTCCAGCACTTTATTAGATTCTTTTTTTACTAAATAATCCGAATAATTACCAGGATATTCTTTGATTTTGCCATCGCCTTCAAATGCCCATATAAATTCTACGCATCTATCCAAAAATGCTCTATCGTGGGAAACGACAATCAGTACGCCATAGAAATTATCCAGATAATCTTCCAAAACATTGAGTGTTTCAATATCGAAATCATTTGTTGGCTCATCGAGAAGCAGAACATTTGGATTAGCCATCAGCAAACGTAGAAGAGCTAAACGTTTTTTCTCTCCACCCGATAGAGTATAAACATAAGAATTTTGTCTTTTTCTTGGGAAAAGGAATTTATCCAGTAGCTCGGCAGCAGTAAGCTTTCTCTCTTTACCTTCTCCCACATTGATATACTCTGCAATTTCCCTAAGCGAAGCAATTACAGTTTTACTTTGATCCAAACTTTCTATTTCTTGCTCATAGTGTCCAATTTTTACTGTAGTACCGAGTTTGCAAGAACCTTTTTGTGGGGTGAATTTTTCAGTAAATATTTTCAGTAAACTAGATTTGCCAGAGCCATTTGGCCCAATTATTCCAATTTTATCGGTGGGTCTGGCAGTATAGCTGAAATTATTGATAAGTAATCTATTTTTGACAGAATAGGAAATATTATGGGCTTCAATAATTTTGCTGCCTAAAAATACATTACCAACTTCAATTTTAATTTTCTTTTGGTCAACAAAGCGAATATCGTCTTTAAGTTTCCCAGCCCAATCTATACGGCTTTTTTGCTTTGTGCGGCGAGCTTTAGCCCCACGAGAAAGCCACTCAAGTTCGGTGCGAAGTTTATTCTGCAAATGGTCATTTGTAGATTTTTCTGTTTGCAGAAAGATTGCTTTTTGCATCAAATAATTTTCGTAATTCCCCTGATAGCTAAACAACCTCTCCATATCCAGCTCAATTATTCGAGTGGAAAGAGAATCCAAAAAGTATCTATCGTGGGTAACAAAAATTATAGATAGATTAGATTGAGAAAGCTCATCTTGAAGCCACTGCACTGTGTCAGCATCCAAATGGTTAGTAGGTTCGTCCAAGATTAATAAGTCGGGTTTGGAGATTAGTACTCTGGCAATAGCGATACGTTTTTTTTCGCCACCAGAGGCATATTTCAATCGAAGATTAAAATCGGTGATACCCACTTTTTGCAATGTTTTCTTAGCTTCTGCTTCAATTCCCCAGCCATTGAGTTCATCTATCCTATGGCTCAAATCAATAATGCGTTGGTTATCGCCATTATTGGAGCTGAGTAATTCGTGGTATTCCTTCAAAATAAGATAAAGCTCTGGAATACTTTTGACCACATAATCTATAGCTTCGTCGTCATCTTCGTATTCGGTGCTTTGAGTGAGGTATTCCACTTTGATATTGCTATTGAGCACAGCTTCTCCAATATCTGGAGTTTCAAGCCCACCAATAATTTTCAATAGAGTAGATTTACCAGCACCGTTCCGCCCAATCAAACCTATCTTTTCGCCTTGCTCCATGCCAAAAGAAATGTTTTGAAATAGAGGGGCTTCACCATAGGATTTAGAAAGATTATTAACCGAAAAGATAGTCATTTGGCACAATAGCTAAAAGTCAAAAAAGCAAAATAAGTATTTTACAAGTATATTTCTCCCCAAAATAAATATTGAGACGGATAATTATCCGTCTTTAACAAAGGATAAACTTTAAGAAAAATGATAGATATTACAGTTGTTTCAATAAAGAGATTCGCAAAAGAAAGACACAAAATTATCCGTCACCACAAATTCATTTAGATACTATTTGGTTCATTTCGACAGGCTCATTAACCAAAAACTATATTTTCGCAAATGTTGTTTGCTTGCTTCTCATTTCTTCAAAATAATTCCCAAAAATTTGCTAATTTGTTTTTTTTTAAATCACAAATAATTGGTCTATGAAACTAAGAATTTTATTTGCTTTGCTAGTTACAGCTTTTGTAGCTAATGCAGAGGAAACTCGTTTGCTTCGCTTCCCAAATGCAAGCCAAACTCATATCACATTCTCTTATGGTGGCGATATCTATACTGTGCCTTTGTCTGGTGGACTTGCTCGTAGGGTAACTTCTTCTGAAGGTGTTGAACTGCACCCTCGTTTTTCTCCCGATGGCAAATATATTGCATTCACTGGCGAATACGATGGCAATAGAGAAATCTATACTATTCCAAGTTTTGGCGGTGAGCCAGCTCGTGTAACTTATTCTATGGATATACCAGGTTTGCCAGAGCGAATGGGTCCAGATAAAATCATTATGCAATGGACTAACAATAAGGAAATCTTATTTCGTTCTCGTTCAGAATCTTGGCAGGCTTGGACTGGAAAGCTTTTCACGACCAGTATTGAAAGTGGATTGCCAAAGCAAGTGCCTTTGCCAGTAGCAGGACATGCTACTTTCAATAATGATGGTAGTAAAATAGCTTATAATAGGGTTTTTCGTGAGTTTCGCACTTGGAAACGCTACCGTGGCGGGCAAGCAGATGATATTTGGATTTATGATTTTAACTCGAAAGAGCTAACTAATATTACTAAAAATCCTGCTCAGGATATTATTCCTATGTGGGTGGGCGATAAAGTTTATTTCCTTTCGGATAGAGATAAGGTTATGAATTTATTCGTTTACGACACTAAAACAGATGAAACTAAAAAGCTCACTGATTTCAAAGAATACGATGTTAAATACCCATCTATGGGTGGACAATATATTGCATTCGAAAATGGTGGCTATGTATATATCTTAGATACAAAAACAGACTTGAATACGAAGGTATCTATTGAAGTGCAAGAGGATTTCCCAGCAAATAGAACTAAAATTACAAGAGTAAAAGATAAGATTGGTTCTTTTGGTGTTTCAAATGACGGTAAACGTGGACTTTTCTCTGCCAGAGGGGATATATTTACTGTTCCAGCAGAAAAAGGTTATATAAGAAATTTAACTAAATCACCAGGTAGCCACGAAAGAAATCCAATTTGGTCGCCCGATGGTAAGTATATTGCTTATGTTTCTGATGCGAGTGGTGAAGATGAAATTTATTTGTCGAATGCAGATGGCTCTGAAATAAATCAGCTAACTAAAGATGCCCAATCATATAGATATGAAATGTTGTGGTCGCCCGATAGTAAGAAAATATTGGCTTCCGATAAATCATTACGATTGTTCTATATTGACATTGACACAAAGAAAACAACTGTAGTTGCCAAATCTAAAATGTGGGAATTGCGTGATTTCAGTTGGTCGCCAGATAGCAAATGGATAGCATTTACTGACCAAATGCACTCTGGAATTTCTATAATCAATTTGTACTCGCTCGATAGCAAGAAAATTACTCAAGCCACAAGTGAATTGTTTGAATCACAAAATCCAGTTTTCACTCCAGGTGGACAGTATCTATTATTTGTTTCGGGTAGAAATTTTGATCCAAGTGTTAGCGATGTGGAATGGAACTTCTCAATCAAAGATCAATCAAGAATTTATGCTTTGGCTTTAACAAAAGATGCTGAGAATCTATTCGCTTATAATGGAGATGACAAACCAACAAAAGCAGAAACTGAAGATAAATCAAATGATGACAAAAAAGGCAAAGATGAAAAGAAAGCTGTTGAAGTGAAAATTGATTTAGATGGATTGGAAGATAGAATAATGGATTTCGATATACCACGTGGTTATTACAATAATCTATTTCCATCTAAAGACCATAAGCTTTATTATGTTCGTTCAAGTAGTTCGCAAGGCCCAAAAACTTATATTTACGATATTAAGACTCGAAAAGAAAGCGAAGTAGGGGATTTCTCAGCTTATGATATTTCTGGCGATGGCGAAAAGATAATCATTTCAAAAGATGGCAACTATTACATTACGAAACTTGCACCTAAAATTGAATTGAAAGAAGGTAAACTTGATTTGGAAGAAATGAAAGTAACTTTGGACAAAAAAGCAGAGTGGAACCAAGTTTATAATGAAGGATGGAGACAAATGAAATATTTCTTCTACGACCCAAATATGCACGGCTATGACTGGAATAAAATCCACGACCGCTATCAAGAATTAGTTCCATTTGTTCAGCACCGATTCGATTTGACTTACATTATGGGTGAAATGATTGGTGAGCTGAATATAGGTCACGCTTACTCTGGTGGCGGCGATTCTCCAAAAGTACCAGCGGTTGGAATTGGTTTATTAGGAGCTGAGTTTGAATACGATGAGAAGTCTGGTTTTTATAAAATCAAGAATATATTTCCAGGTAGAAACTGGGAAGAAAAAACACGTTCTCCTTTGACTGAAGTTGGAGTGAATGTGAAAGCTGGAGACTATTTACTTGAGATTGACGGTATAAAGTTAAACAGAAAAATCACTCCTTATGTAGCTTTGGTGGACAAAGTCAGTAAATATGTGAAATTAAAAACTAACTCAAAAGCAAGTGAAACGGGTGCAATAGAAACAAACATAAAAACAATTGCTGGCGAAGAAAGATTAAGATATTTCGATTGGGTGGAAACTAATCGCCGCTATGTGGAAGAAAAATCAGGTGGAAAAATTGGCTATATCCACGTTCCAGATATGGGTGTTGGAAATGGTTTGATAGAATTTATCAAATATTTCTATCCTCAAATTCGCAAAGAAGGTTTGATAATAGATGACCGCTACAATGGTGGTGGCAATGTGTCATCTATGATTATAGAAAGATTGAAAAGAGAAATTGGAGTTGTGAAAAATTTCCGTAATCAAGAAATGGTAACTACTACTCCCGATGCTGTAATGACTGGCCCAATGGTTTGCTTGATTAATGAGCTTTCAGCTTCCGATGGCGATTTATTCCCTTATCAATTCAAAGTGAATAAACTTGGGAAAGTAATAGGAAAACGCAGCTGGGGTGGTGTGGTTGGAATTCGTGGAAGTTTACCATTTTTAGATGGTGGCTATATGAATAAGCCAGAATTTGTCAATTTCAGCCACGAAAGCAAATGGGTGCTGGAAGGTGAAGGAATGACTCCCGATATTGAAGTAGATAATCATCCAGCTAAGGTTTTAGCTGGTATTGATGAGCAATTAGACAAAGCAATAGAAGTTGTAACTGAAGAAATGAAAACAAATTCTAAACGGAAAATACCTATTTTGCCAAAATATCCAGATAAAAGATAAATTTTCTTGGATAATTGATAACACTTTCATTATATTGTATTGTGAAAAAATCTAAAAAAAGTAATATTAATTCACGTTAATATTACTTTTTTTGTTAGAAATTGAAATTTCCTGTAACGTTTTTGAAATTTTCAGTTTATTAGAATTAAGAATACAAAACAAATCAATTTTAATCGGAGTTATTTTATGAAAAGAAAGTACTTAATACTTTTACTCTTTGTCTCGACATTGTTTGCAATGAATATCCAAGCAAACGAAGTAGCGAGCAAGAAAATCCAAAACGCACTTATGGGTCAAAACTCATTAGGTAGATTATTTTATGTTACTTTACCTCCAAACGACTCGCAACAAATTGCTGCTGATGCACTTGAAATATTCGTATCTGCTTCGGAAAATACAACAGTTACTTTAAGCAACGAAAATACTGGCTTGAGTTTGACTAAGCCTATTAAAGCTTATAAAGTTACAAGATTTTCGTCGAAAGATGGTGATTTTGGGACAGATGTAGAAAATTTTACATCGGGTATGGTTATGAACACTGCAATGAAAGTAGAATCTCCTACTCCAATTTCGGTTTATGTAATTAATGCTAAACCAGTAAGTTCCGATGGATATATGGCAATACCAGTTTCTAGCTGGGGAACAAGATATATTCACTTGTCATATTGGGATTTTAAGGAATCTAGGGATTGGAAAACAGGATTTATTGTTATGGCTTCTGAAAATAACACTAGAGTTCAAATTCAATTGAAAGGAAGGCAAAGTGGTCAAAAAACTGACAATGGAAGATCTATTGGTCAATCTATTAATGTTACTTTGAACAAGGGTCAAACATATATGGTGCGTGGCGATGGAACATCTCGCGGTGCCTTCGATCTTTCTGGCTCTGAAATTATAGCAAATAAGAAAATAGCTTTAATCGGATTTCATGAAAGATGTATGATTCCTGTTTTCAATGTTGACAATGGACGTGACCACATTTGCGAAATGATGCCTCCTGTTCAAGCATGGGGTAAAAGATATGTATCTGTTGAATTAAGAAGAAAGAATTATGGAGATTATTTCCGTGTTATTACTTCTGAAGAAAACACAACTGTGAAATATACTTCTTATGACATTGAAACAAAAGAAAAAATAGAACAAAATGAAATTGTAATTCCTGGCGCAAATGAATTTGTTGAGTATAAAACTATCTATGCTTCTGGAGTAAGGTCCGACCCTTCTACTTACGGTATTAGAGGTTCCACTATATGGGAATCAGACAAACCAATTTTCCTTATGCACTACTCTTGCTCAGAGCAATGGGATGCAGGTGGAGCATTGTTCGATCCCGATATGATGAATGTTACTGCTGCTGAGCAATACACTACAAGTACAATATTTCAAACCCCGCAGAATTTCACTCAAAATGAATTCCGTGTGAACTATTTAAACTTAATTGCAATTGGTGATACAACTGATCAAGCTAATAACAGTAAATTGCTGCAAACAGTTAAAATTGATGATGTAAAAGTAAGTGTATTGGATCCTAAGTTTCTACTAAACAGAGTCCCAGGAACTGAATTCTATTTTGCTAGAATTAGTATAGAGCCAGGACCTCATAAAATCTTGGGAGATGCTCCATTCGGTGGATATATCTATGGCTTCTCTTATGCTAATGGTTATGCTTGGCCTGCAGCTTCTGCATATAGAAAACTTGGTGAGTTCGATACCTTACCACCTGTTCCTAAACCTTTTGGCGAATGTGGTGAATTCACTGTGCCTACATCTGAATTAAGAGATGGAGCCGACGCTGACAATCCTAGACAGATTGACTCTGGAGTGGACGGAATGCCACAAGTAACTCTTGGTAGTTTTAACTTTGAAGAACCTACTTTGGATCCGAAATATTCTTTAAATCCTGCAAGAAGAGAGCTTTTTGAATTTAAAATCAAAGTAAAAGATAAAAATCAAGATGGTGTAGCAAACATTAGAATTACTGATGCTGCTGGTAACGATACATTATTTGTTTTACGCTATGAAGCAGACAGTATTATCGTCAATCCAAACCCAATTGATTTTGGAAAACAAAGAATCAAACGTACTTCAAATAAATTAGATGTTGAAATCAAAAGTAATTCTGATTCTTTGATTTACATCAAATCTATTAAAGTTAAGAAAGGCGATGTATTCGTTATTTCAGATCCATTGCAAGCAAATAGTAATGGTGAAATAGTATTGCAGCCACGTGAAACTAGAGTTATTAAAATGACTTATAGACCAATTGTTGAATTCACTACTTTGCCTTTGCTAATGGACTTGGATTCATTAATTGTAGAAACAAAATGTTTGACTCACGCTTTCCCTATTATAGGTAAAGGGGTTGTTCCTAGAATTGTAGTTGAAGATTATAACGCTGGTACAATTACAGTAGACAAACAAGCTTGTAAACAAGGAGGTTTCTATATCATTAACTCTGGTACTGATACTTTAACTGTTACGGCTGTTGACAAAACTACTGCAAATGTATTGCCTTTCGATTGGGACAAATTGGCTCAAGCTAATTATTTCCCTTTCAAAGTAGCACCAAACCAAACATTGCAATTGACTAACCTTTGTGTACAATCTGCTTTGGAAGGCGTATTCAGATTCGATGTTAAATTCTTGACAGATATTGACGAATTAACTGCACAAGATGACGATATTTCTATTTGGAGAGTTGACGTTAGAAAACCTGGTCCGGCTATTACATCTGAATTGTGGGATTTATCTCGTTTGAAATCTGTTAATACTACCAATGGTACTATTGGTAAAGGATTTATATATTTATCAAATACAGGTTCATCGCCATTTGTTTTCAATGGTGTTGAATTAGCAGATAAAGCAGATGTAAACTTTAGAGTCTTGTCAAACAGATTTTCTACTGGTTTGCCAATAACTGTTTACCCTGCTGGCTCAAGCAATCCTGATACATTGATAGCTATCCCAGTCCAATATACTCCACAAACTGTTGGAAAGCATACTGTTGAAATTAGAGGTTTAGTTGATGCAACTGTTGATCCAAGTGGTTACGTTTCTGGAAATTTAGATGGTACTGGTTTCTTACCACAATTATCAGTTTCTAGTTATACTTTTACTCCTGCTTGCTTAGTAACATCAACTCACCAAACTGCTGGTGCCAATACAGAAGGCGTTGTTAGAATAACTAATACAACTCAAACTGTTAAAGTTCCAGTTAATATTTTTACAGTTCAAAAAGATAACTCTGGTAACCCTGCTGACTTCACAGAAGTTGTAGTAAATGGAAAACCTTGGAATACAATCAATGCAACTAATCCATTAATTATACCTGCCGATGGCACTGCTGAACTTAAATTCACTTTCACACCTTCTGCTGATGGCTTGAGAAATATGATGTTTAATGTTTATTCTGATGCTGGTGAGCAAAAACCTGATAACTCTGCACCAAAAGATATTCTAAATCAAGATGGTAAAGTATTTGGTACTGGATTCGTTCGTGGATTGACAACAACTAATATAAATTACGGTAATATAATTTCTTGTGACAATCCGATTGACTCAATCCGATTGACTAACACAAGTTTAACTGAAGATTTGAATTTATCTAACCTTAAAGTTACTTTAGGCGATGGCTCAGCATTCAAATTGATAAACACACTTCCTGCTAAATTGCTTGCTGGCGGAACTTATTACATCAAATATCAACTTGTTGCTACTACTCAAATTGGTTTGCAAAAAGCTACTTACACTTTCGATGTAGAAAATTTAGCTCCAGCTACATTTACTATTGAAGCAAATATCTACAAAGTGAATATTGAAGTTGCAATAAGAAAGTATCCTAAGCAAAACCCTGGCGTTCCTTTCGATTTAGTCATTGATATTGGAGAAAGACCAAGTCCTACAAGTACAAACATTTTTGGCGATGCGAAAATTACATCGTTCACAATGATTATCAAATACAAAAAGAATGCTCTTTACGTAATGAAAAATGGTACGGATTGGCAATTAGCTGGTGGTAGTGCTCTTGCAGGAAAATGGAAATTTTTACCAACTCAATTACCTAGCGATAACGACTTCTCTTATATTAGCATAGTTGGTGCTGCCGATGAAGCTGGGGCCTTTATTTCAAAACCAGGTATCTTGATTAGCTTGAACTCATTAAATATGCTTTCTGAAACTGGTAGCTATATTCCTGAAATAGCATCTATTACTCTTGGCGATAACGACCAACGCAGCATTTGCGTTGATAAATTACTCACGCCAGGACTAATTGGTTCGGAAGTATGTGCTCAGCCAATCAGAGCGATTGATCTTACTGCTCAAGATTATCAATTGTATTCAATCAATCCAAATCCAATTTCAACTAATACTTTTGATTTGAAATTTGATGTTGGTTTGCAATCTCATACAAAAATTGAAATTGTGAATGCTACTGGTGCTGTTGTGAATATTCCAGTTAATCAATTAATGGCTGATGGTAAATATGCCGTTAGTGTTAATACTGAAAACCTTGGCAATGGCGTTTATTACGTTAAAATGAAATCTGGATTTTATGAAGAAATGACTAAACTAATCATCTCTAAATAATTTCAGCAATACTAAGTCAAAAAGCCACTTCCCAAATAGGGGAGTGGCTTTTTTTTGTGACAATTTCTCATGAATTATTATTAGTTGCAAGAAAACAAACAAAAACGACTAAATTATCTGATAAAAGTAGGCTTATGGCTAATTCTTACATTTATTAAGTATAATTAATTAATAACAGTTAAATAAAATTAATTTCTATCATAATACAAATCAACAAATGTTAAATTGCTAAAAATTCTATATAAATAGAAAATAAGCTCTCTGTAATACAAAGTGAAAAAATAAAATTGTTTATTGTTTGTATTTAATTTAAATTCATTCAAACAAATATAACAATATCCAAAAATGACAAAACAGATACTAATTGCAGAAGAGTTTGACTTAGATTATCAAAATTTTGAAATGATTATACAGGAAAATACAGATTTCTTACCATTGCGAGCAAGAAGTGGAATAGAAGCATTTCATTTGATAATGGTTAATTATAGAATCAATTGTGCTATTTTGAATATTAATTTGCCAATATTAGATGGGTATGAAGCAAGTAAGAAAATTAGAACAATTAGACCCCACTTCCCTATATTTGTAGTAGCTGAGCAAAATAGAATTGTAGATAAAGAGCAATTGATTGCCATTGGAGTAAACGAATTAATTACTACACCAATTGACACTAAGCAAGTAATAAGACTTTTGAAGAAATATGTAAGATAAAAAAAAGAGCTTAAGTTTTCACTTAAGCTCTTTTTTTTGTGTCGGGGTTACAGGATTCGAACCTATGACCTCTTGGTCCCAAACCAAGCGCGCTAGCCGGGCTGCGCCAAACCCCGAAATAAATTGGATTACAAAAATAAGGAAATTTTTTATTTTGTGCAAGAAAATTCTTTCATTTGCCTATAAAATTGTATTTTTTTCTTGAATTCGCTTATCTCTTCGCTGCATAGCCAGCACCCTCAAGTCCACCACTTTGTCTGCTTCGTCCACTATTTCTTCGCCCAAAAGTGTCTCCATCACATCTTCCATAGTAATGATTCCATCTATTCCGCCATACTCATCAACCACCATCATAAACTGCTGTCTTTTTTCAAGCAATTGCTCAAGTGCAGAATCAATCTTAGCATTCTCAGGAATGAAATTAACCCTACGAGCCAATTGCCTCATAGTAACATCTTTCTTATTATTCAAGGCTTTAAATAGCAGTTCTTTGGTAAGAATATATCCCACAATTCCATCGTCCATTGATTCGCCTTCCCAAATAGGAATTCGGGAGTAGTTTCTAATCTCTGGCATAGCCAAAACTTCATTCACAGTTTTATCAGCTTCCAAAGCAAACACCACTATTCTGGGAGTCATTATGTCTGAAACATAAATATCCTTGAAGTTCATTATATTTGTAAGTAATTTATATTCTTCTGTTTCTATTGAGCCATCTTCGTGGGCACTATCCATAAGAGCAGAAATTTCATCACGGCTTGCTTCGTCGTGATGGATTCCGCCCACTTTCTCATTGAAAAATTCAATTAATCCATTGAAAGGAATATTAAATCGAGCAATAAGCACTGGCATAGCAATATATTTCTTCATAGTATCCACCGAAAGGCGAATACCCAAAGAGAAAAAGAAAGAGCGAGCCAAAAACATTGAAACAAAAAGCAAACCAGTAAAGCTAAGAGTTAGCCACCAATAGTGTAGATAAAACTGCACTATGCTGAATATCGATATTACTGTTAGTGTATAAGGAAATAACTCGACTATGTTTTGGTCGTAGGAAAGTATGTGCAATCTGTTTGCATCTTCTTTGGATAGTTTTTCATTGTTAATCAAATCGTCTAGTTCTTCTTTGGAAAGACCAGCAACAGAGCCAGAAAACAATGAAATTACTATGCCTAAAGCAAACGCAATTACAGCAAAAATTATATCAATTTCCATCTATGGGAAAATTTCACAGTATATTTATGGTACAAAATTTATTAAAGTTCTATTCTTGCTTCACTAAGCAACGAATCGAAAGAACCAGATTTAGCACCGGTAGTTACTTCTTTCAGAAGTCCTGCCAATGCATGGCTATTCAATTGGTGAATATTGAAGTTTGATAAGAATTTCACTTTCGCTATAAGCAATTTTTCTTCAATTGGTTTCGATAAGAAATCATCAGAACCCGCTTCGATTGACTTTAATTGGTTAGTCACATCATTTAACGCAGTTACTATCACAACTGGTATATGTCTTGTATTTTCTTGCTCTTTTAAGCGTTTCACAGTTTCATAACCATCCATTCTTGGCATCATCACATCTAGTACAATTGCATCTGGCAATCTTTCAGCCACTTTTTCCAAACAATCTATTCCATCGTAAGCTTCATTTGCTTCAAAGCCGTTTGCTTCTAAATATCTTCTTAAAAGTTTTGTTGTTATCTTGTTATCGTCAACAGCTAAGATATATGCTTTTCTCATCTATTACCCTTAGTTTTTATTTTCTAATTACAATTATTAAGTAATTTACAGAATACAAACCATATATTAAAGAAAAATTATTTCTTCTATTGAAAAATATTTTGAAATTTACCTCTTAATATCCCTAAAACTTCAAAATTGTCTGACTTTTTAAGCTTATAAGGAGTATAATTAGGGTTGTCCGAATGCAAGTAAATATTGAAGTTGTAATACCTTAGCCATTTTACAAACTGTTTGCCATTGACACTTAGCAAGCAAATTTTATTCTGGCAATTAGAGATAGTATTTTCTCTTTGAAACACCAATATGTCCTTATCGAAAAGATTGGCATTCGTCATAGAATCGCCCACTAAATCAACTATTAAGTAATATTCTGTGACGAGATTATCGAAAACATTGCTTTCGAGTTTGATTTGTTCAAATTCTGAATATTGATTTTCACTTAGCTTTCCGTTTGTGATTAGCCTTACATTGAAATCAATTAATTTATTGTTATTGTCAAGCATATTAACAATGCTCCTAATTTAGTTATTCAATTTTGCCCGCCGCTGCTGAATAAACTTTCAAATGTGATACTTGTGCCAATCCTCTTTTTTCGACAATTTCTTGGAATTTAACCCCAGCTGAATTGTCTGCAAAAACATTACCTTCGCCAAAGAGCAAATAAACAGGATTAATACCCCTATCGTAAAGCCCTTTCAAAAGCCGAATTGGAATAGGAGTTCTACCTAATTCATAGTTGCGAACTCTATCGCCTGTTTCTTCTAGCAAATGTGCGAACTGATCGGCTGTGAGCTTTTTACCCTCATTCATTATTTCTCGCACACTGCGAAGCCGAATACCAACTTCTTCATTATAGTTTATCATAGAAGTCACAATTGAATTGATAAAAAAACTTTCACAAAATTATAAAAAATTTTCATATAATGCAAAATATACTTGCAATATATGTGTCAATTACATAAATTGCGTAAGTAATGCAGATAATTCTTTAAAATTTATAAAAGGTATTTTTAAATGAACACATTAAAAACACAAAAGAAAGTCGAAAAACTCAACGACTTATTCAGCGAATATATAGAAAAATATATGTCGCTAAGCGATGAATTAAGAATAGGATTCTTAAATTTGATGATACGCAGATTCTTTGAAGTGTTGAGCCACTTCAATTTAGTTGCCCAAGAAGTGCTGGACGACATACGATTTATAATTAATGATTACTTGGAGAACATTCAAAACAAAAGATTTGAAATTGACGAAGACTTTATGTTTGAGGGGTAAAAGATGACAAAACAAGCCACAATATACGATATGTTGGAATTGGAAGATTTGACACCCGACTTCCAGATGTTAGCAAACATTTGCGGACTGGAAACAGCTAAAACAATTATAAAAAACTTCTCGGGATTTTCATTCTATATTCCTAAAGTAACTTGCTTTTCCAAACTAATGGAAAAATACATAGCTGAAAAAAAATCACAAACAACAAAACAAATAGCCAGAGAGTTAGGAGTTTCGGAGCAGCACATAAGAAACATAAAAAAGAGAATTAAAAATGAAGAGTAACATTTCGACAATCTCAACGACAATATTGTCCCCTTTAGAGAGCTGTCAGATGTTGTTATGACAGAAATAATAATTATTCATTCATAACTGGTCGTTATTTCAAAATAATTAGCCACGGCTAAATATTTATTTGCCCAAATGACTTAAATTTATTATTTTGCATTTAGTAATTATTACAAATGAAAATATGAAAATTTATTTTAACTTAAACAAATTGCTTTTATTGCTCGCACTCTTAGTGTTAGTAAGCTCTTGCGATAGTTTGTTGCCAAAGTTACCCGAGCAAGAAACTGTGTTAGATGGGCCGCTCGATGGCTTAACATACGAGCAGAAGCAATTGCACTTGAAAGGCGATGCTGCTTTCAACGATGAAATCTTTACTGGTGAAACTGGACTTGGGCCTATCTTTGTGGCTAATAGCTGTGGAAGTTGCCACGCTGGCGATGGCAAAGGTCATCCATTCACCACTTTAACTCGATTTGGGCAAACTGACAGCACTGGCAATAAGTTTCTTGAGCAAGGTGGCCCACAATTGCAGAATAGAGCTTTACCTGGAATAATGCCTGAGGTAATTCCAAGTGGTGCAAAATATTCGAACTTCACTCCACCTGCAGTGTCAGGTTTTGGATTTATTGAGTTAGTTCCCGATGATGATATACTGGCAATGGAAGACCCCGATGATGCCGATGGCGATGGTATTTCTGGTGTTGCAAATTGGCATACTGTTCCTTCGTATGTTGTAGCCAGAAGCACCGCAATTTCGCAAAATGGCAAACTGATTTGTCGATTTGGCAAAAAAGCTGGGGCCTATAACTTATTACAACAAACTGCAAATGCTTATAATCAGGATATGGGTGTTAATTCAGACTATGAGCCAATTGATGTATATACAAATCAGTTCATTGGTCCTGAAGTATCAGCTGCTTCAGTCAATGCAGTAGTATTTTATTTGCAAACCCTAAAAGCACCTCAACAACGAAATGTGACTAATGCAGAAGTACAAAATGGAAAAACTGTTTTCAATAAAATTGCTTGTGGCGGCTGCCATAAAGAAACTTTGAAAACTGGTTATTCTCCAATCACACCTCTCTCAAATAAAGAGTTTCATCCATACACTGATTTGCTATTGCACGATATGGGAAGCGGTTTGGACGATGGCTATACCGAGGGAAGTGCCAAAACTTATGAATGGCGCACTCCAGCACTTTGGGGTTTGGGACTTTCTGTGAATTCGCAAGGTGGTAGCTATTTCCTGATGCACGATGGCAGAGCAAAAAGTATAGAAGAAGCTATATTGCTGCATGGCGGCGAGGCATTAAGAAGTAAAAATAGTTATCAAAGTTTGAGCGAACAAGAAAAAAATAACTTAATAAAATTCCTTAAATCACTTTAATATGAATAGAAAAGATTTTATAATAAATTGTTGTATTGCCACCGCTGGGACTCTGGTAAGCGGTGCTTTGATTAGCTCTTGTAATAGTAATAACTACTATGCTAAATCTACAATTGCAAATAATATAATCATTGTAAAAAAATCAGAATTTGACTTGGAAGGCAATAAAACACAAAAACGAGAATACGTTTTAGTTAAGTCAATTTATTTTGCATTTCCTATTTATTTGCACAGAAAAGATGATAATAATTTCACTGGCTTGCTAATGCGATGCACCCATAAAGCTTGTGAATTGCAAGCAGAAGGCGAGTATTTATTATGTCCTTGCCACGGAAGTGAATTTTCAAACGAAGGCATAGTGCAGAATCCCCCTGCTAACGAAAATATAAAACCATTTAAAACTACAACGAACAATGAAAACATCTTCATACAGCTTTAAGCAAATAATTACTTTACTAGTAATATTATTTGCTCATAATATTTCCAACTCACAGCCAGTAAATAGAGTGGAAACACTACTATTAAAAGATTCTAGTGAAAACAAATTGAATATGGATGCGATTTATAACCGTCCATTTTTATTGCAAGATAAATTGCCAATATCTATTGGTGGCTATTTGGAAGCCAACTCGCAATATGCATCAACCAATGGAGTAACAGAAGGGCTTTCGTTTCAAATGAGAAGAATGACTTTGTTCTTTTCCTCGACAGTAGCTGAAAGAATTAAATTCTTTTCGGAAATAGAATTTGAAGATGGCACAAAATTAATAAATATTGAAACTGCTATAATAGATGTAGCTTTCCATAATTTAGTGAATTTGCGTGGCGGTATTATTATGGCTCCAATTGGAGCATTCAATCAGAACCACGATGGACCAAGATGGGATATTATAGATAGACCTCTTTCGGCAACATCCTTGCTTCCTGCCACATTTTCCAATGTTGGTTTTGGGCTTCACGGTAAATATTATATTGGCAGATGGATTATTGGCTATGAATCTTATCTGACGAATGGCTTGGACGATAAAATAATATCTAATCCAGAAAGTAGAACTTCATTGGCAGCTGGCAAATCCAATACAGATAAATTCGTGAGAAGCAATAGTGGATTGCCTATGTTTACTGGTAAATTGGCGATTCGCAATAGAAAAATTGGAGAACTTGGTCTATCCTATTTGACTGGTGTTTTCAATAAATGGCGTGATGACGGTTTAACTATAGACGACAAGCGAAGTGCTAGTGCATTGGCATTGGATTTCAATACTTCAATTTTTCAAGATAGAATTACTATAACTGGCGAAGTTGCAAAAGTATTAGTTGACGTGCCAGATACGTATTTGCAATCCTACGGCAAAGAGCAGTTTGGTGGCTATTTAGATATTATTGGAAATATGTATAGTGGCGAATTGCTCGAATGGACGTCTGCTAAAATAAATTTAGGTATACGATTAGAATATGTGGATTATAACCAAGGAAGCTTCAAAGAAACTGGTGGCAATATTTCTGACCATTTATGGAGTATTGTCCCAAGTATAGCATTCCGCCCAGTTAGTACTGCTGTTTTCCGATTTAATTATAGATATTTGGAGCAAACAGATTTATTAGGCAATCTCCCAATTATGAGTGGAGTATTCCAATTTGGTTTTTCTAGTTATTTTTAAAAATTAAAAAAA
>CAZYXG010000009.1:0-17650 GCA_964650885.1 uncultured Hyphomicrobiales bacterium | reverse complement strand
AAAAAACATTATTTGAAAGTACATTATTTGATATTGAAATCAATCACAGTAGAAACGTTTCCGCCTGTTTTTCTATTTTGATTAGGTACATTTGGAACTCTCGCTTTGATTTCAAATGTTTGACCAGTGTTTAATTGTTTCACCATCCCAATGCCTTCCACGAAATAATAACTCTGACCCAATATAAAGTTGATAGTTGCTAATTCTACTTTTTGATTAAAGAGAGTGGTAGTAACTTTTCCAATAAACTCAACATTAATATTAAACTTACTGGCAGAATATATTTTACCTTTGATTGTAATGTCTTCTGTTCCGCCTTGAGCTCCCGATACTTTTATATATCCATTAAGATTTGCTTTAACGCCTCCAGCTCCTCCGAAAAGTTGGCTTATATCCATTTCGGGTATGTCAACTTTAGTTACTTCCCAAGATGGTGTATTTGGGTCAGCAATTTTTACCCAAGTTAAGTTTAAGTCTAAATCTGGGCTTGTACCACCACCTAAGAAAGCACCAAAAATGCTTCCAATTTGGTTGAATTGTGTACCATCTGTATATATAATTTGCCCTTCAGAGGCATAAAGTGTAGTGTCGAATTGTACATTATCAATTGTATTCAGATATTGAACAGCTTTTTTCCCATTCAAGTCAATAGTGCTACCAACAGTCATAGTTGAAGTAGAAGGCGTGCCAGTAGTATTTCCAAGAGAGTCAGTAGCATAATCTTCCATAATCCACCACGTACCTTTTGTGGCTGGAAGGAATGTACCTTTTGAAGGAGTAGTAACATCTTCAGAGCAAGACATAAATGCCAAAGGTGTTAGCAGAGTAAGGAGCAAGAATATTTTTTTCATAGTGTTTAAGCTTATTAATTAGAATAATTTATTGCAATTTATAGATAAATAACGAGAATTTAAAGATATTGTTACTAATACCTATTAATTTAAGAAGAAAAAATAATTTGCACACAATTTGACTATTAGTTAATAGCAATGATTAATTAGATAATTATTGTTAAAAGTGAGAATATTAGCCAAACCACAAAGAAAATTGTTTGATTTGGAGATAGATATACACTTGAATGATATTTTTAACTTTTAGTAGAAATAGATAATGAATGAAGAATTGGAAAATTTAAGAGAAAATTATTTTGGTTTAAAAAGTAATCTTTTCGAACTGTTGGATAGCTGGTACTTTATGCACAATATATTGCAACCACGCCTTGTTTTCACTTATGATTCAATATTTGGCGATTTGGAATTTGAATTGGATAAACTTGAATTAAATAAAATAGAGTTGGATTACAAAATTAGGTCTATCCGATTCGATAAACATTTTACACCTGTGGCGAAAGAAAAAAGCAATATAGCAAACTACATAAATAGTGAAGCCAAATCTATGAGTTACTTTAGCAATTCTGAAAGATTTTCAAATTCAAAAGATACATTTGTTTTCGAATATAGAGAGTTAGTGAAAAAGATACATCCCGATGTGGCCGAAGAAAATGAATACTTCAATCAATTTTGGAATGGTATTCAATTTGCTTATAAAAATCAAGATAGTGAGCAAATTTCTCGTTTCCATTTCTTAATTTGTAAAAGCGAATTAATAGAAGCTGAAGCTAATTATTTTGAATTGAGAAAAGCTGTAAATTATTTGGAACTATGCATAGCAAAAGAGCAACGTAAAATTCAACAACTTAAAAAACAAGAACCATTCAGCTTTGAACTGCTTTTCAACGACACCACTTGGATAGAAGAAAGGAAGAACATTATTCAAAAGAAAATCAATTTCTTGGAAAGAAGTATCCAAACAAAGTATCGGCTAATAAATGGATATTCCAGAGTAAGTGCTTAGATTTTAGAAATAAAAAAAGTCCGATGCTAAAGAGTATCGGACTATCAATTTTTACTATTTTATTAGACTTGTTTAAATTCCTAATTCAGTAGAGAATCTGAACATCCAATTTTTCTTATCTACCCCTGAAATATTGGTTACAGTTCGGTGCATGACTTCAAAAAATCCTTTTGCTCTGTGGTTGTTGAAATAATAACCTACACTACCTGAGAAGTTTGCTTCTTTATCAACCGCTTTCAATCCAGAAGTCGTTGTAATCTCACCTTCTGGTTTTACTAAAGCATAGCGAGTCGCTAATTCCAAATTAAATGGGAAAAGATAAGATGCTTGCATTAAATATCCAGAACCAGTATAAATATAAACACTTTTAGCTCTGTTGGTAGGGTCTGCTGGGTCGTTAGAAATTGCGTCATCAGACTTTCTGTTAGCAAACTCGCCATAAATAGCGATGCCACTATATTTAAACATAGCATCTAAATAAATTATGTTCATAGATTTCTGAGAGAATAATCTAGGGCCAAGTTCTCCTGCTGTTCTTGTTGCATGATCGTTTACACTAAAGCTTCCACCTATGGAAAGTTTAGGTGATTTCTCACGCAATAAATCACCCTCTATATAATCGCCACCAGCTGTAAAATCACCTAAAGGAAGCCATTCTACTCTTCCAGTATATGCAAGTCCTGCACCTGGTATTGCAGATTGGTTTCTACCATCGCCAGTAGATATTGCTCCACGAAGATTAAATCTCATTCCTTCAACTAAAGCACGGTATCCAGTTTGGAAACCAAAATCCCTGTCCAAAGTAAACTTACTATTAACAATAGATCTATCCATAAATTGCAAATCGGCAGAAGAAATTACCCTTTGTCTATTGCCTGGTAATTTAGTTTGACCAAATGAAATTTGAAAATCAGGGGTGAAATTCCAAAAAACCATTGCATCTCTGACAATATTTGGGAATTGTGTATCTGTATAATCCATATCGCCACGAGTAAAAGAAAGTTGGATGTTATATGTCAATCTTTTGTCATAAAGGTGACCACCCATTCTAAGTCTTAAACGTCGAACTGCCATTTCTGTAGAAGCAGAGCTAAGATCTCCCTCGTCATTTGTATTTATAGTTAAGCCATTTTGTACTCTAAATCTTATAATTGCTAACATAGAGCTATCAGTTGAATTGAAAACAAGACCAAGTTTGTTGAAATCGAAAGATGAAACAGAACCAGTAGATTGTTGGGAATATGCCACCTGACTTGATAAGCATAGAAATAGCATTAGAGTATAGAGTATATACTTTTTCAAATTATTGTCCTCCGAGACATTAAAATTAAAACTCCACAAAGTTATCACTTTAGATTGAATATTTGATGAAGATTGTGTTAAGATTGCGTTAAGATTATTTGTTTTTAGCTAATTTTTTGTTAAGTATTTTACTCGTTATAACTAAAATCGTTGATTTAATATGAATTTCTCCTATTGTTTCTAAATCAAATTCTGAATTTATTTATTTAATCCTATTGCTAATAATTAGGAATTTGCATTTATTTTTAGATACACTTATGAATATAATTGATTTAGCAATAAAAATAAGCAATGGAAAATATACTTCTGCTCCACATTTGGAACTTATCCAGAGTAAATTACTCGAATTATGTAAAAGAAAAATTACTCGGCTGATGATAAATATGCCGCCACGCCACGGTAAATCTGAACTAATATCTAAATATTTTCCGTTTTGGTATATTGGAAAGAATCCTGAACATCAAATAATCCACGCCACTTATGGTGAATCCCTATCTCGCACAACAGGAAAGCAGTTAAAAGAGCTTTTTTTGGATTTCGGAAAATCTATTTTCGATATTGAATTATCCAAAGATAGCCGCTCTGCAAAAGAGCTTCGGCTCAGAAAATCTGGTGGAGTATTTTTAACTAGTGTGGGCGGCTCGTTAACTGGAAGAGGGTGCGACTTATTAATTATTGACGACCCAATTAAAAACCACCAAGATGCTTATAGTTTCAAGAAAAGAGAAAGTCTTTTCGATTGGTATCAGTCCACTGCTTTCACTCGACTCGAACCAAATGGTGCGATAGTGATACTTATGACTCGCTGGCACGAAAGCGACCTTTGTGGCAGATTGCTTGAAATTGAGAGCGACAAATGGACTCTTATTAATTTGCCAGCAATTGCTGAAAGTAAAAATGATTTATTGGGCAGACAAATTGGTGAACCTCTTTGGAAAGAAAGATATCCAATAGAAAAGTTGAAAGAAATGAAAACAACTCTAAATGATGTGTGGTTTGCAAGTATGTATCAACAACAACCAACTCCAGCAGATGGAGATATATTCCAACGCAAACATTTTCAATATTTTACTGAAGATTCAACCAGCTATTACTTGCCAAATAACGAAGAAAACAGAACAAATAAAGATTTTGTAAACCGCTTAGCCACAGTGGATTTGGCGATTAGTGAAAAATCTAGTGCTGATTATACCGTATGCTTAGTTTTTGGAGTTACACAAAAAGGAAATATTTTGGTATTAGATGTGATTCGAAGAAGGATAAATGGTTCCGAACATGTGGATTTCATTGCAGAAATGTATAGGCAATATAAACTACAAACAATTGGTATAGAAGTAGTTGCAACTCAGTCCGCAGTTTTTCAAAGTGTTCAAAAAGAATCAAATATTTATGCTTTTGAACTAAAACCACAAGGGAATAAAATTTTTCGTACTTTGCACATAACTTTGCTTTTGCAGCAAGGCAAAGTTTATTTCAGAAAGCATGCTGCTTGGTTAGAGGAATTTGAGAAAGAACTTCTTTTGTTCCCAAATGGCAAGCACGATGACCAAGTGGACGCATTTGCATATATAACTCAATTAATTCCAAAAATTAGTTCAGTAATGCCAAAAGGAGCAGGTGGAAGAAATGGTGCAGCTTCAGATTTTGCAGATTTTAATTTTTAATTAAAAAACGCCATTTTCATAAAAATGGCGTTTAGTTATATTGTAAATCCAAATTTAACTTATTCAGTATCTAATTCGCCTTTCACAAATTCAATGTTTTTATCGAAAGATGAATAACCTGGCACTTCGTGCCAGTCAGAATATTTCAAACGTAGTTCTTCTTTGATAGATTTATTATTAGCACCCAAAGGTAAGCTATAAAGATATTCTGTGAAATTATAAATCACTTTGATATCGCCATAATTGCCGTGTCCTGGCACTACATTGTTAATTTGATGATGTTCGATAAAATCATTAATTTTTGAAATATACATACGAGTGTCTGCACCCATTTCTTTTATTAGCACTGGATAAACTTTATTCAAAATAACATCGCCAGAAACTAATAGTTTACGTTTTTTCATATAAACAAAAATATCACCACGGGTGTGAGCTCTACCAATATTTGTGATAAGAACTTCTTCATCACCAATTTTTAAAAGCATTGAATCTTTCAAAAATTCAGTAGGAAGATTTACTTCGCCATTTGCTTCTGTCCAATCAGTTTTTTCATAGCCTCCTGCAATAATTCTAGCACCTTGATATTTTGCATTGCCACTTATATGGTCAATATGGTAGTGAGTATTTACAACTATCAATTTCTTGTTTTTTGCAATTTGCATAACGTAATCATAAAGAGCATTCACTCCACCAGCCATTTTCGTATCTATAAGCAGAACGGCATTGTCGCCTTCCAAAATCACACTGTTTCCACCGCTACCTGATATAAAGGTCAAATGTTCATCAATCTTGGTTGAAGTAATTGCTTCAGGTGTTTTTGATTCGTGTGCATTGGAAATTACTACGAAAGCAAAGCAAAGCAAAATAAAATTTTTTTTCATTTAGTAAGCTCTAAATTATTGTTTGTAAATAATTAACGAGTGTAAAGATGGGATTACTTTAATTTTATTTTCTTTTTAGCCACAAACATTGTAATAGTAAGTTTTACATTTAATAAATAAATTGAACTTTTCTTCTTAATTTTGTTTTCCGAAATTTTTAAAAATCGAAAAAATGAAAACTCAAGAATATATAGAATTAGAAGAAAAGTACGGTGCTCATAATTATCATCCCCTTGATATAGTCGTAACTAAAGCCGAAGGAGTTTGGCTGGAAGATGTTGATGGTAACAAATATATTGATTGCCTTGCAGCTTATTCGGCTGTCAATCAAGGTCATTGCCACCCAACTATTCTAAAAACTTTCATTGAACAAGCACAAAAAGTAACTCTTACCAGCCGTGCTTTCCGCAATGATAAATTACCATTGCTTTATGAAAAGCTAAATAAAATGACTGGCTACCCAATGTCATTGCCAATGAATTCTGGTGCTGAAGCAGTGGAAACAGCAGTGAAAGCTGCACGCCGTTGGGGATATAGAAGCAAAGGCATAGCAAAAGATAAAGCTGAAATTATTTGTATGACAGATAATTTCCATGGAAGAACAACTACTCTAATAAGTTTTTCAACTGATGAAGACTATAGAAGCGACTTCGGGCCATTCACTCCTGGTTTCGTTATTGCTAAGTATGGCGATATTGTAGATTTGGAAACTAAAATCACACCAAATACTGCTGCAATTTTACTTGAGCCAATTCAAGGCGAAGCGGGAATAATTATTCCTCCTGCTGGATATTTAAAATCGGTAGCCGAACTTTGCAAAAAACACAACATACTTTTCATTTGCGATGAAATCCAATCTGGATTAGGCAGAAGTGGAAAACTATTCGCCCATAACTATGAAGATGTAACTCCTGATTTAGTAATCATAGGCAAAGCATTGGCAGGTGGATTCTATCCAGTCTCGGCTGTGCTAGGCAGAGCAGATGTACTCGGGCTTTTTGAAGCAGGTTCTCACGGGTCAACTTTTGGTGGAAATCCATTGGGAGCTTCTGTGGCAATAGCTGCACTTGAAGTGCTTGAAAATGAAAACTTAATTCAAAAATCTTTTGACTTAGGTGCATACTTTTTAGCGAAATTACAAGAAATTAACCACCATCTTGTGAAAGAGGTGCGAGGACGTGGACTTTGGATAGGACTTGAACTTACAACAAATGCACGCCCAATTTGCGAAATGCTTAAAGAAAAGGGTGTGCTTTGCAAAGATACACACCACACGATTATAAGGTTTGCACCACCATTAGTTATCTCTCAATCTGAGATTGATATAGTGGTTGCTAAAGTGAAAGAATGTTTTGCAAGCATTAAATAATTTTCTCAAAATATTGCAAAATAGGATTCGTTTAGGTATATTTAATTTTTAATTACTTGAAAAAATAGAAATAGTAAATGACATTTATTCAGTTCAGAGAAATAATTATTTGGATTTCGCAGATAGCACTTGTATTCACCGCAATTCAAGTCTATTTGCAAATAAACAAAATTTGGAAAAGAAAGCATGAAAGAGAAGTTGCTAACTCTCAATCCATAGCTGGTATGTTCTTACTTGCTATGAATTCACTCCAGTCTATTATTTACTACTTCGTAAACGACACTAAACCCGATTGGATTTCGATAGCTGACACTAGTTTTTATCTTTTTCAAGCATTTGTCTTTGGCTTGATAGCCACTGGTGTATTCATAAAAGGCGAAAACAAAGAATCATTGTGGCACTTAATTAAGAAATCACTTCGTTTGGAGAGAAAAGAAGCGGATTACTTAATCAAGAAATTCTTCAAGCCCAATAATGCCGACACTATCATTAATATTCTGCATCAGTTAGCAATGATTGATGGAGTATTAGATCCAAAAGAACAAGAACTAATAGAAGCTTTTGCAAAAGAATGGAATATAGATTATTCGGTAGATAAACTAAATTCCGAAAGAAGCGTTAGTGATGAACATAATTTTATGAGATTGAGAAAATCGGTTGAAGATTATTTGCAAAGTGAACCTCCCAAAGAGCAAGCTGCTCAATTGCGTGATATGATGAACGCTTTAATCAATGCTGACGACCAAGTTTCCCCTGAAGAAGAACTTATTTCAAGTGAATTAATTGGACTAATTACAAGCTTTATATCTGGCGATGGAGATGGACCTCAACTTTTCGATGTTCTAATCGTACCACAAAAAATGGATCACCACGAATTTATTAAATCTCTTGCTCCCGATGCTCAGCAGTATGATATTTCTGGAGGGGTGGCGTATTCAATGGGTTCGTTTTACTCTCAAAAATATGCTGAAATGATTTGCACTCAATATAGAGAAGTTAATCTTTTCACTATTGTACACAATCCTATTAGAAAAGAAACAAACTAATTAATTAAAAAAATGAAACTAAAATCAATCTCTCTTCTGGCTCTAACTTTTGCTGTTTTAGCATTAGCTTCTTGCAATAAAGATGAAACCAACGACTCTGCAAATAAAACAGAAACTAACAACTTAGAGAAAAGAAATGATCTTATGTCTAACGGTAGCTATGCTCTTGCTTACGACATTGTAAATAATATGATTGGTACTGGCTATAGAATAGATAGGGAATACTTCTTAAAAGGTATTGCCGATGCTCTCGATAAAAAAGCTGGATTGCTAACTCCTGAAGAAAGAATGAAGTTCACTCAAGCTTATACTGATTCAATGCAAAGCAATGAAAAAGCAAAAGTTGAAAGACAACTTGAAACAACAAGAGAACTCGAAGCAAAACTTCCTCCTTTGCAAAAAGGTTTCTTTGAAAGAAATAAGAAAAAACAAAATATAATTGAAACTCCAAGCGGTATTCAAGTAGAAACAGTTAAAGCTGGAAATGGAAAAGCAGTTGAACCAGACGACTTATATGAAGTAAATCTGAAAGCATATTATGTGGACGGTACAGTATTTGAAAATTCTAAAGATAAATACCAAGGCAATACTGCGAAAGTGCCTGCTCAAGGTGTCTTGCCAGGTTGGAAAGAAGCTATGACTTATGCTAAAGAAGGTGGTATCTACCGATTCTATTTCCCACCAGAGCAAGCTTTTGGTAAAGATGGGGTTTTCCCAACAATTCCACCAGATGTAATAGTTATCTTTGAAGTGGAATTAGTCAAATTTGCTGGGAAGTTTGATCCAAATAGGATGCAAATGCCTCAGCGTCCACAAGTGCAAGGTGCTCCGCAGCAAGGCAAACCTATTCCAACACCTGGACCTCTCCCGTTTCAAGGAATGCCAGGAAAAAGATAATATAAAATGTTAGTATAAATTAATAAGGGCAGTCAATTGACTGCCCTTATTGTTTATTTTTCAATTTTGAATATATCCACTTTCCCAAAAGCAATAGTGTCGTTGTATTTCCAATCTACTCCCACTTGAAGAGGAAATTTTGTGGAATCAGTTATTACATTATTTGGCACTATGTAATTGACTAAATAAAATGAATCCTGTTCAAGATTAGCATTCAAATCGAAGCTAAGTTTCAATCCTCCACACCACCCACATTTCCTTGTGTCATAGCCAAGAAATTTAACCTGTGTAAGTTTCTTACTGCTGTTTTCAACTGGATTATTACTTTTGCAAGAAAATAGAAAAAGCCCAATCACAGATATTAGTAAATATCTCATTTCTCAATCCTTATTGTTATGTTACATTACCAAGAACACAAACACAATCAATTTGGTTGCAATTTTGCAGAATTAATTTTACTTTGCTTAATAACTTTTTCGACTTTGAATGGCTTCAATAGTTCTGGCTGAATGCTATAAACATAGACAACATAGTAATCCTGAACTCCCTTGGGCATAATATCTTCGTATTTATAGATAGAAGACGTTTTGCCTTCTTTCAAAATTGGTTTCTTTCTGATTAAAGTGCAGTTTTCGTAGTTAGTCAGAATAGCCAATCCAATTTTCTTTGCTACCACTATAGAGTCAATATTTACATTTGGCAAATCAATATAAGAATTCAATTGCGAAGACATCACAAATCGGTTCGCAGGCAATTTTGAATTAACTCTTACTATTGGATTGTCGCAATAAATTAAGTTGTTTGGGTGTTCATTGGCGTATTTCGTAATAAAGTTGGACACTCTATCATTCCAAGGCATAGACCATCGGAATTTCAGCTCTTCATTCACTAAAGAAACCATAGACCATACACCCACCACTGTTACTATTGCCAGCAGTACATAAGCCAATTTAGTCAAAGCAAGGAATTTATTCATCAAATAGATGCCAATAGGAATTGCGATTGAAAGCATAGTGATGCCATAACGAACAAAAAACTCATTCTGCTGACGTGCAAAATATACCATCACATAGTACATTGCCATATAGCCAAACAAAAGAGAAGGCAAAAAGATTACACTTTTTCTTTCATTTTTAACATAAGTCAAAATGCTTTTTATATTCCACTTTGCTGTAAAACTATTAAACACAGCAGCTATGATTATCACAATAAGGAATGGATACATACTAATAAACAAACTATTGAAGTTTCTTACTATATTCTTAGGAGTGATTGCCAAAGTAGCTGCAAAATAGGCAGAGCGTTTTTCTATATATTCGTTTCTATATTTGAAGAAATAAAGAATATTACCACCATAATCTTTAGAAATTAAGAACCAAAGAATGATTCCCGAAAACATAATTCCAAAACAAATTATAGCTGTATAAAAGCCACGAGGTACTTCTTTGGTTTGGTCTGGCTTTTTCGCAAGAGCAGCTTCCACTTTAAGCTGAGCTTCTGTTTGCAAATAATAAACCAACATCGTAACGAGTGGAATAAGCACCCAGCCATCGGTACGAGTGAGAGAGGCAATAGCTATGAAAAAAGACGCCAAATACCATCGCTTATTCATCAAAGCAATGAGTGTGGCAAGTATAATTGCAGAATATGGAATATCTGTTAAAGCAGTAGCAGAATAAACAAGCAGAGTGGGGTGGATTAGCACCACAGTTCCTGCAATAAGTCCACTCCATTCATTCTTAGTGATGTCCAATGTGATTTTTACAATTAAGAGCGATGCTGTGATTCCGAATAATGCGGTTATAAGTTTTGGAACAAAGATTGTCCCACTGGCAGAGGTACTGAAAACAAATTCAATAAATGCACAAAAGAACTGATAGAATGGAACCCACAAGCCGAACATATCGCCCAAATTGAAAGTGCCATTTTGCAGTTCGGTGCGAAGGAAGTTAATCTTTTCAATATATTCGAAAGAGTCCCAAACAGCATTTGGAATGAATATAGCAGCTAAAATCCTTGAAAGGGCAATTAAAGAAAACAAAACTAAAAAATGAGTTTTAAATTCATCGGCATAGTTGAAAAAAGCATTTTTTTTCTTGGCAGCACGAGCTCTAGAAGTAGATGGCTTTGAAGCAGAAGATGCTCTCGGAGTGCGAGGTTTACGCTTAGGTTTTTCTTCCGAATTAATCACAGCCAATTCAGTTGAGTCAGCCGCAATAGGCGAATCGTCTGTTTGGCTTTGCCTTACAGATTGCGTGTCATTTCCCTCAAAAAGCGAATCTTGATTCAGACTTTGCTCGTTGGGCATATCATTGTTTAAATTGTCGTTCATTTTGATTGCTTTGCTGCATTTTGTGAAAAGATTTCACAAATTATCGTTTTATAGATAAAGCAATTTATGATTTTTTATTGAGAAAATACTTGTTACATGAAATTTCTTCAAATTTCCCCAAAAAACTCAATCACTCTAAAAATCGCAAGATTAAGAACTTTTTATATGAATTTTCGGTTAAGTTAATTCTGTAGTTTTCTTGCTAAGGCAATAAAATAAATGACTTAGCTGTCTTTGGCATATAAATGAGTTGTGTGAATATTACTAAATTAATGTGAATTCTCGCAAAAATTAGTTATGTTTGTAATCTCTTTTTTCTATTTTGTTTCAAATTTGTCTGAAAAAAGGCAAACAAATAAAATAACTATGGATTCAAATAAAGTCCTTCTTGAAGGCATAACCTACGACGATGTACTTCTAGTTCCTCAATACTCGGAAGTGCTACCTCGAGAAACAAAGCTCGAAACTTTTCTAACGCAAAAAATCAAACTTAATGTGCCTTTTCTTTCTGCTGCTATGGATACCGTCACGGAATCTGAAATGGCAAGAGCTATAGCAAGACAGGGCGGTATGGGTGTTATTCATAAAAATATGAGTATTGAAGCTCAGGCAAACGAAGTTGACAAAGTGAAAAGATCTGAAAGCGGTATGATTTTAGACCCAATCACTCTGACTTCCGATGCAAAAATTGCTGATGCTCAGGCACTTATGGCAAAATACCACATTTCTGGTATTCCTGTTATTGATTCTGAAAGAAAACTTATTGGAATAATTACCAATAGAGATTTGCGATTCGATCCGAAGCCGCAAGATAGTTTCGATAAAGTGATGACTAAGAAAAATTTAATTACTGCTCCATTGGGAACTACTCTCGAAGAAGCAGAAGTAATACTTCAACAAAATAGAATAGAAAAATTGCCCGTAGTGGACGATGATTATAAACTTCGTGGCTTAATTACATTCAAAGATATTCAAAAGAAAAAACAACACCCAAATGCTTGTAAAGACGATTTAGGAAGACTAAGAGTCGGAGCTGCTGTTGGTGTTACACCCGATACTATGGATAGAGTTGCAGCCTTGGTTGCAGTTGGTGTTGATGCAGTATTTGTTGATACTGCCCATGGACACAGTGCTGGAGTAATCGGAATGGTTCGCACTATTAAAACCAAATACCCAGATCTTCAAGTAATTGGAGGCAATATAGCTACTGGCGAAGCGGCTCAAGCATTGATTGATGCTGGTGCAGACGGTTTGAAAGTAGGTATAGGCCCTGGCTCTATTTGCACTACTCGTATAGTGGCAGGTGTTGGCGTGCCTCAGCTTTCTGCTATTATAATGGTGTCAGCTGTTGCTAAGAAATACAATATTCCTGTTATTGCCGATGGTGGAATCAAGCAAACTGGCGATATAGCTAAAGCTATTGTTGCAGGTGCGGATTCAGTTATGATGGGTAACCTTTTTGCTGGAAGCGAAGAAAGCCCAGGCGAAAGAATTATCTATGAAGGCAGACCATATAAAGTTTATCGTGGTATGGGTTCATTGGGAGCTATGTCTCAAGGTTCTGCTGATAGATATTTCCAAGATGTTGAAGATGGTCTTTCTAAGTATGTGCCAGAAGGAATTGAAGGTCGTGTGCCTATTAAAGGGCCAGCTGCCGACACAATCTATCAGTTCACTGGCGGGTTGCGTTCTGCAATGGGTTACTGTGGGTGTAAAGATTTAAACGAAATGCAATTAAATGGTAAGTTTATTAAAATTACTGGTGCTTCGCTTAAAGAATCTCATCCGCATAACATTAATATAACTAAAGAATCGCCAAATTATTTCGTTTGATTCTTTGACTAAATAGTAATAAATAAGTAACTAAATAACTAAAAAAATTCAAGGTAAGGAATTAATGTCAACTAAGAATACTCCTTTCATTTCTGGCAAAATGCCACCAAAATTAAATGAAAAAAGACTTATCCAAATTCGTTTTATGATGGAAGAAGTCAAAGTAGATGGAATGGCTATCACTTATCTACCAAACATTCGATATCTAACAAATTTCTCTGGTTCAAGTGCATTTATGTTCATTTTCGCTGATTCTATCCATTTCGTAACTGATGATAGATACGAATATGGACTTGAAGATGAACTTTATGAATTGCCAAATATGTATATTCATATTGCAAGAGATCCTTGGACTTATGGAGTGAAAAGCAAGCTATTCAAAGGAATCCAAACACTTGGATTTGAAAGTGATAGACTTGGCTATACTGAAGCTGTAGATATTAGAAACGTTATTCGCCCAATTAAATTCAAACCTACTCCTTGCGAAATTGAGCCATTTACTCGCCCGAAAGACCCAATGGAGCTAGACTTTATTAAGCAATCTTGTGCTATGAGCGAAAAAGTATATGAAAAAATGCTTACTATCATTAAGCCAGGAATGACTGAAAGAGAAATTCAAATTGAATTATTGCACCAATGCCGTTTGGCTGGTTCGGAAGGTGAACCATTTGAGCCAATGGTGTTGAGTGGAGCTAGAACTGCTTTAGTGCATGCTAACCCAAGCGATAAGCAAGTGAAAAAAGGCGAATTACTTTTAATGGATTTTGGTTGCCGTGTTAATGGTTTCTGTTCCGATATTACAAGAGTAGTATCATTAGGCAAACCAACGAAAGACCAAAAAGCAATTTATAAAATTGTTTACGATGCAAAGCAAGCTGCTATTGCAAATATTAGACCTGGTGTGAATGGGCAAGTGCTTGACAAAAGTGCAAGAGCTGTGCTTGATGCTGCTGGCTATGGTGAATATTTCAAACATTCACTAGGACACGGTATTGGTATTGCCAATCACGAAAGACCAACTATTAACTCACGTCAAGACGATCAAATTGTTCCCGAAGATGCAGTTATTTCTATAGAGCCAGGTGTTTATTTGAAAGATAAATATGGTATCAGATTAGAAGATAACGTACACGTTACTCGCAATGGTGCTATACATTTCACTAATGCTCCAGACGATTTAATATCTATTTAAAAACCTTTTAAAAAAAGCACTCTATTTGCTTAATTGACAACAATTACAATTAGAGTGCTTACTTTTATTTTTTTTCTGCTTATGCAAAGTTTCAACGTTCTTGTAATCGCATATTATTTTCCTCCAATGGGTTTGAGTGGGGTGCAAAGAACATTGAAATTTGTAAAATACCTGCAAGAATTCGGTTGGAATCCAATTGTGCTGACTTGCGACCCAAAACAATACTATGCTTTCGATGAGTCACTAAATGAAGATTTGCGAAATGCTATTGTTTATCGTACCAAAGCAGATGGAACAGGGGCGAAAAGTAAAACCAGAGAAATCAAATACCCAAGTAAACTACGCCAAAAAATTCAACGAATAATCTCTCAAACATTTTTGCAGCCCGACAGCCGAATATTTTGGAAAAAACAAGCTTTAGAAACTGCCGAAGAAATATTGAGAAACCACAAAATTGATGCTATTTATTCTACAGCACCTCCGTTTACAGATTTCCTTGTAGCTAAGGAAATTAGTGAAAAGCACAAAATTCCTTTTATGATTGATTATAGAGATTTATGGGTGGACAACGCTTATTATTTCTATGCAACTCCTTTTCATAAAAGATATAGTGCTAAGTTAGAAAATGAAATTCTTATTAAAGCTCGAAGAGTTGTGGTGATTTCTCGCAGTATGAAAGAAAGTTTATTGCGTAGATATAAAATTTTGAAACATTCCGATGTTACTGTTATACCTCATGGCTATGATGCTGATGATATGCAGCAAAACGCTAGTGAATTTAAAAATAGAAATAAATTTGTCGTTACTCATAGCGGTATGTTTCAAGATGATTTGACACCTGAGTATTTCTTGAAAGCACTAGCTCAAGCAATAAAGAAAAATCCTGATTTGCAAGGGAAGATAGAATGCCGATTTGTGGGGCTAATGAAAAAAAGCCACTTGAATTTAATTAAACGATATAAACTAGAAAATTACGTTAGCACCTTGGGCTATCTGCCTCATAAGGTAGCAATTGCCCATTGCCTATCTTCGGATTTGCTTTGGATAATGATTCCTAATGATATTGTGACGCCAAGCAGACTATATGAATATATCGGCACTCGTAAGCCAATTTTAATTTCATCGCCAGAAGGCAGTATGAAACAAATGGTGATGCAGAGCGGAGCAGGATTCTCGACTTCGGCAAACAATATAAAAGAGATTGAAACGAAATTAATTGAACTATTTGAACTTTGGAAAGCTAATAAGCTGCCACAGATTCCGATTGATTACTCTGAGAAATTTGAACGCAAGTATTTGACAGAGCAATTATCGAAAGAATTGTCTTACACTCTTTATGTGTAAATTATTATCACAATTGAGTTAAAAATTTTAATAATTTTGATACAATTAATTTGTTAAAATTTTCTAATTTTGTAATTAAATAATAACATTTTATAAAACCATTTTGGAGTAATAGAGAAATGATTAAATTCTCAAAATTTGCATTAATGCTTGTTGCATTATTCGCAATTATCCTTGTTTCTTGCGATGAGACTACATCGCCCACTAGCACAGCTTTAAAAGTAAACTCTTTGAGTGCTTTCACAGGAAAAACTGGCGACACTTTGACAATCAAAGGTACTGGATTTGGTGCTTCTACTGACACTGGATATGTAGCTTTTGGTAGTGTTTTAGCACCACCAGCGAACTATCTTGTATGGTCTGATACAGAAATTAAAGTAGTTGTTCCTACAATTGCTGCTTCAGGCTGGTCTTATGTACAAGTTATGGGTAAAAATGTATTGTCTGAAAAATTTGATTTCTATACAGGAAATTATGAATTAGGAGCAACATCTTTAGATAGCACTTCTGTAAGATTATTCTTCTCTACGCCACAAAGCCCAAATGCAAACACTACATTTGAGCATTATGTATATACAGTACGTAACAATGCTGGTGCAACTATCATTAATGAAAAAACAATCACTAGCACTAATGGTGCTGTTGATATCGCTCAATTAATGGAAGGTGAAGTTTACACTTTTGAAATTAGTGCTATGTACAAAAATGGTGCAATGTCTAAAGCACTTTCGGTTAAATGGTCTCCTGCTTCTCGTTTCACTGTAACTAGCAATGGCGTTACAATTAAATTGTACGAATCAGCTTCTAAAAATGGTAGCGGTCTTGATTTCTATGATAAAATGACTAATTCAAGTGAAGTATTAAATGTAGCTGCTGGTGCTTCTTGGAATTTAGGTTTGGACACTAAAGATGCAAACAATATTAAATTCTCGTCTGCAAAAGTAATTGGCTATAATTTTCCAGTTGCTCCTCAATCTGCTCAATTAAGCACTTCATACTATGAAGCAACAAGTTTGAACGATGTTTCTGATTCAAAAGCTTTAAGCACAAATTCATTTGAAGATGGTTCACACCTTTTGACAGATTTGGAAGCAGAAGCAAAAGGAAAAAGCATTATTTTCATAGCTCGTACAATCGAGCCAGGTGAAATCAACTACAACTATGCAAAAATATTTATTAAAAATGTTGGTGGAAAATTCTTGCAGGGTACTACACCTGATAGATATATCGAAGTGCAAGTTTCTTATCAGAAAAAAGTAAACATTCCTTACGCTAAGAAATAATTTAATCACAAAACTTAATTGGAAATGAAAATGAAAAACTTAATGTTAATCTTATTGGCTATTTTCACAATAGCAACTGTAAGCGTAAGTGCGAAAGCGCCAGCTAAAGCAAAAAAAACAGATGGCAAAGTAATGCTTTTAATGGATGCAATCCAAGGTAAGACTACTTCAGCTGAAGAATTTAAAAAAATGGTTGAAATTGGTCAACCAGTTGTTTTTGTAACTGGCAAAGGTAAATCTGCTAAAGTTCACTTTGTAGTAAATAGCGATGGTAGCTATGGCGGAAAGAAACTTTCTAATTACTACGGTAAAGAAAAAGTGACAATCTCTGGCAAAAAAGAAACTAGAAATGGTTTAAGCGTAATCTATGCTGACACTATAAACTAATTAAACCTAGTTTAGCCAAAAAATATAAAATCTCTGCATTTGAAATAGTGCAGAGATTTTTTTTTTGCTTCATAGAAACGACTTAAACACTATCTCCAAACCAAAACTTTATGTGATTTGATTTGGCTGCCACTTGTGGTTTTGGTATTAATCCTTTCAAGTCAGATATTTTTGTTAAAGGCATAAATTTGTCATTAATAGATTTTATCTATCAAAGAACAATAATAATTTTCTCGATTTCTACTTATAGCATATTTTTTAATAAA
>CAZYXG010000008.1:13904-62906 GCA_964650885.1 uncultured Hyphomicrobiales bacterium | reverse complement strand
AGTTTTAGTAGTGCGGGTTATAGGTATGGGTTCGGTGGGCATGAGAAGGATAATGAAGTTTATGGAGAAAGTAATCACCTATCATTCAATGACTATGGTTATGATACAAGAAGTGGGAGACGTTGGAATTTAGACCCAAAATTTGCAAAATATCCGTTTCAAAGTCCTTATTCTACTTTTAACTGTAATCCTATTCTATTTAAAGACCCAAGTGGAGAATCAGGGGAAATTTCTATTGATGCAAACACAAAAACAATTACGATAACGTCAAATATTGCATTTTATGGCAATGGTGCAAATACAGCAGTTGCAAAGCAATCTGCTTCTGATATACAATCTGCTTGGAATGCCGCAGCAGGTAAGGCAACAATAGGAGGAGTTCAATATAATGTTAAATTTGTAGTAACTGGAACATATATACCTGATTTAACAGCAAGCGATATGGCAAAAAATACAGACGTTAAGCAAAACTATGTTAGAGTTGAAAACTCGGGATTACCTATTTCAGAATATGCAATTGATGGAAATTCAGGTTTTTTTCTAACAAGTAATATTAATAAAGATGGCTCAACAACTGAACCACACGAATACGGACACGGCTTAGGACTTTGGCCGGGAACGGCAGACGGACATCCCGCAAATTCAAATTTAATTGGGACAGGAAAAGCACCAGGAATAATGTATGCAAGAGGAACGGCAGTAGATGCGGCATATACTTATGACCCTTCAAAAGGGGCAACAGCAATAAACCCTAAAACAGGGGCAAGAAATAATACAATGAATCCCGAAAGCAGAAAGGTTGGTCAAACAGATATTGATATGTTAGGATTAGGTAAATTAAACTATATAGATGGTAAAGCAAATTTAGGCACAACAACTAACAACTATTATCCAAATAATACAGGGAAGCCCGATAGCTCTCCAGTTGGACCAAGATTGACTGATGGTTCATTTTAAATATAAATAACTAATGAAAAGTATATTTTTAAGTGCATTTCTATTGTTTAACTATTGCAATTGTGAACATTTAATTGGTAAATGGTCTATTGTCAAGGATAAGCCACGTTCAATATATCACTATCCAATAATTGAATTTGAAAAAAATAGTTTATTAATACTTCATAGTTATGGCGATACTATTTATACAGGCAAATACTTAATGAAAAATAATGCAATCCAATTTGAGATAGGAAACGATAAAGAGGAAATTGAAATTATAAAGTGTGAAAAAGACACAATAATACTTGCAGGATTTAGAAATATAAAAGATACAATAATTTATACAAAGAACAAATAAGCAGAAGCCACTCAATTTTGAGTGGCTTTTTTTCATTCCACCACAATATAGCTTTGCTGTGTTCAAAAAAAGGGGCAAATAAAAATACACTTACGCCAAAGGCGTAAAAAGAAAATGAGGCGACAAGCACTCGTGGTGTGCCTCCATTTCTGACAGACGAAAAAACTGTGAATGATTACTATCCATTTGGGATGACAATTGCGGAGAGGAGCTCTAATAAGAATTAGATAACTTGCTATCTTCTAATTTTATTTATACACTTGATACAAATTACCTATTACGTTTAATAGGTCTATGTATGCAATTTTGGATTTTGTGTAGTTTTCTATTTGTTTGATTTCTGATTCAATTAGTTTCTGCTGTCTTGAATTAACTAAAAATAGTGAAGATTCTCCAATTTGGAAGCGTGTTTCTTCTGCGTTAAGAAGTATTGAATAATTTCTTACTAACTGGCTGTATATATTGTTATTGCTGGCTAAAGTGTTGTATTTGTTAACGTAGTTAAGTATTTTATTCTTCAATTCTAATCTTTTATTAGCAATAGATAAATCAATTTCAGTAATTTTAATATCTGCTAATTCTAAATTAGCTGTTTCTTTTCTTAAGAATAAAGGCATTTCAAAATCTATTCCCATTTTATAATTATTTTGGAAATAAATCGAATTTAGTTCATTTGGCAATGTGGAGTAAAAGCCAGTGTTTAGAACATTCACATTCAAATTTAATTTTGGTTTCAATTGTTCTAAATAAAGATCTTTGTCTAGTTCTGCATTTTTCTTTTTAACTAAATAGAGCAAATAATCGGGGTTTTGCTCTATTAAAGAATCAGTATTATTTGCAAAAGCTGAATCCAAATCCAATACTTTATTATTTGTATCAGGCAGAGCAGAAGCAGAAATTTCAAGTGGAATATTATTAGCAGACCATAGAAAAGTGGAAAGCATCAAACGGGAGTTCTCATAATCTTGTTTTGCCAATTGCAAATCTGCTTGTATAGTTTGCAATTGTAAAAGTGCTTCTAATGTATCTATAGCAGCGGCATCGCCACCAAAATAGACAGATTTCACCCCTTCGAATCTAAATTTACTTAAGTCAAATGCTTTAATATAAATATTTAATTTATTGTAATTTGCAAACCAGTCCCAATAGCTTGCTAATGCATCTTTAAGTAAATCGTTATATTCTCTGTTTAACTCAATTCGGCTTGCATTATTAATTTGTTCAGCTTTTTCTACTTCATTTCTGCGTTTATCATAGAACATTCCTTGACCAATAGGAATCTTAAGTCCCAATTGAGCCAATCCAGCTGCAGGAGTTGAAAGTTCCGAAGGGGAGTTAACACCCTTAATTACATCAAAACCAGCTTTCACATCCACACCATACCAAGTGGGGATAGTAAGAACATTTTGTGACATCAAATAATATTCTTTGCTGCCGAAAACTTTTTGATTGTTATCCGAAGTGAGTTTTGGATCGAAGCTACCTTTAGCAAATTTCAAACTCTGTTGATTTTTATCTTTAATTAAATTTATTTTCTTTGCAATTGGATTGTTATTTTTTACAATTTCAATAAATTCCATTTCATAAAATATCTTCCCCTGCCCAAAAGCCAAGAAAGGATAAACAAAAAGTAAAAACATGATTATTGACTTACTTTTTTTCATCTTTTGTTTTCTTATCTTTTTGAGTATCTATCACAGAGTACATACTAGCAGGGAAGCCATTTAGATTACGCCAGATTTCCCACCAAATTGGCACATCGTTTAAAATTGCAATACATTGAGTACCAGTTCCAATTTTCAATAAGCTTGGCCATATTTTGTCATTTTTGTCTGGTTGCAATAAAATTCTAAACTTACCATTGTCACTTATGTTTTTATCGGCAGCGAAAACAATACCAGCAAAAGTACCATAGCTTAGGTTTGGCCATCCATTTATAATAATTGTAGGCCAACCATCAAAAACAATTCGTACTTTTTCGCCTATGCGAATTAGCGGCATATCAACAGGATAGACGTACATTTCCACAGCTAATTCTGCATTGGCAGGAACAATACTAACTATGCTTTCGCCTTCTTTCACTGTTTCGCCCACACCTTTGCTAATTGCTTTGACAATATATGCATCCTGAGGAGCGGTTATATAATAATAGCCATTGCGAACTTTATAATTGCTTAATTGGTTTTCCATTTTTGCAATCTCGCCTTGCGAGGCGTACATATCGGAAATAGCAGAAAATTTATCTGAATTTGCTTTAGAGATTTTATCAATAAAATCATTCTTTATTGTGTTCAAATCCATTTTGCTCACTATCAATTCACTTTTAGTTATTTTGAATTTATTTTCTGCAGAAATTCTTTTTGCTTGAGCTTCTTGGAATTTTAATCTGCGAATTTCCAAATCAGTTAAGCTGCGAAGGCCCTGTGAATTAAGCTTTTCTTGTCTATTATATTGGTCTTCTGAAATTTTATAATTAGCCGAAGCAGCCACAAAATCATTGCTATCAGAAACCACTTTCATTTCCAATTGGCTAATTTTATTTTCATTTTGTTTAAGTTTTAGTCCAAGATTATTTTTCATTGCATTAATTTGATTTTCCAATGCAGTTACTTTATCTTTATAGCTTGACATTGAAGAATTCTTTGCATCAATTTGTTCGCTAGTTCTTTCTATCAAATTAGGATCGAAGTAATTATCTTTGATTTCGGTAATAAAAGCAATAGTATCGCCTTTTTTCACGAACTGACCTTCTCTGATATACCATTTGTCAATTCTACCACCTATAACAGTTTGAATGTTCTGTGGTCTCCTATCTGGCGAAAGAGTTGTTAATTTGCCATTGGAAACTATTGTTTGAGTCCAAGGTGCAAATAACATTAAAAAACTAAAAATTAAAATACCAACCATAGTATAAATCAATCTTTTCTTTGGCTGATGTGTTTTAATCTCTTTCAAAGATTCTGATCTATGCAAAATCTCTTCAGAATTAAAATTATTTGAAGTAATATTTATCATTTTAATTTATTGTTTCAAATCTAGTGTTGAATGTATTATCGCAAAATTCAAAATAGCTTTGAGTTTGTTTTATGTAATCAAATCTCTCTGTAGCAAAAGTTTGCCCATTGGCTCCCAATTGCTTTCTTAAATCTTCATTATTTGCTAGCATTAATAGCTTTTCTACAAACTCGCTAACTTCGAAAAAATTAAATAAGTAGCCATTATATCCATCTTCAATTAACTCAGGAACGCCACCACTTCTGGTACTAATCACAGGCAGACCACTGGCCATTGCCTCCACAAGTACTAGTCCAAAAGCTTCGCTTTGCGATGGCATTACAAATATATCTAAAGCATTCATAAGCTCAGGTATATCTTTTGTAAATGGGATATATATCAAAGAATCTTCTAAACCATTATCTTTAGCTAACTGAAAACATTCATCGAAATAGCTTTGAAAAGCTATATTGCCACATATCACTAATTTTGAATTAGGTATATTCGCTTTAATAAATGCTTTAACGGCTACGAGTTGACCTTTAGTATGCTCTATTCTGCCTACAAGCCCAATAATTAGTTTGTCATTGGGTAAATTAAATTTATCTCTTGATTCACTCTTGTTATAAAGTTCAGGATTTAATTTAGTTAAATCTAAACCATATTGAATTTTCTTAACTTTCTCTGTTTCAATTATAGTTTTAGCAATAATTGAACGTTGCATCAAGTCAGTAAGCACTATTACACCATCAATATTTCGATATATCCAATTATGAAAAAAATCATGTTTATTAACTCCAGACTCAAGCTGCTGATAGAAAATGATAGCTAAATCCCTCTTGAAAAAATTACGAGCTAAAATAACTGTACTTAAATTGCTTGAATGAGCAACTATACATACATTAGTTTGATTTTTTCTGAAAAGTTTCCCTAATTTGATAGCTGTGATAAAATCCAAATATTTGAAATTCATTTCCAAATTAATCAACGGAATATTCATTTCCTTAACAAATGTTTCATGTTGAGTGCCCGCTGCTGTGATATACAAAGATTTGCCACCACGAGCTAAATTATCACTTGCACGCTTTACCATTTGTATTTCCAAACCACCAAAGCCACTCATCGGAGCAAAAAATAAATAATTAATTGTACTCATACTTTTTCTAAATATTGCTTTCCTTTTTCAGCATTTTTAGAAATTCTTCTTTACTGTCCAATTCATTTATAAGAAAATCATCTTGAATGCTGCCATTATTGAAAACAACTATTCTATCGCAATGCTTAATGAACTCATAATCTAATGTATTTGCAACTATTGTCCAAGTTCTTTCTGGAGATGTCAAATAATTGATGATTCTAATTTTTTCTTCTTTGTCAAAATCAAAATCATATTCATCGAAAAGCAAAATGCTTGGGTTTTTAATAATGCTTCTTGCAAGTATAATTTTCTTAATAATTGTTCTTGATAGTTTTCTACCTTCGTGGTGCAGTATAGTATCCAGACCATCTATCTGAGAATAAACAAATTTATCCAAACCACAAATAGTAAGTATTTCATTTATTCTTTCTTGTTTTGTTTCAAGTCCAACTGTGATGTTATCACTAATACTGCCAAAAAATATATCTTGATCTCTTGTGTTATCACCAATATTTGTTCTTAATGAATCTAAATCTATTCCAGAAAGAGGAATATTATTGTAAAGCATTTGTCCTTCAAATTTATCATAGAATCCACATATAAAATTAATCAATGTAGATTTCCCAGAACCTTTATTGCCAAGAATGCAAAGCTTTTCACCAGATTTTATTGTTATTGAAACATTTTTTAAAACATAATTGCTTGTATCAGGAAAGATATAGCTTAAGTCATTTAAGATTATATCTAATTTGTTGTCAATACAGTAATCTTCAAATTTATGACCACCTACATTTTCTAATCTGATGTCTGTAACATAACCAATTTTTTCAAGAGCTGTCAAAGTATCGTAAATAATTGGCATACCAGATACGAATTTATCTACTGAATTTGCAATTAAAAGTACAATAATTTCAGCCGCTACAAACTGCCCTATATTGATTTCCTGAGCAATCACTAGGTAACTACCTAAAACTAAAAGAGTAGCTGTAATGAAAGTTTTAAAAAGTGTGTTACCTAAGTAAAGATATAAGTTCATTCTAAAATGAGCTTTTCTTGCTTTAATATACTTTACAGTGCCCGCATCAGTTTTATCGTACGACAAATAATTGAATCCTGCCAATTTGAAAGTAGCCATAGTTCTTGCCAATTCCTGTAACCAACCAGCAACTTCATATTTATAATTAGACTCTTCCAAGCTAGTTTTCAAAGAAGGTCGAAAAGTAAAATAAAACAGCAGCAATAAGCAAGTAATAAGTATTAAGCCAAACACTACAAACAGAGAATGGTAGAAACTAATCAATATCAAACCAAAAATGATTTGCAAAGCAGAAGTTGCGAAATCCATTATAATTTTAGGCAAACCTTTTTGGACATTGATTACATCGAAAAAACGATTAATTAGCTGTGGAGGATAGTATTTGTAAATACTGTCAGGTTTGAATCGAGGAATTCTATGAGAAAAATCTAGTGCTGACCTAGCAAAAACATTCTGCTGAATATTTTCAATAATGCTATATTGGAAAATTGACAAAATTCCAGAAAGAACAATACCAATTGAGATAACTAGAACTAAAACAAACCAAGATGTTGAAATTTGTTGAGAAGTTATAATTGAAATAATTGCTTGAATACCAAGAGGTAGCGAAAGAGTAATAATCCCATTGAAAAAAGCATAAACATATATATACAATATGTCTTTCTTAAAAAGATAAAGCAATTTAAACAGCCGCTCAAATGGCTTTACGTAATCTATATGTTTTTCGCTCATTAACATTAACTCATTTTTTAACATTTAGCATAACGTAATAACTTTTATTTTATTTGGAATTAAAGAAAGAATGAATTTATTCCCTAATTTCTGAATTATTTCCCAAAATTTCCTTATTTTTGTAGCTAAACTATTCACAATTAACTAAATGAACGTTTCGTTTTATAATTTGGGCTGCAAAGTCAATCTGGCCGACATCTCTCGCATTGGTAAGCAATTCGAGGAGTTGGGACATACTATTGTGGATTTTGAAACGCCTTCCGATATTGTGTTAATTAATACCTGCACTGTTACCCACAGAGCTGATGCAGACTGCCGAAATGTGGTCCGCCGTGCCTTAAGGAAATCTCCTGAAGCTTTCGTTGGTGTTTTGGGCTGCTATGCTCAATTGCAACCAGAAGAGATAGCTAAAATAGAGGGAGTAGATGCAGTAATAGGTACTCGTGAGAAATTTGAAATTCCGAACTTAATCAAGAAATTCGAGAAAACTAAGGAAACTCAGCTATTTATTTCGAATTTGGAAGATACTCCTTTTCATACTTCTGCTGTGAGCGATAATGCTGGCAGAACTCGTGCTGTGCTAAAAATACAAGATGGTTGCAACTACCATTGCACTTTCTGCACTATACCACTTGCTCGTGGGAATAGTCGCAGTATGGAATTTGATAAAGTGATGCCTGAGCTATTCGCTATGCAGAAGCAAGGTTTCCACGAAGTGGTGTTATCAGGAATAAATCTTGGCGATTTCAAAAATGATGATGGTCGCAAATTCTATGATGTTGTCAAAGCTATAAACGATAGCGATTTGCAGATGCGTTTCAGAATCTCTTCTATAGAGCCGAATTTGCTGAAAGATAATATTTTAGAGGAAGTGCTTTCGGAAGGAAGCAAATTTTGCCAGCATTTCCATATACCGATGCAGTCAGGTTCACAAGATATATTGTTCAAAATGAGACGCCGCTATAAAGCTGATTATTATAGAAACTTAGTGGAGAGAATCTACTCAATAAACCCAAATGTGGCGATTGGTGCCGATGTGATTGTTGGTTTCCCTGGCGAAACAGAAGATCATTTCGCAGAAACTTACGATTTGATTAGTAATTCGCCTATTACTTATTTGCATGCATTTACTTATTCCGAAAGAGAGAATACACCTGCTGTAACTTTTGATGGAGTTGTACCATTCAATATCCGCCAAGCTCGCAATAAAAGATTGCGTGACCTTTCTGACGAAAAGCGACTTGCTTTTTACGAAAGACAAATTGGAAATGTTGGAATGGTGATTCCAGAAATGTTCAATAAAGATAATGGCTTATGGCGTGGCTGGACTGAAAATTATGTATCTGTGAATTTCACAGCACCAGCGGAGCTTTCGCACAATCCACTTAAAGTATCACTCGACAAAATGTTTGAAAGCAAAGTCTATGGCTCTGCATTAGAGCAAGACTTCAAAACAAGTTTACCAAAATATTTAGAACTAGAAGTACTGGGCTAGTTTGCCTAATAAACTGTAATTTTTGAAAAGTCTCCGCAGTGTATAGACTATTTTTGTTTATATTTGAGTAGGTAAAATATACTGGTTTATATAAAAAATAATGAAAAAGAAACTAACTAAAATCAAATTTGAATGATGAGATAAAGTTATTAATTGAGCAAAGTCGTTTAAAAGTTTCTCAATTGATAAACTCCGAGATTAGTTCGCTTTATTGGCATATAGGAAAACGAATTAAAGATGAAATACTAAGTAATAATCGAGCTGAATATGGCAAACAAATTGTGCAAACTTTATCTACTCAATTGACTTTGGAATTTGGAAAAGGATGGAGTGAAAAGTAATTACGACATTGTCTCCACAGTGCGGAGACTTTTCCTGATTTTGAAATTGTCTCCACACTTTGGAGACAATTGACGTGGTCGAACATAAAGCAGCTAATGTATATAGATAATCCTATAAAAAGAGACTTTTATACAAAAATGTGTATCAATGAAAAATGGAGTAGTAGAATACTTAATGAAAGAATAAATTCAATGTTATTTGAAAGAACTGCAATAAGTAAAAAACCAGAACTTACAATCAAAATCGACTTAGAAAAGTTGCAAAATGATAAAATAATGAGTACAGCATTAGCATTAAGGGATCCATATATTTTAGATTTTATGGGCCTGAATGATACTTATTCAGAAAAAGATTTAGAGTCTTCTATTATAGCCAATCTACAAAAATTCATACAGGAATTTGGAAATGACTTTGCATTTTTAGCCCGACAAAAAAGAATTACGATTGATAACGAGGGCTACTATATTGACTTGTTATTCTGCCATAGAAAACTTAAAAGACTTGTAGTTATTGAACTTAAGCTTGGTAAATTCAAATATGAATATAAAAGCCAATTAGAATTATACCTTAAATGGTTAGATAAATACGAAAGAGTTACAGGAGAAAATTCTCCAATTGGTATATTACTATGTGCTCAAAAAAGTGATGAAATAATTGAATTATTAGAATTAGAAAATGCAGATATTCATGTTGCAACTTATTTACCAGAATTGCCATCAATACAATGGCTAAAATCAAAATTGAAAATATCAATTGAAGATGCAAAATCACGTTTAAATTAAATAAATCTTATGCACTCATACTGGGAAAAAGAATCTTATTTAAAGCATGATGTTGTCATCGTGGGTGGAGGCATCCTTGGGCTTTCAACGGCTTGCTCTATTAAAGAAAGTAGCCCTGAAAAAACAGTAACTATACTTGAACGTGGTTTGCTGCCAACTGGAGCAAGTACTCGCAATGCAGGGTTTGCTTGTTTTGGAAGTGTTACAGAGTTGCTTTCAGATATGGAAACACTTGGTGAAGCAAAAATGCTTGAGCTTGTTTCGGCACGGTGGGAGGGATTGCAAATGCTCCGCCAACGCTTGGGCGATGAAGCAATCGGGTATGAAGCATTCGGTGGCTATGAACTTATCACTGAAAAAGAACTGCTTGCAATTAAAAATATCCCGATGCTAAATGATTTGTTGCGTCCGATTTTCCATTCCGATGTTTTTCAAGTGATGAACGATAGAATTGAAGAATTTAATTTCAGTCCAAAATACGTTAAAGCAATGATATTCAATCCATTCGAAGGACAGATTGATACTGGCAAGATGATGAAAACTCTCACAAGCTATGCTGCATCTCTCGGTGTAACTTATATTACTGGAGCGGAAGTAACGGCAGTGACTAAGTTTGAGGATAAAATTAATGTAACGATTAGCAATAAAACACTCTTTACTGCTACGAAAGTTGCTGTTTGCACTAATGCGTTTCTGCCAAATCTTTTACCAAAGCTAAAGATTCAACCAGGAAGGGGGCAAGTGCTAATCACAAAGGAAATTCCAGATTTGCCTTTTCTTGGCATATTCCACTACGATGAAGGATTTTACTATTTCCGAAACGTAGGCAAAAGAGTGCTTTTCGGTGGAGGAAGAAATTTAGATTTCATTGGCGAGCAAACTACTACTTTTGAAACTAATGAAAAAATACTCAACAACTTGCTAGAAAAACTAAAAAATATTATACTGCCAAATATGGAATTTGAAATAGATTATAATTGGCAAGGTATTATGGCATTCGGCGAGAATAAATTCCCACAAATAATTGAGCATAAACCCAATATATTCTCCGCCATTGGCTGCAATGGAATGGGTATAGCCCTAAGCAGCAAACTCGGCAAAGAGTTGAGTGAGAAGTTGGGTTGATTTATGTTAAATTAAATTGCAAATGCATTCAAATATTTCTTAATTCTTGCATCAAAAAAATAAATTTGAAGTAAGTAAAGATAAGAATAAGTAGAATTATGACTTTGTTATAAGAAGTTAAAGAAAAAATCATACAGATGTCCAATTCCAAAAGAGCAGAACTTTTGGAATGGTCTGAGTATTATGATGGTAGTATCTGGGATTAAGAAGGATGCTACATTGGCAAAAGCAAGCAAACGCCAAGCAGGGCTTTATAATGCTTTCAAAGATTTAAATTTGCAAGTTGAAACAGTTTTACAGAGCTGGCCTCTTGGCGAGAATTATGTAAAATCGGAAATTCTATTTAAGGAATTGGAAGAATCTATAAAGGTAAAGTCACTTATTTAAACCTATCATCACTCCACACTAAAAACAAAAAACTTTAAGTAATTTGTTTCTGGCATTGAGAGTAATATTGGGTGGCAAGGAGATTGATTTCCACGGAACATTAATCTTAATTGTTTGCGGAGCTTGCCTGCTGCATTGCCAATTACCTCTAAGAAGTTCTCTTCGTCCACCACGTGGGTGCAACTGGAACTAACTAGTATCCCACTCGGTGCAAGGCATTGCATAGCCAGTCGGTTTATTTTAGCATAGCCATGTTTGGCTTGTGGTATATTTTTGCGGCTTTTTGCAAATGATGGTGGGTCGAGTATAATAATATCCCATTTTTTGCCCTCAGCCACTGCATTTTGTAAAAACTGCATTACTTCAGCTTTTTCAAAATCCACATTTGTAAAATTATTTAAAATCTTATTTTCTAGTGAAGAATTAATTGCTTCTTGCGACGAGTCTATTCCGAGTGAATGTTTAGCTCCAGCATAAGCTGCATTCAATGCAAATCCACCTTGGTTACAAAAGCAGTCAAGTATAGTTTTATCTTTAGCAATAGTTTGCAAGAATTTTCTATTTACTTTTTGGTCGAGGAAGTAACCAGTTTTCTGCCCAGTTACTAAATTCAATTTCAACTTTATTCCATTTTCTATGATTTCGATATTATCTGGGATTTCACCATAAATAATTTCTTCTTTGTCGGGCAAACCTTCTATTTGCCTAAGTACAGATTTGCTTTTTTCTATAATTCCTTTAGTGGCAGGGAATATTTCAAGTAAACTACTTTTGATTAGTTCAATATCCTTTTCAATTCCAGCCGATAGCACTTGAATTGCTAAATAATCGCCATATCTATCCACTATTAGCCCTGGCAAGAAATCACTCTCTGCATAGATGAGTCTATAATTGTCCTGTTCGGGAAATAGAAACTGCCTATAATCAGCTGCTTTTTTTATTCGAGCCGAATAAAAAGCTTCGTCTGGCTCAGTTGAGTGATTGAGAAGTCGACCCGAAATTAATGTGTTAGGATTGAAAAAAGCAACACCATAGTTAAAGCCCTTGTCGTCCAGAACTTCCACAAGAGAGCCAGCAGGTAAGTGTTTCGGTAGGTTTTCAATTTCATTGCTGAATATCCACTGGTGTCCAGTTCGAAGTCGCTTGTCAGCATATTTTTTTAAAGTGATTTTTTGCATAGTGCAATTTAACACTTTTAACTTAAACAAAATATTTACTATTGCTTTTCAAATTTTATGCATACTGAATTATTGATTATATTTGTTTATTAATTTCTAAATAAATATGGCTAAACATGTCTCGAATAATCATTATTCTTTGCTGTTTGTATTTAACTGTCTCAAATACATTTGCCATCATAATTTCTGCTACACCAGACAATTATACAGTTTTGGTGGCAAATTTGGTTGCAGGGGATACAATGCATCTTGCTGCCGGGGATTACGTCAAAAATCTAACTTTGAAAAATATAAGTGGTACAGAAACTAACCCAATTGTGATTATGGGAAGTGGTACAGAAACTAGATTTCTAGCTCAAAGCTGCTGCAATACTGTTAGTCTCACTAAGTGTGCATATTTAGTGCTGAGTAATTTCGTAATAGAAGGGCAAAATTTAGAGGTAGATGCAATTAAAGCTGAAGGCACTGCTGGAAATTGGGCACATCATATCACAATTGAGAAGTTAAATATCACTGGCTATGGAAATAATCAGCAAATTGTGGGAATTAGCACTAAGTGTCCAGCATGGAATTGGATTATTCGTAAAAATAGAATCGTCGGTGCTGGCACCGGATTGTATTTGGGTAATTCCGATGGTACCAAGCCATTTGTGAATGGTTTGATTGAGTTTAATTTTGTTGCAAACACAATTGGCTATAATATTGAAGTGAAGCACCAAATAAATAGTCAAAGGGATTCTATAGTTGGAATTGCAATTAATGGAAAAACAATTATAAGAAATAATGTTTTCAGTAAAGATACTAATTCTTCTACTGGCGGAAGTGCAAGACCAAATTTATTGGTGGGCGGAATGCCGAGTATTGGTTGGGGTTCACAAGATTACTATGAAATATATAATAATTTCTTTTTTAATAATCCCACCGAGGCACTATTTCAGGGTACTGGGAATATTTATTTCTATAACAATATTCTTGTTAACCATTATGATGCCAGCGGTCTTAGAGCAGTCTATATCACTCCACAAAATGGAATTAGTCCCCAAGATATTAAAGTATTTCATAATACTATTTGGGCAAAAAACTCAAGCGGTGGCATTCGTATTTATAATGCAGACAAAAAATATAAGCAATATTGCTATTCAAATGCGGTATTTGCTCCAAATGCTATTAGCAACTTTACAAACGCTATGGATAATGTGACAGATACTTACGAAAAGGCTAGTGAATATTTGCTGTCTGCTGATATAGATTTGAGCAAATTGAATTTATATCCTCAAAGTAATAAATTGAATAGTACGATTTCTGACACTTCATTATTTGTTAATGTGAGCAATGCATCAAAAGATTTCAATAATGACATCTTTGATTGGACTAACAGGGGAGCATACTCTGGCTGTTGCGTGAATAATGGTTGGAAGTTGCAATTAGACACAATGCCAGACTATACGAAGGTAGTTAACTCAATAGAGGAGCTGGAAAAAGTTAATTCAATTTCGGTAATTATAACAAATGGAATAATTGAATTGAACTTAAAATCTAATTGCCAAGCCAATTTATTCGACTATTTGGGAAATTTCATTTCAAGCCAAGATATGCAAATAGGGGAGAATAACATTAATATAAGTGCATTGCATAATGGTGTATATTATTTGCAACTGCTTAATAGCATTGATAAAAATATACTAAAAATATTAAAAAAATGAGAATTGAGATAATTCAATCCCAATTCTCAAAATAGTTTGAAGTATGTTTATGTGAATGTTATCTGCTAATTATAAATGACTTAGTGTAAACTTTATTTCCAACTGAAACTGTTAGAAAATAAACACCTGAAATTAATTGAGTTAGATCTATTGATGAGTTGTTTATTTTTGCTTCAATTCTATTTCCAGTTATATCCACAATGTTAATTTGACTAATTTCTTCAATACTAAATGAAGTGTTGAAAGTTAGTTTATCGTTGGCTATTTTAAATAAATCTACATCGCTTAAATCATTATAATCAATAGCTGTTGTTGATTTGAAATTCGCAGTTATTGAATGATTCTTGCTTAAACTTGCAAAAGTAAATTCATTCATAGGTGCTATTTTATTGCCGTCTATTTCTAAAGAATCAATTGCGTAATTTGGATTTGGAGTAATCACAAATTTAATTGATTCATTTGAATTTGCAGTAACTATTCCATTTGGTTGAATAGTGCCATTGGGGTTGGCTTGCGAAACTATTTGGTATGTGTTAATTACTTTCTTATCGTTAGTAAATTTCATTCCATTACCAAAGCTGGTCACCCACATTTCCTTGCTATTATATGGATTGAAAAATACTCTTTCTGGCTGTCTGAATGCATATTCTGGTACATTCTCAAATGTTGGAGTTGCATCGTTTATATTTTTGCTTATCCAAAGCCCAGTTTGTTCAGTTGTGAGGTATGCTTGAGTTTTATTTTGATTATTCAAATTTGGATCGAATGTAATAGAAGTTACTCTGTCGCTATTCCATATTTTAGCCCACGAAGCTCCTTTATTAGTAGTTCTATATAGTCCTCCTAAACCATTTGGAGCTCCACCCCAACCGCTAAAAACACATACATACCAAGTTGATTCATTTGCATCGGTTGGATCTAAAACTACATCTTTTGTATAGTATTTCATTCCATTATGCGAAATGTCTTGCCAAGAATTAATTTGGTTGCTATATAAGAATACTCCAGAGCTTGAAGTAAAAGCACCTGAAGAGTTGCGTCTTCCACCATAAGTAGCTAATAAATCACCATTTTTTAATACTTTAAGTGAAGCTGGATGACCTTCAGTGCGAGGTGGATTTGCTAATTTAGTCCAAGTTGAGCCACTTAGTTTATTCAAATCAGTAGTTTTATAAACACCGCCCATTCCTGTGCCATTGGCATAATGAATTACAGAACAATAAGCAGTATTTGAATTGTTTGGATCAATTTCCACCCAAAATACTGGATGCCCAAATGATTTTATTAATGACCAAGTAGCTCCCTTATCAGTCGAATAGACTAATTTCCCTTCACTATCATTTGCATCAAGTAATTTATCCTGCAATCGAGTAGTTTGGTACATGTCGTGTATATTAGAGCTAGCACCAATTAAAGTTCCATTAGACATTTTTGCAACTCTATACATACTATTTGCATTATGTCCTGTATAATTAAACGACCAAGAATCTCCACCATTTGTAGAGCGAATTCCTTTTATATCGGAAAAACAAGAAAATATATTCAATGAGTCAGACCAAATAACTTGCCAAGATGTAGTGTTTTCGATACCAATACTCTTATAGTCTTGCTTGGGTGTAATAGCAGTATTCATAGGATGGGAAACAGATGTGTAAGCTTGTTGCCAAGTTTGCCCACCATTTGTACTATTATGAACATATCCAAAATCGGTGAATATTAATTTATCGCTATTATTTGGGCAAACTGTAAATCCAAGAGCTACTTCACCATAAGACCAACCTCTGTCGCCACCTTGCCCAGACCATCCAGATACAATATTTTTATTGTTGCTTGAATTAAATACATCTATCCAGCTATTGCCTTTATCAGTAGATTTCCTAACTAATGGAGCAGATATTGATGAACCACCCGACAAATATATTACATCTGGGTTGTTTGCAGCACAACCTATCCACATAGGGAAATCTTTGCTTCTATCGAAAGCTGTTGAAAGCGAGTTTAATGTTTTTGTGTTAGGATTATATTTATAAGCCGCTTTTGTTGTTGCTTGAAAAGTATTGTTTACCCATGCTCTATAAGCACTTGGGTCGCCATCGAACATACCAGCCCAAAAATTACCTTCTTCTGCTGTAAGTAAATAGAATGTAGTTTCTTGTCCGTTTTTAGCTGCCGCAAATGACCAAATATGTTCCTTGGCAGGCATACCATTAGGCACTTCCACACTAAAGCTTGTGCCATTATTATTCGATAATATAATACCATCGCTTGAGCCAATATATATTTTACTGTCGTCGAAAAATACTCCACCAACCACTACACCAGTTCCACTACTTGCTGCTGTATGTATTTTCTTGAATGAGATACCAGAGTCATCAGAAAAATATATTGCACCATACTGGCTAACTATTAATCTTAGAGGATTATTGAAATCAACCCAAATTCCAAACGCTAATTCATTTATTGTTGTATAGCCGCTAAGTGAAGAATAGCTTACGCCACCATTTGTACTTTTAACAGGTACAGCCATATCATTGGCATAAGTTATACAGTATAGTATATTCGTATCTTTCGTGTAGCAAACTTTTGAATTATGTGAAGATTGAACTTGGCTGTAATGAATTTGATCATAGCTATTACCCCAATCTCGTGTGATAAAAACTTGACTCATGTCGCAAGCAACTGAATATTGGTTAGTATTATTTGGATTTATTGATGGAGAAAATAATGCTCCACCTCCACCAACTCCAGCAGTTTTGAATTTGATTTGAGCATAAGTAAAATTGCTAAAACAGAAAATAAGTAAAAAAAGTATAGAGAGTAGATTTCTTTGCATTTCAAACCTCAGAAAATTAAGTTTATTTTTGCTAAATATTTACAAAAAAGTCAGTTACAATCACAAATTAACATTTATTAATGATTCTACAAAATTAATTAGTTGAAATTTTGAAAACAAAACTATTTTGGCACAAAGTGGAATGTGTTTGTTTCGGCGTCATTATGCAATTTTAGCGGGAGCTGATAAAGGTTGGAAATTGCTTCTTCTGTTGCAATATCTTTAGTATTGCCAAAGCCAAACACTTCACCTCTATTTAGCAATAGCAGTTTGTCTGTAAATTTAACAGCTAAATTAATATCATGGACTATCCAAATTATACCTAAATTATCATTAAGTACAGATTTTAATATTGTCATAAGTCGGAATGCTTTTCCAATATCTAAGCTGCTTGTCGGTTCATCGAGTAGTAAGTATCGTTTACCCTCTTTTTCAAATGCCACTTGAGCGAGCGAGCGAGCTATATGAACTCTTTGCTGCTCTCCTCCCGAAAGATTCAAATAATTTCTTTCTGAAAATTCGCCACATTCGGCTAATTCAATTGCTTTTTGTGAAATTTCATAATCAACTAAAGTATTATTGCCACCATAAGGATGTCTTCCCATTAATGCAATTTCTATTGGTTTCATTGGCAAATTGAATGTTACTTTCTGAGAAACAACAGAGCGAATTTTTGCTAATTCTTTATTACTGAAATCATTTATATTTATATTGTTGTAAGTTACATTGCCAGTGAATTCTTTGTCGCTTCCACTAATAGCACCAAGCAGCGTAGTTTTACCCGCACCATTAGGGCCAATGATGCCTAATATTTCACCAGTATTTACAGAGAAAGAAATATTCTTTAATATTTCTCTTCCATTTTTAATACAGCTAATTTGTGAAGCTGAAATCATAGTTGCTCCTCTTTTCTGCCTTTAAGCAAAAGCCAAAGAAAGAAAGGTCCGCCAAGACCAGTAGTTATAATACCTATTGGTAATTCAGCTGGAGAAATAATAGTTCGTGCTAAAGTATCGGCTACAAGCAGAAGTAATGCTCCACCAAGTAAGCTAGCAGGTAAAATTGCCTTGTAATTATGTCCAACAATTAAGCGAATGATATGAGGAACTAATAAGCCCATAAATGCAATAATACCTGAATTTGCAACTGCTGAACCCACTGCAATACAAATCAAGATTACTAAGTATTTTTTGAAAGACTGTACATTCACACCCAAGTAATAGGCTTCTTTTTCACCAAGTGCTAATAAATTTAATTTATTTCCGAATAATAGTAGAGCCAAAGTAGAAGGGACTAAAAATACAATTGTAGCTGTTAAGTTTTCCCAAGTAGCACCTGCCATACTGCCAAGTTGCCAAAAGCTAATACTTCTCAATTGGCTATCAGTTGCCATAAATAAAAGAACACCATAAATTGCACCAGTAAGTGCATTTATAGCAATTCCAGAAAGTAATAGCATACTGACAGAAGTCTGACCTCCACGAGTAGCAAGTCGATAAGAAACAAAAGTAGAAATAGCTCCACCTGTAAATGCAGCAACTTCCATTAAATATTCTCTTAAAGTAGTATCAACTAAGTGGAAGAAGGCACCTCCCAAAACTATTACACCCACAGCTCCCAAAGTAGCACCGCTTGAAAGACCAATTAATGCGGGGTCAGTAAGTGGATTGCGAAAAAGACCTTGCAAACTTGCACCAGCCACAGACAAACCAGCACCCACGCACATTGCTAAAATAGCACGAGGCATTCTAAGTTCATTTATCACTAAATCACTGTTTTCGTCTAAATAGTAATTAGTTAAGCCAATTTTATTAAGTACAACATGTGTTACTTCTGTAAACGGAATAGTAACTGCTCCTGTTGCCATAGACCAAACAAATGCAATCATCAATGCAATAGCTAAGAAAATTAAAGCTAAGATAAGAGGAGAATTGTCGGATAATTTAACGTTTGTCATTTTCAGAATATATTTTTGCTAGATTATTTTGAATTGCAAAATTAATGAATTTAGCCAAACTAAGCGAATTTCATTTGTTTTCTGTATTCAAGAGTTGCTCAATTGCAAGTAATTATGTGAATATAGATGGTGAACCTACTAAATTAACGTTAATTTGGTTAGTTGAGTGCCTAAAATAGCGTTAAATTAGGCGGTAAAATGTAATAAATGACTCAATTGATACAAATTAAGTCATTCAACTGACTCAATTAATGATAAATCAGTCAATCAAATGAAAAAGGACTTGATTTTTCAAGTCTTTTTATTGGAGTATACGTCTTATAAAATCAGTAGATTACAGAACCATTTCTCTGAATTGAATTAGAGATTCTGGGTTAGCAAGTGCCGATTCATTCAAAACAGGTTCATTATTTAGAATATTTGTTACTGCAAGTTCAACTTTTTTACCACTCAATGTGACAGGCACTTCAGTAATTTGTCTTACAATATTAGGAACGTGGCGGGAAGTGGCAGCTGCCCTAATTTTATCCATTATTAGAGTAATCATTGGCTCAGTAAGATCAGTACCTTCTCTCATTACAACGAATAAAATAATTCTCACATCGCCTTGCCAATTTTGACCAACCACAATCGAATCCACAATTTCAGGAATGGATTCAACAATTCTATAAATTTCAGCTGTACCAATTCTTACTCCGCCAGGATTTAAAGTAGCGTCCGATCTTCCAAAGACAATAATGCCATCTTTCTGTGTTATGGCTATGTAATCGCCATGAGTCCACATTCCTTTATGTTCTTTGAAGTAGGCATTGTGGTATTTATCATTATTTGGGTCATTCCAGAAATAAATTGGCATAGAAGGGAATGGGTTCATACAAACCAATTCTCCTTTTTCGTAAAGCACAATATTTCCTTCAGCATTGAAAGCTTCCACTTTCATTCCAAGCCCACGACATTGAATTTCTTCTGAATAGACTGGTAAAATTGGAGAGCCAAGGATAAAACACGAAATAATATCAGTACCACCAGAAATAGAAGAAAGCTGCACATTGGAGCTGATATTTTTATAAACCCAATCGAAATTTTCTTTTGTTAGAGGCGAACCAGTTGATAGGATTGTTCGCAATGGTATTAAGTTGTAATCATCTTTTGGTTTTAGTCCAGCTTTTTGGCAAGCAGAAATATATTTTGGACTTGTCCCAAATATATTTATTCTTTCATCTTGGGCAGCTTTCCAAAGTACATTTATATCTGGATAGGAAGGACTACCGTCATACAAGAAAATAGTAGCTCCACAAAATAAGGAACTTACTAGCCAATTCCACATCATCCAACCGCAAGTTGTAAAAAAGCTTATAGTATCGCTTCTTTTTAAATCTGTATGTAAGTATAGTTCTTTATAATGTTGCAATAAAGTTCCACCTTGCCCATGAACTATGCATTTTGGTACGCCTGTTGTGCCACTTGAGTACATTATATAAAGCGGGTGATCGAAAGGTAGAGGAGTAAATTCAACTTCTTCTGCATCATTTGCAGTGAAATCTTCCCAACTAACAAATTTTCCACCAACAGGATTTACAGTTTCAATTGTATTAATTACCACACACTTTTGTAAATCTGGTAAACTATCCACAATATTGCGAATTTTTTCATCGGAAGGAAAAAGCTTCCCATTATAACTATACCCATTTACAGCAAGTAAAATTTTCGGTTCAATTTGTCCAAATCTATCAAGTACACCTTGAAAACCAAAATCTGGAGAGCATGAAGACCAAACAGCACCAATACTTGAAGTAGCTAACATACCAATTATAGCTTCAGGACAATTAGTAATAAATGCAGCGACCCTATCTCCTTTTTCCACACCAGCTAATCTAAGAGCGTGTGACATCTTGGCTACTTTCTCATAAAGCTCTTTATAGGTAATTCTAACAGCTTCTTTATCTTCGGCGTAATGAATTAGAGCTGTTTCATTATCCCTATGTCTAAGTAAATTTTCAGCAAAATTCAATTCTGCACCCACAAACCATTTTGGTCTAGGGATTTTCATATATCCACCAAAATTTGTTTCCATCACTTTTTCATGCGGTTTTGTGGCATATATTTCAGAATATGTCCAAATTGATTCCCAAAATTTGTCAATATGCTTTGTGGACCAATCGTAAATATCACGATAGTCAAGCAAATTCAAATTGTATCTTCTATTTAAAAAGTTCTTATACTTATAAATGTTAGAAGCCCTAATTCTATCTTGAGATGGGTTCCATAATGGTTTTTTCTGTGTAGATACTTCTTGCGACATATTCAATTTTTAAATTAAAAATAAAAAAGCTCCATTTTGATGGAGCTTAAATTAAGAAATGTTCTAAGTTAGTTCAAATTATTTTTTGCTTGTAAGCTCTTTTATTTTTTCATAAAGATCTTCTTCCGAGCCAAGTGAATAGCCATTATGCTCATAAACAATTTTGCCATTACCATCAATTAAGAATGTATGAGGAGGATTGCTTACGTTCATAGTGCGTTTCATATCGCTATTCTCGTCAATAAGAATTTCATATTTCCAATTTCTTGCTTTCACAAGCGGAGCAACTTTTTTGCTGCTTCGAGAGTCATCTAAAGATACCGCTACTACTTTCACACCAGTTTCTTTTTGCCAAATATCATATTTTTTATTTATTTCGTCTAATTCCTGTAAGCAAGGTTTGCACCAAGTTGCCCAAAAATTTATTATCATTGGCTTGCCATCATTCGATAAATTTTTAACATTAACATGGGTACCTTTCATATCTTTAACTATAACGTCAGGTAAAGATTTACTGTTTTCTCCTTCAGAATAGGCAGATAATGAAAAAATAAGTAAAGTAAAAATTAATTTTAACGATTTCATTAGAAATTTTCCTTTTGATTGTAACATTTATTTGTTTTATTTGTTTTTTGTAATAACGTAATTTAAGAATTTTTGTTCAAAAATAGAGTGGTTTATATGTCCTTTTCAACAAATTATACTAAAGCAGTGCTTTTTGTAGCATTGTTTCTAACAATTTTCTCAAACAGTTCATTTTCAGCAGATTTAGAATTAATTAATGTTGACACTCTTGTTAGATTATCAACTGAAGAATATGAGTTAGTTTCACACGCTACAATCAAAAATATTTCAACTAAAACAATAGATGTTTTAGTTCGCAATGAAGTGTTGGAACTTGCCGAAGGTCACACTACTTCTTTTTGCTTTGGCACTGCTGGCAAATGCTTTCAGCCAATCACTGGCAATACAGTTTCAGATGTAGTTTTGACACTTGCACCTGGAGCATCTAGCAAAGAAGCAGATTATAAAGGTTTCATTTTTACTAACGATGCAGTAGGTCTATCTCGAGTAAGATATATTTTCTACGATGCAAATAATGCAAATTCGCAAGTTTCATATACAATGACCTACGATGCACTACCTTTAATGTCTGTGAATAAAGATCTTTCTGCAAAAGTTAAAATATTTCCTAACCCAACTAGTGATTTCTTAAAAATTGATGGCGTAGAATTAGGAGCTAACTTTAGAATCATTACATCTATTGGAAATGAAGTAATTTCTGGAACTCTATCAACTCATAGTTTGGATGTGAGTAAACTTTCAACAGGTTCATATACAATCTTAATCAATAGCAACATTGCAAAAGAATTCATAATTCAAAAGTAAATTCTCTTCTCCTTAGAGTTAGAAAAAACCAGTTAAAAAAACTTTATGTTTGTTATTTAACTGGTTTTTTTTAATTTTGTATTCAATATTTAGCCGTGTCTAAATAATTAATTTGACAAGTACTTAAATTGAAAACAAAAGCACATAAGGGTTGGAGAAAGGAAAACTCCACAATAAGTTTAGAAGAAGTTAATTCTTCTATAAAGGTGATTACCAAAGGTTCATTTTGGAAAAAATTATTTTCTTTTCTTGGGCCTGGCAGTATGGTGGCAGTAGGCTATATGGATCCTGGCAATTGGGCGACTGATATAGCAGGTGGCTCACAATTTGGTTATACTTTAATTTCTGTTATACTTATCTCAAATCTATTTGCAATTCTTTTGCAGCATCTTTCTTTAAAATTGGGTATTGTTACTGGTAGAGATTTGGCTCAGGCTTGTCGTGATCATTATAGCAAACCAGTAGCAATAGTTTTATGGATTTTGTGTGAATTAGCAATCATCGCCTGCGATTTGGCTGAAGTGTTAGGTGCGGCAATTGCACTCAATTTGCTCTTTGGTTTGCCACTTTATCTCGGTGTAATTATAACTGTTCTTGACGTGTTCATTATTCTTTACCTTCAAAATAAAGGATTTAGATGGGTGGAAGCATTAGTTATCTCTTTGCTGACAATTATTGCAATTTGTTTTGCTTATGAAATTATAGTTTCAAAGCCAGATTGGTATTCAATTGTTTCTTCTTTAGTGCCTAGAAAAGAGATTATTACAAATCCAGGTATGCTCTATGTGGCAATTGGAATATTAGGAGCTACTGTAATGCCACATAATTTATATCTACATTCAAGTATAGTGCAAACAAGAGATTACGATAGAGATGACGTTGGGAAAAAACACGCAATAAAATTTGCGACAATTGATTCCACTGTTTCTTTGCTTTTAGCTTTCTTTGTAAACGCATCAATTTTAGTATTGGCTGCAGCCACTTTTCACAAAACTGGAAATAAGAACATAGTAGATATTAGCGATGCATATAAAATGCTCGATCCATTACTTGGGGTTAAATATGCTGCAATGTTTTTCGGAATAGCTCTATTACTATCTGGACTTAATTCTACACTAACTGGTACTATTGCTGGGCAAATTGTAATGGAAGGATTTATTAATCTTAAATTAAAACCATGGCTTCGCAGATTGATTACTCGGCTTTTAGCTGTGGTACCAGGACTAATTGCTGTAATTTATTTTGGGGATAGAGCAGCAGGAAATTTGCTTGTTTTAAGTCAAGTTGTACTTTCATTACAATTACCATTTGCAGTAATTCCATTAGTGCTTTTCACATCGCAAAAAGATAAAATGGGGCAGTTCACAAATAAAAACTACGTAAAAGTTGTAGCTTGGGGTGTGACTTTCATTATTGTAGGGCTGAATCTTTACTTGCTTTATACAACTTTCATTGCTTAAATTTTAACACTCACAAGAGTGATATCATCTCTTTGTTCTTCTTCGCCAATAAACTTTGCAAAGTTATCTAAAATTGATTCTTTATTTGGATTAGCAACACACATTTCACCTAAGGTTTTAAGCCCAAGTTTCTTTCTATCTTTATTGTTTTGGTCGGTAATGCCATCTGAGAAAAGAAGTATTCTATCATTTTTCTCAATAGGTATCACTTCTTCATTAAACACAGCATCAATACTTCTTCTGCCACCAACTGAATGCTTATTTGAGTTAATAATTTCAAAAGTGTTGTTTCTCAGCAGTATGATTGGTCTTTTGGCAGATGCAAAAGTCATTTCCATTGCTTCCAAATCCAAAAAGCAAATTGAAATATCCATACCATCGTTGATATAGCTATCTTCTTCATCTTGCTTTAGTGCAGCTCTCACTCTATTATTGAGTAAGTTTAAAATTATTGATGGGCTTTGCTTTTTAGCATTCAATATCACTTCATTGAGTATCATATTGCCAACAACAGAAATCATTGCTCCAGGCACACCGTGTCCTGTGCAATCTGCCACAGCCACAATGAACTTATTAATACCAACTTCTTTGAACCAATAAAAATCTCCAGAAACATAATCCTTTGGCATAAACATTAAATAAGAACCTGGAAGTGTATCAACTAGTTCATTTTCTTTAGCTAAAATTGCAGATTGAAGAGTTTTAGCGTAGTTAATAGAACTTATGATTTTCTCATTTTTATCCTTCATTTCCTCATTCAGCAAATACAAATCCCCATTTAGAACAGTGAGTTCATTGTTTGCTTTATGTAAGTTTTTTTCAGCACTAACAACTGCCAAACTGAAAAAATAACCAAGAAAGCAGAATGTCAAAAATACACTCATTAGGGACACTAAATAAACCACATTACTAATATTTTCCGATAATAAGTAAACAGGAGGTACGTGCTGATAGAAATAATAAATAGCAGCAAAGGTCAAAGTTACGATTGTGGCGTAAGCTATTTTAGTAAGAGTACTTAAGGTAGAATTGATAAATATAATTGGCGGAATAAACATAATGAAAAATTGAAAGCCAGAACTCCAACCAATAAAATGCACACTCATCGCAGAATGGAGAGTAATTTCAGCAACCATAATTGTGAAAGCAGTTTTCAAATGCCCATTTCTATTCAAATAAAAGCAATAAACAAATGAAATAATGCTTATAACATTATAAACTGACATAACATTAGCTTTTACACTTGCAAAGAAAGCTAGTAAAAGGCAATGCACAAGCAACCCAGTCAAATATATCAATGCAGAAAAAACATAAATCCTCCTATCAGCTTCTTTTATGATGGGAGGAATGTTAGTTATTTGTGCTCTAAAGTATTTTAACATTTCTAATTATTTGGTGCTTTCTTTCAGTAAATCTCGTATTTCTTCTAAAAGTATTGTGTCAGCTGTTTTAGTTTCTTCCAAAGGTACTTCTGAATCTTGGTTACGTTTCATTTTGTTGATAACTTTTATTAAAGCAAAAATGCAAAAAGAAACAATAATAAAGTCCACACTTGTTTGAATAAAGTTACCAATATTTAAAGTTAACTCTGGTTTTATGACCTTGTCACCTTCTTTAATAGCTTCTTTCAGTACAACTTTAATGTTTTTAAAGTCTAATCCATTCACTAAAAGACCGATTGGAGGCATAATCAAATCATTAACAATCGAAGTTACTATTTTTCCGAATGCTCCACCAATAATGACACCCACAGCTAAATCTATAACATTTCCCTTTATAGAAAACTCTTTAAATTCTTGAATTAATCCCATTAGCATCACCTGCAAATACTTTTTGAATAATTATCTTTTCTTCTATCTATCAAATATATTAATTTTATTTATAACAAAATACATTTTTAATAAATTTGAGAAACTATGTCATTAATTGAAAATATTGGTGGTATCTTCATTTATGTCAATGATGCAATAAAATTAAGAAATTGGTATAAAGTAAATCTGCAACTCGATTATCAATCAAATGAAGAATATGGAGTACATTGGACAGAGTTTTGGTATTACAATCAGGAACAACAAAAAAAGATATACTCTTTTTTCAATTTCTCAAACCCAAAAAGTACTTCCAATTGTGAAAAATTATACCATTAATTTCCGAGTAAAAAGTATGGACGAAACTTTAAAACATCTGCAAAGCAAAGCAGTCGAAATACTAGGGCCGGAAATCCACCCAGAGGGAATTTTTGCTTGGGTTATAGACCCAAAAGAAAATCAATTTGAACTTTGGGAAGACACAAAAAGCCAATAAACAGATTGTTTAATCCAATAAAAGCAATACTATTTGTATTTTTTTGATATTTTTGTGATTATGAAAAAAGCAACTTATAACGCAGAATTTATTTTTGGTACGGATACTCCTGATGCCTTTCCCAAACACAATATGGCAGAGATAGCTTTTTGTGGTCGGTCTAATGTTGGCAAATCGTCATTAATCAATTCTATTGTCCGAAGAAAGAACTTAGCACACACAAGCTCTACGCCTGGCAAAACACAATCAATTAATTTCTTTGTTGTGCAAGATAAATGGTGTTTAGTAGATATGCCTGGCTTTGGCTATGCCCAACGTGGGAAGGACTTTCAGCAAAAATGGAAAAAAGAAAATCTTAGTTTCTTAGCAAATAGAGAGAATATCAAGTTTGTGAACGTATTGGTAGATTCTAGAATTGCAATTCAAGAAAAAGATTTGGAACTAATTGAATTTCTTGAAAATGAAGAAAGAAATTACTTAATAATTCTAACTAAGGTTGACAAAATTACTCAAGCAGAAATGCTGGCAAAAAAAGCAGAATATGAAAGACTTACTGCTTCTTGCAGATATGTGATTGAAGTATTACCATATTCTTCATTTACAGATTTGGGTAGAGACCAACTTTTAGCCATAATTAAAAAGAATATTTAAAGAAGATTATGAATTTTCAAAATAAAATTAAAAGTACAATAGAAGAAAGCATAGCTACTAAAACACAATTGCTTTTAGATTGTTCAAACGAAATTGAAGCAATTGGCAAACAATTAGCTGAAGTAATCAAATCGGGTGGTAAAATTTTATTCTGTGGCAATGGCGGAAGTGCAGCCGATAGTCAACATTTAGCCGCTGAATTAGTAGTTCGTCTTCGCAGCCATATCAATAGACCTGCAATTGCTGGGCTAGCACTAACTGTGGATACATCTATTATTACTGCTGGAGGAAATGATATAGGCTACGATAATGTTTTCGCTCGAGGAGTGGAAGCTTATGGCAGAAAAGGCGATGCACTTATTGGTATTACAACATCTGGCAAATCTGAAAATATAATTAGAGCTGTGGCTAAAGCAAATGAACTTGAAATGCTGACAATTGGACTTTTAGGTGGCACTGGTGGCCGTTTAAAAGACTTATGCAGTAATTTTGTTATAGTACCTTCTAATGTCACAGCACGTATTCAAGAAAGTCACATTATGATTGGTCATATTTGGTGCGAAATGATTGAAGAAATTAATTTTCCAGAACTCTTCGAGAGCTAAGCCAAATTATGAAAAGAGCAATTGTACTTCTTAGTGGCGGTATGGATTCCGCTGTTTGCCTTGCAAAAACAATTGAAATGGGTTATGCTATTTCTGCATTGCACGTGAATTATGGGCAACGCACTGAAAAGAAAGAATTAATTTCATTCGATAAGCTATGCAATCAGTATGGAATAGAAAGCAGATTGATTGTAGATATTTCATATCTAGCGGCAATTGGTGGTTCTAGTTTAACAGATCGCAGAATAGAAGTAACAAAAGCAAACCTTGCTAACAAAGAAATACCTAACAGCTATGTTCCATTCCGAAATGCAAACATTCTGGCTATTGCTACAAGTTGGGCAGAAGTTATAAAAGCAGAAACAATTGTTATAGGTGCTGTGGACGAAGATTCCAGTGGCTATCCCGACACAAGGAAAGATTTTTTTATAGCTTTCGAAAACACTATCCGCACAGGCACTAAACACGAATTTGATATAAAAATTTTAACACCAATTATTGATTTACAAAAATCTGAAATAGCAATTGAAGGAATGCGAATGGGAGTACCATTTGAGCTAACTTGGAGCTGCTATCAATCTGACGATTTGGCTTGTGGCGATTGTGATTCTTGTGGATTACGCTTGCGTGGTTTCGCTAAAGCTGGCTTTCCCGACCCAATAGAATATAAAACCAGACCAGAGTATAGTTAAATTAAACTTGTAAAGATTTTAACTTGATCAAACTGCTTAACTTTGTAAAACTTCGTTAAATCCTATTGCTATCAATGAGTTGATTGGTTTGTCTTTAGGTAAAGCAAGAATTTCTAAAGCAATGATTTTACCTTGCTCGTCAAAATCAGCAATAATATCATTTGATATTTCTCTAGTATCAAAACTTGCTTTCTCTTCAAATTTTATACTTATAGAATTTGTGCTTTTAAAATAATTAATTTTCATTTTTTTGTTCATTGTAACTTCTATCATAAAAAGCAGTTACAATAGTTAAATTATCAATTTCGACTACAATTCTTACATTCTTATCAGTTGCTTTATCAACTCCCCAAATTTTAGTCCTTTCATCTTCTTAAATAACAACTTCCAAAACATTTGATAGTACATTCCTACAAAAATCAATATTAACGTAATCTCGAAAACCTTGTTTATGTAAAACTAAGTGTTTTGATAATATCAACTTATCTATGTTTATTTTGTCTATTTGCATTTAAATAATTGAAAAACTATATACAAAAACTTAATCTTATCATTGCTTTACAAAGTAAATTCGAATAGTTATGCTGACAAAATTAGTTAATTCCCCCAAATAAGTCAAGTATTTTCATAAAATTTAGATACTTAATTGAATAATCATTCAATTTTACAAATCAACTACACACAAATCACTTTGTTTCGTCTATAGTATAACTTATCCACAATTGAATAATATGTTTGAAAATTAACAAACAAATTTTTATTCTTGTATTAGAAAAATAAACCCAAGTTAATAATGAGTTTTGCAGATTACGAAGACGACTTATTCGATTTCACGAATAAGGACGAAATGAACGAGAAAGTTCGAAAATACAGAAAGGCATTCAAAAACAATGAAGAACTGCCTGATGCTGATATTTTGGAGAACTTAGTCAATTATTGTATAGAAGAAGAAAAATACAATGATGCGTATTACTTCTGCAAACTTTGGACTGACAACTTCTCTTATTCATCGGAAGCTTGGCAACGTATGGCTTTCGTACTTTTAAATTTGTCTTATGGAAGTGAAGCCAAACGTACTGTTGATAAAGCTTTAGCAATTAGCCCAAATGACAGTGAAATATTAGTAACAAAAGCTATGATATTGGAAAGTTTAGGCGAGTACGAAGAATCGTTGGAAATTTTACAAAAAGAAATAATCATTAATCCAGACAATGAAGAAGCTTTGTTCCAAATGTCTTTAACATTGCAGGGTATGGAAAATTGGGGAAAATCAATAGAAATATTGAAATATCTACAAGGTAAAGAAGAATTCAAATTCGATGCCACTCAAGAACTTGCTTATTGCTTTAATAACATGGGTGACTATGATAATGCAATTCATTTCTACGACGAAGCAATTAATTTAGAACCTTATGATTACAACCTTTGGTACAATAAAGGTGTGATGCACAACCACAAAGAACAATATCATAAAGCAATTGAGTGTTACGATTTTGCAATTGCAATTAAAGATGACTTATACGCTGCACATTACAACAAAGGAAACAGCTATTCCTCTTTGGGAAGATTAGCTGAAGCAATTCAATGCTATTTGTCTGCTTTAATTCACAATCCAAATGATATAGACTCTCTGCATAACTTAGCAGGTTCTTATGGCGATAGTGGTGATTACAAGAAAGCAATATTCTATTTCACTCGTGCTATAGAAATCAAGCCATACCACTACCAATCTTATTTTGGAAGAGGGATTTGCTATGATGCGATTGAAAACTATGAAAAAGCATTAGAAGATTTCCGTGTGGCTAATGAAATCCAAAAAAATAGCTCCGATGTTTGGTATGCAATGGGCGATACATACTATAATATGGAAAATTTGGAAGAGTCTGCCAATTGCTATAAAAAAGTGCTAGATATAGATAGAGATAATTATGAGTGTCTCCACGATTATGCCGTAACTCTCTGGGAATTAAACAAAACCGAAGAAGCAAAAAAAATACTTTTGGAGTTAGTGGAAATAGCACCAAAATGGGCAGATGGGTTCTATTTGCTTGCTAAAGTATTTGCTGCAGAAAAAAACAACGACTTGTCTGCAAAATATTTAGCTAAATCTTTTTCTCTCGATGAAAAGAAGATTGATGATTTCTACGAAGAATTTCCAAGTATCACAAAAGATATGAAGAAAATCTTAGCTTCAAGCAAAGTCTTCCAATTTGATAAAAAATAAAATCTCAATTTAATTAATAATACTGTTGAGAATTAAATTAGCTCCTTTTCTGCAAATATTGGACGTTGGTTTCTTGCAAAAGTATTCACGGGAGCTAAATACTGAAAAGTACTTTCTCAAATCTTCATAGAATTAGTTTCAAATTTATCTTTATTTCAGCTTTTGCTTCTGCCACTAAAAGCTTCTTACTAATTCACCCCAAAGTAAACCATAAGTTTAGAAATTAACTGAAAAAATAGAAAACAACTTAGACTGGAGTTGAAAGGATAATGCATATAATGTGAATAATATTTCGTCGAGTTTATGTAGTTATGTTTAAAACTTTTATTGTTTAAATTGATTATAAAACAAATTGATTTTCTTGTATTATTTTCTTAATTTAGAATTGTATGTTTAATCATAATTTCTAAAAACAAATAAAATAATTAATGGAAAATCAAAAAAGTTTATTTGAAAGAATTGGTGGAATGACAATTGTCAATCAATCCGTAAATTTATTCTATGAAAAAGTGTTGGCAGATGAAAAGATAAATAGTTTTTTTGAAAATGTTGATATGGAAAACCAATCTGGCAAAATGAAAGCATTCTTGGCTTATACCTTTGGTGCACCAATGTCTGCTTATACTGGTAAAATTATGCGATATGCACATTCTCGAATGGCAATAAATGAAGAACATTTCAATGCTGTTGCAAATCATTTAGTTGATACTTTAAAAGAACTAAATATTGAAGAAAGTATGATTGATGAGGTTGTTGCTATTGCTTTTACTACAAAAGATGATGTTTTGAATAATTAAGAATTTGATTAACTTCCGAATAAAAACATACAGCAAAACATTTATTTGTCTTCTAAAACAAAAAAAGGTGAACCTAAGCTCACCTTTCAATTGAATTATTCCATAATATTTTGATTATGGATAGAATCTAATTCCTAAAGCACCTTCAAAATTTGAACCGAAGTTTGGAGCTATACCTACTAATGGTCCAATCTCGAAGAAAATTTCAAGTGGGGTGTTGCGTGGCATAATGTTAATACCCAATAAAGCTCGAGCTGCTATACCAACAGAAGAATTATCTTCCCAATAATAGAATTTGTCTTTATTGTTTTTATAGAAGAAACCCTCACCACGTCCGAAGCCGAAAGTAGCACCCACACCAGCATACATTTTTACTACATTTGAATTGAATGCATTGAAATGCCACAGATAATCTCCACCAATACGCAGCTTTCCGAAATAAGAGCTACCAATATATGCATCGAAAGCTGTTTCACTGCCAGTATAGTATTTTATTGTGATTCCCGATGGCTCTCCAGCCATAAGACCAAATCCGAAATTGCCCCCACTACGAGAACCTTGAGCTAAAGCTGTCTCAAATACGAAGAATAAACTTAAAGCTAAAGTAATAATTCTAAAAAATTTCATAACACTCCTTTTAGTTGTTGAATTCTTTATTACTAAACTAAGTGAAAATGTGATGGGTTGGTGTGTACAATCAGAATCTTATAATTAAATTAAATAAATCTACAAATATTTACTTTTAAAACTTATAGCTATAGCTTATTTTATAGCCAAGATTAATAGCTTCACTGTTTGGTTGCAAGTTTAAAGATTGTGAACTGTTTAGCTTATGCAATTCTGGTATTAAATAGCCAATAGCCGAACCAACTAATGCACCTACAACTACATCTGTGGGGAAGTGCTTGCCAGCAGCCACTCTCAAATAACTTACAGTAGTTGCATAGGCCAAACAGCCACCCCAAACGTATGGAGTATAGCTTGAGTTGGGATTTAAATCATCGAATACTTTGGCTGCAAACACACAATTCATAAACGAATTTGAGGCGTGACCTGAAAAAAATGATAATTTAGCTTGTTTGTCAAATTTTTCGGTATCAGGGACATTTGGATTATAGTTATATGGTCTTTCTCTTTGAAAAGTATTTTTTGTTAAAATTGTTATAAAGTTTGTAATCAAAGCAGTCTCTATATACATAGCCGCTACTGTGCTAATGTCTTCTAAACTCTTTACTTTTGTGAAATTAATGGCTGGAATTAAGAAAGAACCTACTAACAAATAATCACTCATATTCGACAAATCTTGGTTGTAATTTTCAACAGTAGGTCTATCAAAAGAGTTAATATTGTTTTTGTCTAACTTATCAATTTCTGTATTGCTTAGTGTTTCTATCTTTATTTGATTAGCCCCCAGCAAGCCCGCTCCTGCTGCACCCACAATATAGTAATCATTTGTATTCAATTTGTAAATAAATTCACTTGAAAGACAAAATGTGTTAATTATGATTAAAGAATAGCAAAAAGTTAGTATTTTCGTCATTGGAATTTTAGAAATTTGAAAAAACAAATTTAAGCAAAATTGGTGAATTTATGAATATTTATGATGTGGCAATAATTGGTGGCGGAGTTTCTGGGCTATCTTGTGCTGCTATAATTGGTTCTGCTATTAAAAATGAGCAATTTGCAAGAGCTAAGAAAGTGATAATTTTCGATAGCGACAAAAGCGATGTGAAAAAAGCAGTATTCAATAATGCAATTGGTGTGCCTTTTGGAGAGGATGGTAGGGAAACTATTGCAAGAATGAATAAGCAAATTGAGCAATTCCCAAATATTGAAAGAAAACTGACAACTATAAATAAGATTGAAGAGCTAAATGGAAAATTTAAAGTAAGCTGCTTTGAAGGAATTTATTGGACAGAAAAAGTCGTTATAGCAAGTGGGTTTAAATATTTCTTTTTTGAATCGCTCGGAATTGCGGAAAAGCAACATCTCCGAACAGACAAACCAAGCCGATACGTTATAGAAAATCAAGATTATAAGGTGCGAAAGAATTTATATGTATGCGGAGTAATTTCAGGGCATAGCAATCAGTTTGCAATAGCAGCTGGTTCTGGAGCTCAAGTAGGAGTACATATAATAAGTGATTGGGCAGGGGAATGGAAAATAATCCACGATAAGTTAGGGAAGTGAAAAGGGAGTATAACTAATTGTTATATATAGTTTTACATTTATTTCCTACTTTAGCGTGACCTTTTTCCTTTTCAAGTGTTTATCTAAGAGAAGACAAACTTAAAAAGTTCTTTATTAAATAATTATGAAAAAATCAATCATAATCCTCTCTATAGCTTTTGTAGCTATATTTTCTTCGCTTAAAGCAGAAGAAGAAATAATTTGGTGGAGCCAATATCGCGGGCTTATTGACCCAAATGGCTCAATAGACCTAGGTTATATATATAATGCAATTTTTACTCCTGATGATAAGTACATACTTGTTTCTTGTGAAAGAAGAACTTTTTTAGTTGAAGCAGAAACAGGGAAGTATGTAAGAGACATAAAAGATGTAGCAGGTATAATCCGCTTTTCAAACGATGTAAAATATATTTATACTTACGATAATCGTAAAATTAACTTTGAAACTGACGAAGTTGTAGGAACTTTCACTGACAAAGGGCTAAAACTTGGAAGGTTCGATAAAATGGATTTATCAAAATATTCAGGCGTATGGTTGCATTAAAAAGAAATGACCCTCCACGCAAAGAATGGGTACAAGATATTTGGATATTTGATTTGAAAACAATGTAACTAATTGAAAAAGTCGGCACAAGAGATAATTATTATTATAATTTTGAATTAGCTCAAAATGCTAATTTTATGAGAGTAGAATCAGAATATAAAATACTAAATACACCAGATCAACCAATAAACTATAGTTACATTTGGGATACTAAGTTAAGAAAAATAATTAAACAAAATGACAATATAGGAAATTTTCAAACATCACCAGACGGTAAGTGGATAGGTTCTGTGAGTTTGAATAAAGTATCTTTATTTGATGCTCAAAGTTATAAAAAAGTTTGGGAAACTAACCAAGGTGGCGGAGGGATACTAACTGGTGTAACATTTAGTCCAGATTCAAGATATATGGCAACCTGCGGAGCAACAGGAGGAAATGATATGAATGATATACGAATTCCTGATTTGAAAATTAGGGAAACATCTTATAGGTATAGCAATAATACAAGAAAATCTTTAGCTCAAGATTATTTAGTGTTTTCGCCTAAGAATAAATATTTAATGGGGTGGATGGATGCAGGAATAATATTGTATAATGCTTTTTACACTACTACAAAAGTGGATCAAGTAATATCTTCTGATACAAATATTGTTAGTCCAAATCCTGCAACACATAAAATAAGTATCAATGATGTTGGATTAAATTATAGTGTTAAACTATATTCTGAAACAGGAATAGATATTGATGTTTCAACAATATTAAACATCAATAATAATAAATTGGATATTGACGTTTCTATTTTATTGATTGGTACTTATTATGTAGTTGTAAGTCAGAATAGTATTTCAAAACTTTATAAATTTATCAAGGAATAAAAAGTCATAAATTCACTACTTTTTCACATAAATGTTGCCAAGAACTGAGTCGTAGGCAGCGTGGTTAAGAATGAAGTCTATTGAATTTTGTGTTAGATTTGTTCCTTTTGAAACTAGTTTAAGTCCATTAATTGAAATTACATCTCTATTAATAACCATATTTGGTACTAATTGAGAAAGCAGAACTGGTTTTTCAGTTGGGTCATAATCTTCTCTATTTTCAGAGCGAATGTATTGCTCAAGTAAATGCACAACTCTATGGTCGAATATTCTTTTACCCATAGCCACCATTTTAGCTATAATTTCAGAAGGTGGGATTACTCCACGGTCTAATTCTTCTTCATAATCAAGAACAACTCTAATAATTCTGCTTTCTAGTGGAATTTGCCAAGATTGAGAACCATCTGGCATTCCAGAGCCATCTAAGTTCTCATAGATGTGATAGAGAATATTTGCAGCATCTTGGAATCTTTTGACTTTTGATACAATTTCTTTCGCCACGTGTGGAATTTGTTTCAGTAAAGGGTCGCTTGGCAAACCATCTTCCATCACAACTTGATTTAACAAGTTGTCGGGCAAATTTATTCTGCCAGCTTGGGAAAAGTGAGCTGCCACTTTTATATCGAACATATTGATTTCTGAAGCATCTAATTGATTGGCAATCCAAAGAGTAGCTTCTACAATCCTATCTGTACGTTCAATTGCTCCAGGCAATCGAGCCTGCATGAAGTGCGATGCCAAACTAAACATATCATTTAAATCGCTCTGCAATTGATTTGATATAAGTTTAATTTTAGCTTCTTCACTTTGTAATTTGATTTTATATTCTAATAAAGTGTTGGCAAAGCTTAGTTTATAAGATAATAGACTACGAGATTCTTTTAAATCAATAATTTCATCGAAATGAATTGGTAATTTATTATCACCACTTTCAATTATATAAATGACATTATTTAAGCGAAGGGAACTGTGATTTTTTACAAAATCAATAATTTGATTATCAATATAATTGTTTTCAATTATTATAATGTTATTAATAGCATTTGAGAAAAAAGTATGGAGAGTATTTTCGTTAATCATCTCAAATTCATTGTCTGGGTTAAGCTCAGAAACAATTTCTTTGGCTAAAGAAATAAATTTCTCATCATTACAAACTATTGAATATTTACATTTATTTCTCATTTTTTTATACGCTTTATTAATTAAAAACTATTCTTCGCTATCTTTTGCATCGGGTATTTGGTCTTTAAGAATGTCGCCAGTTGACATTTGTTTAACAAGTAGGGAAACTCTTCTATTTCTATCATCAAAAGGATTGTTTTTTATCAACAATTTCTTATCGGAGAAGCCCGTAACTTTGATTATCTGACCATTCCAAAGTCCACTATAATCAAGTGTTCTGCGTGTAGAGTTGGCTCTATCGGCAGAAAGTTCCCAATTTGAATAGCCACCTCTTCTTCCATACGATTTTGAATCTGTATGTCCTTCTATCTCCAAAAGATTTGGCAATTTACCAATTTCTTTTGCCAAAGTAAAGAGAACTTTTTTAGCTTGGGGCAACATTTCGCTGCTTCCAGGTTTGAAAAATAAATCTTTTTTAGTTTCGCTTAGCTCAATTCGTAGTCCTTCTTCAGTTAATTCCAGCTTAATAGCACTCATTAAGTCTTTCATTTCTTTGCTTTGGTCGCCCAATGCTTTAAACATATCTTCTAAAGTTTTTGCGGTTTGTTGTAATTTTTGAGCAGCTTTTACACTATCTCGCACAGCTTCTTGTTTGATTTGCTCAATCATTTCTTTTTGCTGTTGCTGATTTAAGATAGCCATTTTCTCATCAGGAGTTTCTCCTTGTCCTTCGCCTCTGCTGTCACCAGACTTTTTGCCAGGAACAGGTTTTAATCCTAAATCCACAGGAATAGCTTGTTTACCATCAACAAATTTGAATAAACCCGGATCATTAAAATAAGCAGAAACTTCATTTTTAACATCCTCACCAGCTGCAAGAATCCACATAACGATAAAGAAGGCCATCATCGCAGTAACGAAATCGGCATAAGCCACTTTCCATGCACCACCATGAGCCCCGTGACCACCTTTATTAATCTTCTTAATAATTATGGGTTGTTCGGAGTTCTTCTTTTTCTCATCTTCTGACATTTTTAATTGCAGTAGTTAAAAATTAAAAAATATTATTTTTTCATAGCATCTTCTGCTTCTTTAAATGTAGGTCTCATTTCTGGATTGATAGCTCTTCTGCCATATTCCACAGCCACAGCAGCTGGAGCACCTTTGGCAAAGGAAAGCAAAGCTGCTTTGATAGCAGCCATATATTTAGAGTCAACATAAATATTCAAATCCATATTTCGAGCCATTGGCCCAACGATTCCATAAGAAAGAAGGATACCAAGAAAAGTACCAACGAGAGCGGCAGCCACATTGGCTCCCACCGTTGCAGCACCAGCATTAATTGAACCCATTGTGATAATTACCCCCAAAACGGCAGCAACGATACCAATACCAGGGAAGGCATCGGAAACTGTATTTAGGGATTGTTGTGCAAAATGTTCTTCTTCGTGGTGTCCGTCCAAATCCAAATCCATTAATTCTTCCAAATCGTGTGCAGGTACACCACCAGAAAGTATTACTTTCAGTGTGTCGCAAAGGAAAACCACTGCGTGATGATTATGTAAGAAAGAAGGAAATTTAGACATAATTGTGCTAGATTCAGGATTTTCTACGTGTGGCTCAAGTGCAATCAAACCTTCTCTTTTGGCGAATTGGAAGAGTTCATAAAGCATTTTAATGAGGTCAATATAAGCGGCTTTGTTTGCTTTTGGCCCTTTAAATGTTCCAATAGCACCTGCAATGATATGTTTTACAACATACATAGGATTGGCAATTAACAAAGAACCAGCAGCAACTCCGCCGATAATTAAAAACTCATTTGGCTGGATTAATACAGCAATATCGCCATGGTGCATCATATAACCACCAAGCATTGAACCCATTACTAATACAATTCCAATTATTACAAACATATTTTAACCTATTTTGAAGATTCTTTTTTGATAATTTCGGCACTTTTTGCCAAAAATTTATCTTTTAAGCAATTTAATTTTTTCAACCAATTTCATATTTGTTGGGTCCAAGCTAATTGCTTTGGAAAAATAGAACAAAGCTTCATCATCTTTACCCATATCTTTATAAACTGTACCCAAATGCTCTAATGTTTCAGGATTTTCCTGAGCCAAAGATAATGATTTTTTTAAGTAATCAATTGCATCTTGATAATTTCCAAGTTTATAGCATATCCAACCATAAGTATCTAAAAATGCATAATTATCTGGTTCAATTTCTAATGCTTGTTGACTCAGCTGCTTTGCTTTCTGCAAATTTTTATCCTTATCAGCCAATGAATAAGCATAGTTATTCAAAGTAAGTGCATCTGGATCTGTTGAAAGCATTAATGCTTTTTCATAGCAATATTCGGCACTATCACTATTCTTCTCACTATCATAAATCAAGCCAAGTTGCGACCAACTATTTGCAAAAGTCGAATCAATTTTCAGACTAAGTAGCATAAAAGACTTAGCTTTAGCAATTTCATTCATTGAAGAATGTACCAAACTTTCCAAATAAGGGAATCTGTAATCTTTTGGAAAGTTTTTACTACCTCTGGCAGCAAAGCCAGATGCTTTTTCAAATTTCTCTAAATAAATAAAGAAGTTACTAATATCTAATAAAATTTCTGGTATCTCAATGTCAGAAGCAATTGCTTTTTCGAAAAATACATCTGCCTGTTTAATATTGTTCACTTTGAAGGAGAGCTTGGCTATATTCAGTAATATTTCAGAATCTTTCTCAAATTTGCTTTTTACTCTTTCTATTAAATTATTTGCAAAAGTTGAGTCGTGTTCGAGTTCAATTGTTCTTCTTAGTACTGCTAAATAAATATTTGCTAAATAATTCATTTGTAACGAATTATCCATTTCATTTAATATTGGTAAAAATGAATTGTATCTATTCAAATTTTGTAAGTAATAATAAGTAAGCTCCTGAGCAACTTTAAAATTTGTTTTATCGCTCATATAAAGTGTTTCCAAATATTTGAGCATTGCAGTTGTATCGTTTACTAATCGAGAATTCTGAATTAAGTTAGAAAGTGCAGATTGTTTATATTCAGTGTCAATTAATTCAATAAGTAAAGAATTTGCTTTTGGTTTATTCACAAAAGAGAGGAAGCTGGCATATTTAAACTTGTTCTCATTGTTTGGTTCAATTTGATAAATCTTATCTGCAACTTGTGTTATCAGTCCTATATCTAGACCTTCATTGGAGTACAAATCAAAAAGTAATTTGTATGCTTCTATATAATTAGGCTTTTGTTGCAAAGAGTTACGCAATAATATTTCTGCAATTTGGTAGTTGTTTAATTCAAAATATATGCTTGCCGCAGCATAGCAAATCGCATAATTAGAATCAAAGCTCAAAGCTCTATTGAATTCGACAAGTGCTTCATTATATTTTTTCATTTCTTTGAGAGTAAGACCGTTCAAATAATGACCAAGAGCAATTTGTTCGTTTTGGCTACTGACTTTTGGCTTGATTGATTCTTGAGTTAAATCAGTTTTCGTAACCGTCATGCAAGATGAAAGTGCTATAAAAACAGTGATTAAGAATACTATATTGACTTTGTAAAGATTTTTCATTTCAATTTTTATTTATGTTTTTTCTGTAATTACTTACAAAAGCTAAATGTTGTTGATAGTTTTCTGCAAAATTATGCAATCCAGAGCCATCGCCACGAGCCACCATATAAATATAATTATGACTGGCAGGATTGAGTACAGCTCTTATTGCAGTTATGCTTGGATTTCCAATTGGTGTAGGAGGCAATCCTTTAATAATATAAGTGTTGTATGGACTTTGCAAAGCATAATCTTGATAACTAAGTCTTTTTCGCTTTCCAAGAGCATACTGCACAGTTGGGTCTGCTTGCAATGGCATTCCAATTTTAATTCTATTCAAATAAAGACCTGCCACAATTTTAGATTCATTCTCATTGCTGGTCTCACCTTGTACTATTGAAGCCAAAGTCAGAATTTCATTGCGTGATTTGTTTTGTTTTTTGAAATCTTCTGCAATTTCTTCATTCCAAATTTCTTTATGTCGGGCAACTAATGTTTTGATAACCAAATCGAGAGGGGACTTCCAAACAAAATCATAAGTATCGGGATATAAGTATCCTTCCAAAGAAACTGCATTGATTTCTAGTTTTTTAATAAAGTCGCTATTTTTGGCTCTGCTCACAAAAGCTGCGCTATCTAATTTTAACTTGTTTTTTAAAACCGACGCTATTCTGCGAATTTCAAAACCAGGAGGGATAGTTACTATAATTGGCTCAATAAATTCTTTATTTATAAGCATTTTGAATACTTGCCAATTATTTTGTTTGTCTTCAATTTTGTAATAGCCAGACTGAATTTTCTTGTTGCTAACAAAAGTATATACTTTTATGAAACCAGTGAAAAAAGTACTTGGCTTTAAAAAACCTTTATCATTGAGATTCTTGATTATTATTTTTGTTGATTCTCCATTTTGTATTTCAAATGGCTCATCGGAGAGTTCATTAGTGCTTATTTTGCTTAAAAATAGGGAATAAAAAAGAGTAAGAATCACTCCAAAAAGAATAAAAATTGAAAATAAGATAATTTTGGTTTTATTCGTCATAAGTTAATGATGTTAATCATTCAAAAATTGAAAAAATAATTACAAATTTGCGATTGTAAGACAGTTAAAATTAAAACACTATGACTAAGGAAACAAATGAATCTGCAAAAATTGACTTTAAAAGCTCAAGAATCATTACAAACTGCAACTGAAATTGCAAATAGTTACAATAATCAAGCAATTGAACCAGTGCATATATTTGCAGCACTAATGCAAGATTCTGCAAACATTGTTCCGCAAATTATATTGAAAATTGGAGCAAATGCCGACATTATTAAAATTAAAATTAATGATTTTATTGAAAAGTTACCAAAAGTTTCTGGAATAACTAGTCAAAACTACTTTTCACAGCAGACGAATGAGATGTTTGACATTGCTTTCAAAGAAGCTCAAAAAATGAAAGATGAATACATTTCTAGCGAACATTTGTTAATTGCAATTTTGCAATTGAAAACTGATTTGACAGCAATGTTAGATAGCACTGGTGTAAATAAAAACCAAGTATTGAAAACTTTGCAAGATATTAGAGGCAACAAATCTGCAAATAATAAGAATGCCGAAGATCAATATAGTGCTTTAAAGAAATATGGTAGGATACTTACAGACGATGCAAGAGCTGGTAAATTAGACCCCGTAATTGGCAGAGAAGATGAAATTCGAAGAGTGCTACAAGTTCTATCTCGCAGAACAAAGAATAATCCAATTTTGATTGGAGAGCCAGGTGTGGGCAAAACTGCAATAGTAGAAGGAATTGCCTTGAGAATTGTCAATGGTGATGTGCCAGATAGTTTAAAAACTAAAAGTGTTGTGGTACTTGATATGGGAACATTGATAGCTGGTACTTCATTCAGAGGGCAATTTGAAGAAAGACTGAAAGCAATTGTGAAAGATGTAACAGATGCAAACGGAGAGATAATACTCTTTATTGACGAAATACACACTTTGATTGGTGCAGGAGCTACAAATGGAGCAATGGACGCAGCTAACATACTAAAACCAGCTTTGGCTCGTGGGGAATTGCATTGCATTGGTGCTACAACTCTCGATGAATACCAAAAACATATAGAAAAAGATGCTGCACTGGAGCGAAGATTCCAACAAGTGTATGTTGGCGAACCAAGTGTGGAAGATACAATTTCAATTCTTCGTGGACTTAAAGAGAAATACGAAATTCATCATGGTGTGCGAATTAAAGATGAAGCAATCATTGCAGCGGCAGAGCTTTCAAATAGATACATTACAGATAGATTCTTGCCTGATAAAGCAATAGATTTAGTTGACGAAGCAGCAAGCAAGCTAAGAATAGAAATTGACTCAATGCCTCAAGAATTGGACAATATTAATCGCAGAATAAGACAGCTTGAAATTGAAAGACAAGCACTTTTAAGAGAGATTGAGTCTTAATAGGCAATACTTTTAAAGCGAATTTCTTAAATTACAACTTTAATAACCCTAAAGTTATTTTTGAGGATATTCATTTTAATATTTTGTCTGGCTTCATTAAAGCTACAATCACAGTATTTGTATTTGTACGACAAGAACTATGACAATTCGCTTCAATTGAGTTTTAACAAACTAAATAACATAAGTACAAATATGTTGCTTGGTAATTACTTCCTTGAAAATGAGTTCGGCAGTTTATTTGTATCTCAAAATTTGAATTCCGTTACAACAATCAATACAAGAGATGACGAGTCATTTTCAATGGCTATCAGAACTCCAGCTACTAAGAACTTAGATTTATTATTGACAAACAATTTCATTTACAATTCTGTTCCTAATTCACCTACTGTTTATGGCAACTTAAAAAGAATTAACGTATCGGGTGGTGCAAAATGGAATTATTTAAATAATGGATTTATAGCATCTACAATTGGATATGAGAATAACACATTTGATGAAATTAACTCCAAAGGTTACGTTTTTAATCTAACAAATAGAGCTGAGAACATTAAGTTAGATGATTACAATTTGAGTGTGTTAGGTAGTGCTTATATTCTTAGTTTAAATAAAGATAGAATTAACAGTAATTATCTTGGAAATTTGATTTTCGATAGAGTATTTGAGTCAGAAGATAATTTAAGATTAGATTTGCAAATAGGTGGAGCAAACAGAGATTATTTCAGATTGAATTCTAACAATACAGAGAACGTTTTAGGCAGAAAAGATGACTTTTTTGGTTCTGATGTGTATATGACTTTTAAATTGTTTGATTTCCTGTTCAGTTCATTGCGATTTAATTATAACAATAAAACTACAATTAAAGATTTTAGAAATATTGATTCTAGCTTGTTAGAGAGTGGAATTAGACAGGAAATCAATGTTGAATCCATAAGTTTTAAAACAGACATTAATTTTAAATTTGATTTAATAACTCAATTAATATCATTTACTTATCAATCGAGAGATGAAATAAATGATGTCAAAAACGAAAAGAAAATTGGTGAAACTGATTTCAATATATTGAAATTGCGACAGGAGCAATGGAACAATCTATCAAATACGAAAAGACTTTTCTTAAGTACGAATTATAATTTTTCCAAGAAAGACAGATTAAAATTAGATTACTCAATTTCTCTTTATCAATATGATACTCCTAGCGAGCAAAACACTTATGACAGAGATGAATTTGCAAGCATTTTAAAGCTAAGTTATGAAAGAATGATTAGTAATTCATTGCAATATGGTATTGAATTTGAAAATTTGAATAACCATGTTGTAAATTTGAAGACTTCTCGAAGTATAGATAATAACTGGAATCGGATTTATCGTTTAACTCCTTTAATTCGATATAACGACAGTCCAATAAGATATTTTGGTAGATTTGAAGTGATGGCAAACTATACAATATTCGATTATGAACTAGACCTGTCAAACACAAGAAGTTATAGTTATAGACAAGTTCAGTATATTGACTCTCTTTCGCTAACTTTGGGAAGAAATTGGGAGTTAAAAAATAGAATAATGATTCGCTATTTTGAGACAGGGATATTGTTTTGGTCCGATTTTGCCGAGAAAAGGATAAATGGTAAAGAAGAATATTTCTTGAATCCGATATTGAAGCATTACTTAAGCGATAATTTCACTTTTGGGTTTGGTTTCCGATACTTTAAACAATATCAAAGAAATTTATCTTCAAGTTCTATTGCGGGCACTCTAAATCAATATTCGATAGGACCAGAGCTACAAATTGATTATATTCTTAGTTCTGGGAATGTGATAAACTTTTCAGGATGGTATGAATTTTTGTACAGAGATGATAAGTTATTGAATAATTTTACAAATGTTAGTATCACAACAAAAATTTTGTTTTAATTTTGAACTAACAAAGCTAGAAAATGCAAAGAACATTCAAAATAATAGAACTAGTCAGTCAGAAATCATCAATTTCTGAAATTGAACCATTGCTTAAGAATTTGCAGGAAAGTATTGGTATAAATGAAGATATATACCATAGTATTCTTATTGCAATAACTGAAGCAGTTAATAACGCATTGATTCATGGCAACAAGTTAGATGTTTCAAAGAAAGTGGTATTTCAAATTAACCTATTTCCAAATGAAATTGAGTTTATTATTGAAGATGAGGGCAATGGGTTCAATCCAGATTTAGTTCCAGACCCAAGGCATCCTGAAAATTTACTGAAAGATAATGGGAGAGGTGTGTTTCTTATTCGCAATTTAGCATTTAAGTCCCAGTATGAATCTACCGAAAAAGGAACTAAAGTTAAGATTTATTTCAAAACTAATTAAAATAATTTAAGACAAAGAAAATGGAAATTCCTTATAAAGCTGAAGAATTAGAAGAAATTGTAACTGGGCTGAAGTTAGATTTATACCAACAACCCAAAAGGATTTTCTATATTAACGGGGTCGCTGGCTCTGGAAAATCAACAATTGTTAATAATATTTTCGAACATATTGAGAATACGCAATTTTGCGATTTTGTGATGCGAGTGAACTCTGGCCAGAGTTTGGATTTCATTGTGGAATTTATTCTTGCACTTACAAATTCATTTGTGGATATAAAGAACGGTAGATTATTAAAAATCAAAGAATCACAGTTTAATTATAATTGGCTTTTTGAAGTACTTGAATATTTGAGAGAGCAGTCAGAAGCAAATGGTAATAATGATTTTGAGAAATTATTATCTCAAATCAAGCTTTATTCAAAATATCAAGATATGCCTGAAAAGCTAACAAATGATGACTTTGCTTTTACTTATAAAAAGTCTAAAGATATAGATGTTTTATTTAACATACAATCTATTCTAACTGAGTCATTGCTTGTGGACTTAATGTCCAATTTCTATCCAATCAATAAAACTACAACATTAGATGACTATCTCAACAATATTAAGCCATTGAAAATTATAGTCTTTTTGGAAGATTATACCTCGATTTCAAGTTCTGTCAATGATTATCTAATCAATAATTTGTTTAGAACTGTATTCTTCAAATCTTATAATGATTTTAAGTACTATAAGCCAGGTAAAAATTCATACGATTTATCTATTTCCAACTTTTTTGATTTCAGATTTGTGATAGCTGGTCGTGAAGTATTTACAGATATTCAAAAGAATAGATTAGAGACAGAATACGGTTCCTTATTCTATGAGTTATATTTGGAGGGTTTTTCCAGAGATAACATAGAAGAGACTATCATTATGAATAAGCTCAATCCAGAATTTTATTTAGAAGATTTTGAAGAGATTAGCGATGGAAATCCCTTGATGATTGAACAGCTTATAAAATCAGTGAAATCATCGAAAAGCACTATTGATATCTTAACAGTTTATGAAAATTACGAAAGTTCAATACTTTTCATTTATAATCAAAAAGAAAGAGGCTGGATTAAAGCAGCAGCATTTTTAGAGTCAATAACTCCAGTTTCTCTAAGACCATTCGATGAAGTGGGAGAAGATTACAAAGAAGCTTATCAGTTTATTTTGAAATGTGATGAACTTGTTGATAGAGATGCTAAAGCTAACGGAAGAATTACTTTTATTAAAATTGTAGTTGACTGTTTGAAAGATAGAATGAGCGTTGAGAATCCTCAGAAATATGAAAAGTACGAAGATAACTCAAGGACAATTGATAATTTGTCAAGATTAGTTGAATCTTTAAATGATGAAGAATTTGAAGTAGTTAGAAATTTAGCATACTATACTCGATTTGAAATTGAGTTTGTTGCAAAGAATGTTTTGCAGGATAGCAAAGTTGATTTAAGAGGATTAACGCAAAACCACAAGTTCATATTCTCAACATATAAATTTTCTAAATCAATAAAATACGATTACTTAGATTATTTTGTGAAATATAATCAAGCAGTTGATATTGACAATTTCTATGATAAACGTAACGAAGTTAAAAGTTTATGGGAAGATTATCAAATTCACTTAGAAGAGCAAAACTATAAATTTAGAACAAAGCTAGAAACAATAAGTACTGAGGTAGAATCCCGAGAAGATGTGAAATTTGATTTAGAAAAGAAATATGACACACTTCAGCAGAAACTTAGCAGATTGGGCAAAAATGAAAAGGCACTTACAAATAAGTTAGTTCCTTATAAATACGAAGTTAATCCAGTAGTATTAAGTATTACTTCTGTTTCCACGATAGTTTCTTTTGTGCTTTTAGGTTTTTCTAAATCTATTTTGGGAATGTTCACACAAGATCCTTTGATTGTCACATTAACATTTATATTTATCCTTATTATTTCTCTTGGACTTCTTACATCAGTAATTATTCCTATCTTTAAGATAATGAGAATTAAGATAAAGCAAAGAGATATTGAGAAATATGAAGACCAGCTGGAAAAATATGCAGCAATTAAAATTGAATTGAATGAACAAAAAGATTATATGCAAAGAGATATAAACAAAGCCACAGATGATTTGAACAAAGTGAAAAGTATTTCTACAGAAATTAATTCTGAACTTAACAATAATGCTTTAAAGCTGAAAGAACCATTCTATCAGCCACCAAGCAATGATGAATAGATGTATCATTATTTCACAATCCCGACATAAATATAGGATACCCCAAAAGTTTGAGGGTAATAAGCAATTTCCGAAAATGAGTTGGTTTTTTGCATAAGTTTAACAAATTCATCGCCATAAGGGAACTTAGAAGCAGTTTGAGGCAAATAAGTATATGCACTTTTATTTTTTGCAAAAATATTCCCTAACATAGGCATAATGTATTTACCATAAATGTTGTAAAAAAGTTTGTTTAAGCCATTTGGCTGACCAGTTTCCAGTATGATTACTTTTCCATTTGATTTTACAACACGAGCCATTTCTTTCAAACCAATAATAGGCTCATCGACATTGCGAATACCAAAAGAAATACTCGCAATATCGAAATAGTTGTCTTCGAATTGTAAATTCATAACATCAGCAATTTGTACATTCAAATCAACATTTGCTTTTTTAGCTTTAGGCTCGATAAAATCAAGCATTTCTTTACAAAAATCTGTAGCAATAACTTCACTTTGTTGATTGAGCTTCATCTTAAACTCAATAGCCAAATCACCAGTTCCTGAAGCACAGTCCAAAACTTTAAAGTCTGGTTTTAATTCAGCAAATTTCACAACATTTTTTCGCCATAAATGATGTAATCTGAAAGAAAGTATGTCATTCATTTTATCATAATCCTGCGAAATATCACTAAACATTTGTCGAATTTGCTCAGACATCAAATTTCCTGTATTTTTGTAAAAGAAAGAAACGCAATTTAAGGTATAAACGTGATTAGATTTCAATGATTTTAAGAAAGATTATTCATATAGATATGGATGCTTTTTTTGCATCAGTGGAGCAAAGGGATAATCCTGATTTGCGGGGCAAAGCTATCGCAGTTGGAGGCTCTGGCAGAAGAGGAGTAATTGCAGCTGCATCGTATGAAGCAAGGAAATATGGAATAAAATCAGCAATGCCTGGGCATTTGGCTTTAAAAAAGTATCCAGAATTGATTTTCGTTAGTCCAAGATTTGAAGCATATAAACAGGCTTCAGAAGAAATTATGAGTATCTTTAGAGAATATTCAGATTTAGTTGAGCCTATTGCATTTGATGAAGCATATATTGATGTTACAGACTCAAACAGACCAGCATCTGTTATTGCAAAAGAAATAAAAGCAAGAATTAAAGAGAAAACGCATCTTACTGCTTCGGCAGGTGTATCCGTAAATAAGTTTTTAGCTAAGATTGCCTCTGATTACAACAAACCGAATGGCTTCAAGGTAATAAAACCAAAAGAAGCAGAAAGTTTTGTTTTGGATTTACCTATTGGTAAAATCCCAGGCATCGGAAAAGTAACAGAAGAAAAAATGAAAGAAAAGGGGATATTCTTAGGCAAAGATATCTTAAATTTGGATAAGATTTATTTGCAAAAACATTTTGGAAAATCTGGACTATATTTTCAAGACCTTCTATGTTTTAAAATTAACAATCCAGTAGAGCCAAACCGAATTCGCAAATCAATAGGTACAGAAAGAACTTTTGAAGAAAACTTAATCAACGAAGATGAGATTATTGAGAATATTAGAAAAGTAAACAATAGACTTCAAAAATATATAATTGAAAATAATGTAAATGCTAGAACAGTTACTCTCAAAATTAAATATTCTGACTTTAATTCAATTACAAGAAGTAAGACATTAAATCATTCAATTTCAGATTCTGAAGAAATATTCTCAATATGTAAGGAATTATTGCAATTCCCATTTTTCCCAAATAAGCCAATAAGGTTGTTGGGAGTTCAATTATCAAACTTAGATAATTTACAAAATAAACAAATTAACAAACAATTAAGTTTCACTTTTTGAAATGCAAATAATTTATCACATAACAGGTAACATCTCAAGAGTTATCGAAAAAAACAAAATAGATATATCTAATTCTGTTGTAAAAAGAATTGATGAAAAAATGATGGCAAAGCCAAAGTTTTTAAAAAGTATATTCAAAGAAGCAAATTACTCCAAAGTAATATTTGCTGTAGATGACCTTAGTTACCAGCGTTTTCAAACATTTATGAAATTATACATCCTCTATTTCGGATCTACCAAAGGCGAAATATTAGATGAACACGGTAACTCTAATAAATTTACTATTGCAAAATTATTTTTCAAAGAGCTACCACTTCTAGCAATTGAAAGTATTGTTAGTGGATTAGTTATTATTTATTGGTATATTTATCTTTCACTTATCCATTCTAAAATTAAAAAAAGTTTATGAAAGTA
>CAZYXG010000008.1:0-13804 GCA_964650885.1 uncultured Hyphomicrobiales bacterium | reverse complement strand
TTTTTCACGCCTGAAAAAGATGGAACTTATATTCGAGAGAAATTTGGCTTGAATGATAATTTTGTTTGTGGTTTTGCTGGTACTTTTGGAAATTGGCATGGTGTTGATACTATTGCTGAATCTATAAATTACATCGTAGAGCAAATTCCAAATGCTAAAGTATTTCTAATTGGAGATGGACCACTTAGGCCTGAAATTGAACGAATTATTGATGCAAATAACTCTCGTGAAAATGTAATCATAACTGGAATGATAGAATTTGCTGAGATGCCTAATTATATGGCTGCTTGCGACGTACTTTTAACACCTTGTAAGAACAATGATGATAATTCTGCCTTTTTTAATAGCCCTTTAAAACTATATGAATATATGGCTATGGAAAAACCAATAGTTGCTTCTTTTATTGGACAGCAGGCAGAGGTAATTGAAGATAAAGTTAATGGTGTAGCTATAAAAGCAAATGATGTTGAAGATTTAGTGCGTGGAATAAAGTTTGTTTATGACAATCCTGAATTATCTATAAAAATGTCAAAGCAAGCTCGTAAGGATGCTATCGAAAAGTATTCTTGGGAAATACATGTTAAGAAAATTATCAAGATTTATGAGGATATTATGGCTAAGAAACTAAGTTCAAAGAAATCTCAATAGAAGTTGAGCTACGAATACTTTTAATTTCTAACTCTCCGTCATAAATGTCAAGTATCAATTTGCATAATGAAAGGCCCATACCAATGCCTTTCTGCTCATAGTTATTTCGATTGAATTGTGTGTATGCACCAAGGTTTTCTATTTGATCAATTGTCATTCCTCTTCCAGCATCTTTGATTGTTAAAACAAATTGATTGTTCATTTTACTACTGAAAACTTCTACTTTGCTTCCTTCTTGTGAGAATTTAAAAGCATTATCAATGATATTTTCAATTAACTTCTCGAAATGATAATCTAAAATTCTAATTTCGTAGTTGTTTAAATAGAGTTTCAAATCTGCTTCTCTGCCATATTTTGCAGAAACGCTATTTGCGACAGTTGTAATTGTTGATTTGCAAAGAGTTGTTTTTTTAGCTCTTAACAATAACAATTCATCTTTATTAGAATAGAATAATTGCAATTCAGCAAATAGAATGAAATTTTCAAATAGTTTTAGTAACCTATTACCTTCAATTTCCATATCAGAAATCATTGTCTCAGCATTTTGAATATCAATTTTTTCTATGTTTTTCTTGAATATATCTAAGTTTCCTAATATTGAAAGAATAGGAGTTCTAATTTCGTGAGGTATAGTCTTGTGAATTGTAGATTTTACTTCTTCTACTTTTTGCCTAAAAGCTTTACTGTTTATCACATTCTTTTTAAGTCGTGAGTTTACAGCAGCCAATAAATCTTGGAAATCGAATGGTTTAGTTAAGTAATCATCAGCACCTAGATTCATTCCTTCTCGGATATCATCTTTCGATGATTTTGCAGAAAGAAATAAAAATGGAATATTGGAAGTATCTTGGTTTTTTTGAACCATTGATAACACGCCATAACCATCAATTTCTGGCATCATTATGTCGCAGATTATTAAATCTGGTTTATGACGCATTGCAAGATTAATACCTTCTCTACCATTGGATGCCTCCATAGTGTAAAAGTTATTATCGTTCAGAAATTGAGAAATATTTTCTCTTATGTCTTGTTCGTCTTCTATAATTAAAACTAAGCTTTTCATTCTATATTCTAAATTAAATCTTCTAAATATTTCAAACTTTCTAGCAATTTATGGTTAGTCAAGTCAAAATGAATCGGAGTAGCTACTACATAACCCTCTGCTAAGTATACATCATCGGTATGTTTATTGTTTTCTGTAACTAAATACTCGCCACTAAACCAATAATACTCTCTTTCGAATGGATCAATTCTTTTAAGATAAGCATCTTTCCAAAGTGAGCTATTATGAGGTGCTACCTTTATTCCTTTTACCTCTGAACGGTTAGAAGAAGGAATATTTACATTCATTAATGTATTTAAAGGCAAATTCATTGACTTTAAATTACTTGCCAATATTTTTGCATAATATATCGCCGCATCAAGATTAGCATCATAGCTATGTGAATCAACTGAAATAGCCATTGAGGGTATTCCAGATAACATCCCTTCTGTTGCTGCAGAAACTGTACCTGAATAAAGAATATTAACAGCTGTATTTGGTCCGTGATTAATACCTGAAACTACTATATCGGGTGGCTCTGGCATTAATTCTGCAATTGCTAATTTTACACAATCGGCAGGGGTACCATTTACTGAAAAACCAAACATTTCGCCATCTCTATGGAATTTAGTTACTCGCAACGGATTTGACAATGTCATTGAGTGTCCCACTGCACTTTGTTGTCTGTCGGGAGCAACAACAGTAACTTCTCCTAATTCACTCATAGAATGAACTAAAGCCAATATCCCAGGAGAATCAATTCCATCATCGTTTGATACTAGTATTCGCATTTTTAGAGTCTCATTAAATCTAAGTAAATTACATAAGCAAAGAATGTAAGAAGTATTACCATTGCAGCATTCTGAATATATAGTTTGATTTTTACTGGAATTTCTTTTCTAATCAAAGACTCAATCCATACTATAACTAAATGACCTCCATCGAGTGCTGGAAAGGGAAGGATGTTCATTACTGCTAAAGATATTGAAATCATTGCCATAAATCCCAAGAAAGCTTCCAATCCCATATCTGCGGACTTAGAAGACTGTTTAGCAATACCAATGGGACCCGCTACTGCTTCTTTGAATTTCACATTACCTTTGAACATTTGTCCAAATGAACTTAATATTAAATCAATTACTTCACCCGTTTTTCTCACACCTTGATTCAAAGATTCAAATAAATTGAATTTTTGAATTGAGATTTTGCCTACATATCCTTGCGATAAAGCTACTCCAATCTTTCCAGATTCATTTGGAGTTACATTTAAAGTTACTATATTTCCTGCTCTTTTTAAGCTTATTGGGATTGATTTGTTCTTATTTTCTGAAAGTATTTTTGTGAATTCAGTAAGTACAGTTACATCTGAATTATTCAAACTTACTACAGTATCATTTGCCAATAGTCCAGATTTGCTTGCAGGTTTATTATTTTCTATTTGTGATAATACAATCTTAAAACCACTAGGGTAAATTCCCATGTTATCTTTTTTTGATTGATTTTGCATTTCGTCAAGAATCTTTTTACCATCCACTTTTAATTGGACTTGTTGGCTATCCCTTTTTAATAATATTATTTTGTCGCTTCCAAAATCAGCAATAGTAAGAGATTTCATTATTTCATTAGTGTTTGTCATTGGTTTGCTATTGATGCTTACGATTTCATCACCTTTTTGCAAACCTAGTTTTGCCCAGATAGAATTAGGAACAACATAGCCAATTTTGTTTGTCATCATAATTTGATTGCCGTTTGAATAGGCGATACCTGCATAAATAACAATAGCTAAAATCAAATTCATTATCACACCAGCACAAAGTACCAATGATTTTTGGAATACATTCTTGGATCTAAATTCATAAGGTTGAGGTGGTGTGTTTGCAAATTCTGCATCTACACTTTCATCTACCATTCCAACTATTTTTACATAGCCACCCATTGGCACTAATGAAAATCTCCAATCTGTCGTGCCAGCGTAATCAAAGTCTTCTGGCAATTCGCCAAATGTAAAACCACTTTTTTTATGCCAACCAAATAATCTCTTTCCCATACCAAAAGAGAAAATATCTGCTCTCATACCACTCATTTTTGCTGTTATATAATGTCCCCATTCATGGGCAATTACCATTACTCCAATAACAACAAGAAAATAAAATACCGTTTTAAAAAATTCCATTTCGTTTATTCTTAATTAATATTTATTAAAGATTTAACAAATTCCCGAGTGCTCAAATCTGAACTCACGATTTCATCTAATGTTGGTTTTTGAGTTATTTTCAAACTTCCCAATGCTTTTCCCACTAATTTAGGTATTTCAATAAACTTGATTCTACCTGCTAAAAAGTACTCTACAGCTATTTCATTCGCCGCATTCAAAACAGCTGGTGCAGTACCACCAATTTTAATTGCCTCAAATGCCAATTGTAAACATTCAAATTTATCAAAATCTGGCTTAAAAAATGTCAAATTTCCAATTTCTGCTAAATTCATTCTGCCAAAATTGTAATCCAAATGTCTAGGATAAGTCAATGCGTGAGAAATTGGTATTTTCATATCGGGCAAACCCAACTGGGCTTTCACTGAACCATCATTAAATTGCACCATAGAATGAATGATTGATTGCGGGTGTACCAAAACTTCAATCCTATCCGGCTCTAAATTAAAAAGCCATTTAGCTTCAATTACTTCCAATCCTTTATTCATCATCGTAGCAGAATCAATAGTAATTTTGCTACCCATAGACCAATTAGGATGGTTCAACGCTTCTTTGATTGTAATTTCTTTAAACTTATCTTTTTCTAAATTTCTGAATGGACCACCAGAAGCGGTAAGAATAATCTTTTCAATATCTAGATATTCTTCTCCTGCAAGGCATTGTAAGATAGCACTATGTTCAGAATCAACAGCTAAAATCTTAGCATTATGTTTCTTAGCAGTAGCAGTGATAATCTCACCAGCCGATACTAAAGTTTCTTTATTTGCTAGAGCAATGTCTATCCCATTTTTTAAAGCTTCAAAAGTAGGTATCACTCCTGCGAAGCCAACCAAAGCAGTAAGAATAATATCGTTTGCTTTATCAGAAGCAGCTTCAATCAATCCAGCTTCACCACAAAGAATTTTACCTTTGAAAGAAGTGTTTTGCTTGAATTCTTTATATTTTGTTTCATCCTGAATTACTACACCTTTCGGATTATACTTGGCTATTTGTGGCTCAAGCAATTCAATTTTGGTGTTGATTGTAAGGTAATTTATATCGAATAAATGGGGGATTTTGTCAATTACATCAAGTGCTTGATATCCAATTGAACCTGTTGAACCGAGAATACTAATTGTTCTTTTTGCTAAAGCCATCTTGATTAATTATAATCTTGAGTAATATCTTTCTGATACTTGATTGAGTAAAACTTAAATGTATTATCGTTTAGCTTTTCAGATTGTTGTAAGCGAATACGTACAAAATATTTCAACATTAATCGAGAAAGTTTGTTGAAGCTACCTTCTGTCAAAAAATCAGCTAAATCTGGAGAAACTGTTAGCATCACTTTTGTTTCAAAAGATGATGTACGGAAATTTCTCAACCATCTTTCTATAGACTGAAGTAATATAGCTTTATTGAAAATTCTTCCAGTTCCACCGCAATTTGAGCAAACATCACTAATTTTTTCTGTTATATTCTGATGAATTCTTTGTCTAGTGATTTGCATTAAGCCAAGCTGAGTAAGAGGATATATAACAGTTTTAGCTCTGTCTTTACCTAATTCTCTTCTTAAATCATTAAAAAGTTTGATTCTATTTTGCTCATAAGTCATATCAATAAAATCAATAACTATCATACCCGCAGCATCTCGCAATCTTAGCTGACGAGCAACTTCTTTTGCTGCTTCTAAATTGATTATAAGTGCAGTTTGTTCTTGGTCTTTTTCTACAGCTCTGCCAGAATTCACATCAACAACTGTCATAGCTTCAGTTTGCTCAATAACAATTGAGGCACCACTAACTAAATTCACTTTGCTTTTGTAAATATTTTGAATGTGCTTTTCTACATCGTGGTATTCAAAGATTGGTGCTTTTTCAGTGTATAGCTGAATTTTATTAGACAACTGAGGTGAAAACCAATCAAGATGTTCTTTGATTTCATTAAATAATTTTCTGTTATCAATTGAAATCATATTCACATCCGATGTGAATAAATCTCTTATTATAGATTGTACTAAATCCAAATCCTGATGCAGTATTGTTGGCGGCTTGGAGTTTTTTAACTTTGCTTCAATCACATACCATTTCTTTAGTAAGTAATCCAAATCTTTAGCGAAATCTTCGTCGTTTTTACCCAAAGAAGCGGTTCTTATTATACAGCCAAAGTTATCTGGAAGTAATGATTTTGCAATTCGTCGAAGTCTTTTTCTTTCTTGATAGGATTGAATTTTTTTAGAAACTCCAACTATTCTATCGAAAGGCATCAGAACGAGATATTTCCCAGCTATAGAAATCCGTGAAGTTACTTTCACTCCCTTATTCATATAAGCTTCGCGAGTTACCTGAACAATTACTTCTTGTCCTTGCTCAAGATTGATTTTTACTTCGCCAGATTTTTTTGTTTGGAATGTAGGAGAGGATTTTTTGAAATTGTTGCCTTTCTTCAATAAACTTTTGTTGTTTATTGCTTGTGTTTCAACTTGCTCAATTTCTTCATCGTCGTCATCGTCTTCAAGGAAAAAGTTATTTTCCAACGATTCGTCAACATCTGAAAAATGCAAAAAAGCGTCTGTTTTGAATCCAATATTCACAAACGCTGCATTGATACCTTGAATTACATTAGTGACTTTACCAAAATAAATATTACCAACTATTTTCTCGTTATCTGGAGATTCAATGAAGTATTCGACTAACTTTTTATCTTCTAAGATTGCAACACGAACTTCATTTATCGTAGTATTTATTAAAATTTCTTTTTTCATTTGAAAATTTAAGAAAATTTTGAAATGTTCATTAAAAAAAATGGTCAAGTTGACCACTCACTCTAATAACAAACTGACCGTTGCTTCCTTCCAGACCTGGCGGATTGGGTTTGTATTAGTCGAATGGGACTTGACCAAGTGCGCCGAATAGGATTCGAACCTATGGCCTACAGCTTAGAAGGCTGTTGCTCTATCCAGCTGAGCTATCGGCGCAATACAGATTACAAAATTAACTATAATTTTATAAAAAACAAAGGAAAAATTGATTATTGGTCAAAAATTCTACCTTTTTCAGCTTTTTTAAGGCTGCTAAATCTTTATAAATATAAAACTTTAATTAAATATTTTGCTTAAATAATACATTTCCACACAATTCTGTATAAAACATCTGTGCATTATTATTAAATTAGATATTATTCAAAATGAAAATTATTAATTACTTATGTTGAAACTCGATACAATTTTATCTCTTGCAAAAAGAAAAGGATTTGTTTTCCAATCTTCCGAAATATATGGCGGACTTAATGGCTGCTGGGATTATGGTCCACTTGGCGTAGAACTGCTTCGCAATTATAAAGAAGTTTGGTGGAAAGCAATGACCTACAGAGATAATATCGAAGGGCTTGATGCAGCTATACTTATGCACCCAAGAACTTGGGACGCAAGCGGACATACTAAACAATTTTCCGATCCAATGATTGACAATAAAGTCAGTAAATCTCGCCACCGAGCAGACAACTTAATTGAAGATTTTATTGACAAAATGAGAAAAAAAAACAAAAATGAGATAGCCCTTGAAATTGAAACAAAACTTTCTCTAGTTCAAGAAAATGAAGATTACTTTAAAATCATAATGGATTATCAAATTCCTGATCCAGTTTCTGGTACAACTGATTGGACAGAAGTAAGGAATTTCAATCTTATGTTTAAAACATTTGTTGGCCCTATTGAAGATTCTTCAAATGTGGTCTATCTTCGTCCTGAAACTGCGCAAGGTATCTTTGTGAATTTCAAAAATGTAATGGAATCTGCTCGCCAAAAAGTACCTTTTGGAATTGCTCAAATTGGTAAAGCTTTCCGAAATGAAATCAATACAAAGAATTTTCTGTTTCGCACAAGAGAATTCGAGCAAATGGAAATGCAATATTTTGTGAAGCCAGGCACTGAAGCAGAGGCATTTGAATATTGGAAAAACGAAAGAATGAACTGGTACATAGAGCTTGGAATGAGCAAAGAAAATTTGAAGTTCAAAAACCACGACAAATTGGCACATTATGCTAACAATGCTGTGGACATTGAATTTAATTTCCCATTCGGCTTTGGCGAAATTGAAGGTATCCATTCTCGGACAGACTTTGACTTGAAAAATCATCAAGAATTTTCTAATAAAAAAATGGAATATGTCGATACAGTCAATGGCGAAAGATTCATTCCTTATGTAATTGAAACTTCTGGCGGAGTTTCTCGTGGAGTTATGGCATTCCTTTGCAATGCTTATAGAGAAGAAAACTTGTCTGATGAAAACGGAAAAACAGATATGAGAGTGGTAATGAAATTCCACCCAAAACTTGCTCCAATAAAAGCAGCAGTATTTCCGTTAGTCAATAAAGATGGTATGCCTGAAAAAGCTATAAACATCTATAAAGATTTGCAAAAAGAATACAAAGTGGAATACGATACTTCTGGAGCAATTGGTAGAAGATACCGCCGTCAAGATGAAATAGGTACTCCATACTGCATTACGATTGATGGAGACAGTGTTGCGGATAATACAGTTACTATTCGCCATCGTGATACTATGTTGCAAGATAGAATTAATGCTGATAACTTAGTTTCTTATATTAGAGAAAACTTAGATACTGCTTTCAAAAACTTAGATTAAAATCAGATTGAAAAATACTTTCAAAATATCGCTTTTCCTTCTTTTTGTGTATTCTTGCACATTTGCACAGAACACTAAATTTGAAGAAATTGGCAAGCAATATGAACTCTATAACTCAATATATAGAGAAATAATTATGAACCATTTGAATGAGCCAGATGCTGCAAAGCTGCTCAGAGATGGTGTAGATGGTATGCTTAGAGGCTTAGATCCTTACACAATTTACTTGCCTTATAATGAGAACCAAGAATTTGAAATTATTAGCAATGGTAATTATGTTGGTTTTGGAATGTCTGTAGCTTTAATTGATGGGCATTTAACTGTTACTGATGTTACAAAAGGAGGACCAGCCCAAAATGCAGGAATGTTAATTGGCGATAAAATAAAAAAAATTGATACTTCATTTGTCGTTCATTATAGTAATGAACAGTTGAAATCTTTAACAAGAGGTGAGGTCAATTCCAAGGCTATAGTGGTGGTGGAACGTAATGATAAAGATACTGAGGTGCTTCAAATCACTCGAAGTGTTATTGATATTAAAGATATTAACTATGCAACTTTACTTAAAGATTCAATTGCATATATTAATTTGGATAGGTTTAGTGCTGACTCTTATAAAGAGATTCTTGAAAAACTGAGAGAATATAAATCAGCAAATAAGCTTAATGGTCTTGTTCTCGATCTTAGAGATAATCCAGGTGGACTGCTACGAGCAGCTATAAAAATTTGTGAACTCTTTTTACCACACAACTCATTAGTTGTTTCTACCCGTGGACGCAATGGATACAACCAAAGCTATTACACTGAAAACCCACCAGAATATCCAAACTTACCAATCATAGTGCTAATAAATGAAAATAGTGCAAGTGCTTCGGAAATAGTGGCTGGGGCAATACAGGATTTGGATAGGGGGCTTATACTTGGCAAACGCTCTTTTGGAAAAGGACTTGTTCAAACAGTGTTTAACTTGCCTTATGGAAATGAGTTGAACGTTACTACAGCCAAATACTATACTCCATCTGGTCGCTGTTTGCAACGCTTGAATTATGACAAAAGCAATAAACAAATTAATGAAAATAAGAGTGTTGGCTTTTTCTATACAAAAAATGGAAGAAGGGTAGTTGAATCTCGAGGTATCACACCTGATACTATTTTCAATGAAATCAAGCAATTCGATGATGAATTATTCCAATTCAATAAAGAATACTTAGTTTTCAAATATATATCTAAGATTAACAATACTCAAATAAAAACAAACTTCAACTTGGATAGTTTGTCTCTTGATTTTATTAAATCAGCTATTGAAAACAACAGCAAAACAATTATTCCAGAGCTGAAAAAACTAAATGAGCTGGAATCTATGATGAAAGCAAATGATAAAACATCGTTTGAAAACACATATATTGAAAAATTACAAGATTTAGAACGAGCACTTATATTTGAAAAAGAGAAAAAGCTAAAAGAAATGGCTGATTTAATCAAATATGAGATACAATTGGAATTGCTAAGGAGAAATTCCTCAAGTGGTGACTACTATTCTTTTGTTATATCGAAAGATAAGCTAATTGAGTTAGCACAAAAATACTTCCTTAAAACTAATTATAACACGCTTATTACAAAGAAAAGCGTATCAAATTCAAACGATAATTAGTTATAATTTTTTTAGTTTTTCTTTTATGCTTAACTTTGCAGTCTTTGTGAAAACTAAGAAAAGAAATTGTACGTCAACACACTAGTTAAATAACTAATAAGCTAAAGCAAATGAGAATAACCAAACAGTACACCAATAGGGAAAGTCAATCACTAGATAAGTATTTGCAGGAAATTGGTAGGGTAGAACTACTAACTGGTGATGATGAAATTGACCTTGCAAAAGGCATCAAACGTGGTGGAATGGAAGGAGTTCGCTGCTTAGAAAGATTAGTAAAAGCAAATTTAAGATTCGTTGTTTCTGTTGCTAAGCAGTATCAAAATCAAGGTCTTTCGCTTGGAGATTTAATTAACGAAGGGAACCTTGGTTTAATTAAAGCTGCCAAAAGATTCGATGAAACTCGTGGTTTCAAATTTATTTCTTATGCCGTTTGGTGGATTCGCCAATCAATTTTACAAGCATTAGCTGAGCAATCACGTATCGTTCGTTTGCCTCTAAATAGAGTGGGTGCGTTAAATAAAATTGGAAAGAAATTCTCCGAACTTGAACAAGAGTTTGAACGTGAACCTACGGCTGCTGAATTGGCAGAACAATTAGGAATGAGTGTTTCTGAAATATCTGAAACAATCAAAATTTCGGGTCGTCACCTTTCGGTAGATGCTCCTTTTGTGCAAGGTGAAGATAATAGATTACTTGACGTATTGCCAAATGAAATGCAACCGCCACCAGATTCTGAATTAATTAGAGATTCTTTGCGCACAGAAGTTCAGCAAGTTTTGACTACTCTTTCTATTAGAGAATCGGAAGTAATTAAACTTTACTTTGGGCTTGATGGCACTTGCTTGACATTGGAAGAAATCGGTGAAAAATTCAATTTGACTCGTGAAAGAGTTCGACAAATAAAAGAAAAAGCTATTAGAAGATTACGACACGCATCTCGCTCTAAAGCATTGCGTGCATATTTAGGGTAATGGAATAAATAATGCCAATAAGCGAAATACCAGTTTATAACAAAACAAACAGAAACAATCCAACCATGCTTACTACTGCTGGCAAAAGACCAGAGTGGCTTAAAGTGAAAGCACCAGGAGGAGAAACTTATGCTAAATTACGCACAATGATGCGTTCGAAACAATTGCATACTGTTTGCGAAGAAGCTCGTTGCCCAAATATGGGTGAATGTTGGGGAAGTGGTACTGCCACTTTTATGATTTTGGGCGATACTTGTACTCGTTCTTGCTCTTTCTGTGCTGTGAAAACTGGTCGTCCTGGTGCGATTAATAAAAATGAACCTTACGATGTGGCACTTTCCATTCAAGAAATGGGATTGAAACACGCCGTAATTACTTCAGTTAACAGAGATGAATTGAAAGATCAGGGTTCAGTAATTTGGGCTGAAACTATTTATAAAGTTCGTGAGTTAAATCCGAACACTACTATTGAAGTGTTAATTCCTGATTTCAAAGGCGATAAAGAAGCATTACAACGCATTATTGATGCAAAGCCAAACCTTTTGAACCACAATATGGAAACTGTACCAAGACTTTATAAAAGAGTTCGTCCGCAAGCTCGCTACCAACGTTCACTTGATTTATTGCAGTTCTGCCACGAAGCTGGGTTACGCATTAAAACAGGTATAATGGTTGGAATTGGTGAAACAGATGAAGAAGTATTTACTCTTATGCAAGATTTGGTGGATATTAATCTGAATGTTTTCACAGTTGGGCAGTATTTGCAACCTTCGGTAGATCACTCTCCAGTTGATAGATTTGTTCACCCAGACACTTTCGCAGAATATAAAAGAGTTGGAGAAGAACTTGGAATTGAACACGTTGAATCGGGTCCACTTGTTCGCTCATCATACCACGCTGAACGTCACGTTTAATCTAAATTGAAAAAAATTAACATAACAATATTGGGCACTGGAACTTCTTCTGGTGTCCCACTTATTGCGTGCAAATGTTTAACTTGTCTTTCCGACGATTCAAGAGACAATCGCTTACGTTGCTCTGTGCTAATTCAATCTGAAAATATAACAATAGTTATAGATTCTGGTGCAGATTTCCGACAGCAAATGCTTACCCATAAAGTTGATAAATTGGACGCTATTATTTTCACACATCACCACAACGATCATATTTCTGGTTTCGATGATGTTAGGGCATTCAATTATATTCAAAATAAACCAATGCCTATTTATTTGAATGACAAAACTCTTCAATATCTGAAACAAGTTTTCAGCTATGCTTTTGATGAACTAGAACAAATTGGTGGGGGAGTTCCGCAAATTGATGTTAATTTGATAGATGCCAGTAAATTTAAAATTGGTGATATTGATATAGAACCAATTCAACTGATGCACGGAAACTTAGAAGTATTTGGTTTCAGAATTGGAAACTTTGCTTACTGCACAGATACAAATTTCATTTCAGAAGAATCTCAAGCAAAACTTCAAAATATAGATATACTCATACTTGATGCTTTGCGTTTTACTCCACACCCAACACATTTCACAGTGGCGGAAGCGTTGAAGATAATTGAAAAATTAAAGCCGAAACAAACCTACCTAACACACATAGCACACCAAATAAAACATTCGGAATGTGAGGCAACATTACCCGAAAACGTATATATAGCTTATGATGGCTTACAGTTTGAAATTGAAGTGTAAACCAAATTGATAGAAAAAATAGTTCCATACCAAGTGGTAAACTGGCGATGTGGGTCAATAGAACGCATCGAAATTATTTGATTTAGCGAGTTGTATTTATAGAACACACCATCAAAGCCTAAGTTATCTGTATAACGAACTAATTTTGTGATTCTGCCACGTGCATCATATTTGAATGCCACAATATTTCTTCTATGTAAACTAATTATTAATTTGAAATAATTAATTAAAATTATTCACTGTCATCTGTATGGTGAGGTGAATGCATTACTTTACTTATCATTAAAATAGTGGTGTCGTTAATATAACTGAATACTAAGGTATGTCATCAGAATCATTTTCAATTGGATTTTCAACACGTACCAAAAAATAATCGTCATCATCTGATTTCATGAACCATAACGTAAAATACGATTCAATCTTAACGGAAGTGTCAATTTGTCTTTTTAAATATGTAATTATTACTTTATACGTATGACGCAATTTAATACTCTTTCTTGATGAAAAAAAATATTTCACATCAACAATATCATCACCTTTTAAGTTATCAATAATATTTTGATTGTAAATGTAACCATGCACGTTTGAATAGTCTTTTTTGATTAAATTACTTTTACTATCCTCGTATTCTTTCTTTTTTATTTGCAAAGATTTGAACTTAATTTTTTTATCTAGTAATTTATTTACCATTTCTTTTACCTGTGGGTGAACTACTAACGATCTGTAAATTCCATTGTTTGCACAGCCAAATAATGAAAAAGAAATGAATAAAGTTATAATTCCAAGTTTAAAAATTCTCATTATTCGTCAAACCTCCTAAATAAATATCTACCCGACCTATTTTCTGAAAATCCTAATTGAGTTAAAATTACAAAGGCATGATAATCAGCAGAAGCTTCTTTGTTTATAACTCTTCTGTATTCCCAATCTCCAAGCTTTACAAAATCATATATAT
>CAZYXG010000007.1:62241-78225 GCA_964650885.1 uncultured Hyphomicrobiales bacterium | reverse complement strand
TTAAATTACTTTATGTTTACTCTACAAATATACGAAAATATTACAAAATAATTATTCTGCTTCTCCATCTTCAAGAATTGTTTCTTCGCCTGTTTCAGACCCAAATAATGCTTCTACAAATGCAGTTGCATCAAATGGTTGCAAATCATTAATTTGTTCGCCCACACCAATATAGCGTACAGGTATTTTAAGCTCATCTGCTATTGCTATCACAACTCCACCTTTGGCAGTACCATCTAGTTTAGTTAATACTATTCCAGTTATATTTACAGTTTTCAAAAACTCTTTGGCTTGCATAATAGCATTTTGACCTGTTGTGGCATCGAGTATTAAGAATACTTCATTTGGTGCATTAGGTCTAATCTTTTTCATCACACGAGAGATTTTCTCTAGTTCAGTCATTAGGTGTAGTTTATTGTGCAATCTGCCAGCTGTATCTATTATCACAACGTCTTTATTCTTAGCAATTGCTGAATTAAGCGTATCGAATGCAACCGAAGCTGGATCGGCACCAAGTTCTTTTTGCACTATGTCCACATTGGCACGTTGAGCCCAAATTTCTAATTGCTCATTTGCTGCAGCTCTAAATGTATCTGCCGCACCAATAATTACTTCGTAACCCTTTTGCTTATAGTTATGGGCAAGTTTACCAATTGTTGTAGTTTTCCCAACTCCATTTACACCGACAACCATTATACAGAATGGCTTATTTGTTCCATCGAGTGTATATTCTGCATCGGTTTTGGCAGAAGGAGATTTAATCAATAGGTTATGTATTTCTTCTTTCAGTATGCCATAGATTTTATCAGCACTTTCAATGTTGTCAGATTTCACTCGTTTTTTCAATAAGTCAATAAGTTTATCTGTAGTGGCAAGACCCATATCGGCCGTTAATAAAAGTTCTTCTAGTTCAAGTAATAATTGAGAATCTATTTTGCGAGTGCCAAGTAGAGTAATCAAATTATTGGAAAAAGTCTTGCGAGTTTTAGCAAGTCCATCTTTCAACTTATTGAAGCGAAGCACTTCCGAAGTAGCAGTGGCAACATTACTAACGCTTTCAACAACCTGCTCAGTTACTTGCTCAATCTTTGATTGAACTTGCTCAACTGTTTCAGAAACTTTCTTTTTAAACTTATCGAAGAAACCCATTTGATAACTTATTTTACTAAATGATTGAAATAGATTTGCAATTTAAGAAAGAAAAATATTACTTTTAAGGAATTGCTTAATTCTATGTAAATTTTTAAATCATCCTTTGCTCGCCTAACTCAATAATTTCAAAGAAATTAGATTGATATTTCTTTGAAATAACTGAAATACTAAACACGATTAATATTACTTAATTTCAATAAATTCATATATTTATTTGTTTCAAAATAAAATTATTTGTAAGTTTGTAGTCTGTATTAATCAAAAAATGCAAAATATAAATGTTCGATAGTTTACAAGAGAAGCTGGAAGGTGCCCTGAAGAGATTCAGAGGGCAGACTGTTATTACTGAAGAAAATATTGACGAAGCTTGTGTTGAGATTCGCCGTGCTTTGATTGAAGCCGATGTGAACCTCAATGTAGCTCGTAAGTTCGTTGAAGATGTTAAGCAAAAAGCTGTTGGCACCGAAGTGAAAGGCAAAATTGTGCCTGAACAACTTATTGTCAAAATAGTAAATGATGAACTTGTCGAATTGATGGGTTCTAAAAAATCTGACTTGATTATTGCCACTGGTGGCGGCCCCACTATCATACTTGTTGCTGGTTTGCAAGGTTCGGGTAAAACTACTTTTTGCGGTAAACTTGCTAAAAGTTTGAAGAAAAAAGGAAGACAACCTATGCTTGTTGCTGCTGACGTTTATCGTCCTGCTGCAATTTTGCAATTGAAACAGCTTGGTGAACAAGTGAAAGTCCCTGTTTTCACTGATGAAGTAAGTAAAAATCCAATTGAAATTGCTCAAAACGCCCTTGTTTATGCTCGTAAATTCGGTAGAGATACTGTAATTATCGATACTGCGGGTCGTTTGACTATTGACGAAGAAATGATGAACGAAATTGAGAACTTGAGCAAAGCTATCAAGCCAACTGAAACTCTTTTCGTTTGCGATGCAATGATTGGACAAGACGCTGTAAATACTGCGAAAGCTTTCCACGATAAACTTGCTCTTACTGGTATAGTACTTACTAAATTAGATGGTGATACTCGTGGTGGTGCTGCTTTATCTGTATTATCTGTAATTGGCAAGCCAGTTAAATTCGTAGGTGTTGGCGAGAAACTTGATGATTTAGAGCCATTCCACCCAGAGCGTATTGCTTCACGCATATTGGGTATGGGTGATATTCTTACTTTAGTGGAAAGAGCTGAATCCCAATTCGATGCGGATGAAGCTAAAAAACTTGAAGAGAAAATTAAGAAAAATCAATTCACTTTTGAAGACTTTTTAGATCAATTGCGAACTATCAAGAAAATGGGTTCATTGAAAGACCTATTGGGTATGATACCAGGAATGGATAAGCAATTGAAAAATGTGAATATTGACGACAAAGCTTTTGGCAAGGTGGAAGCTATTATTCTATCTATGACTAAAGAAGAACGCAATACTCCGAAAATTTTGAATGGTAGCCGCCGATTGAGAATCGCAAAAGGTTCTGGCACAAACATTCAAGATGTGAATAAATTAATCAAACAATTCGACGATATGAGCAAGGTAATGAAATCTATGACTCAGGGAAAACGCAGCAGATTGTTCGGTTAATTTTTAAAAAACAACAAAGAAAATAAACATTTCATTTTTAATTTATAATTAAGGTTTAATCAGAATGGTTAAGATCAGACTTCGCAGAAAAGGTAGAATTCATAATCCAGTTTACGATATCGTAGCAATGGATGCTCGCTCTCGTAGAGATGGTGCTTATTTAGAAAGATTGGGTTACTACGATCCAAACACTTCTCCAAGCACAATTAGCATTGACCCTAAAAGTGCTTTGTATTGGTTAGGCGTTGGTGCACAACCAACTGAAATAGTTCGCCAACTATTAAGTTACGAAGGAATTTTGCTTAGAAAAGCTATGGCTCACAAAGGCAAAACAGAAACTGAAATTGAAGATATGGTGAAAAAGCACAAAGAAGTTGCTACAGCTCGCCATGGCAGATTGAAAGCTGCCAGAAAAAAACGTGATGCGGATAGAGCAAAAGCTGCTGCAAAAGCTGCCGAGGCTCCAGTAGTAGAAGCGGCACCAGTTGCAGCCGCTGAAGAAGCTCCAGCTGAAACAGCAGAATAATTCTACTTATAAATTTATTCTTTAAAACAGCCCTACATTAATTTGTTGGGCTGTTTTTTTTGGCGCGGGTATGAGTGAGTTATTGAATTCTAAAGAATATTTATGCCATTAAGTCTCAACTTATACGTTTAAAACTATTCTTGTAACGAATTTCTATTTTTTTTAGGTTTGTAAATATTTTAATTGGATTTCAAATTGAGATAAATATGTCAATAGTTCTGATAATATTAATATTGAAACAATTTATGCAACCTTATCATATTTATTAAGAGTTCCCATTTTTATGAAAAACAAATAATTTGTCTAAATCAAAAAATATATTGAACAACTATAAATTCATAGATCTTTTCGCTGGGATAGGTGGTTTTCATATTGCTCTTTCAGATTATGGGGCTGAATGTGTATTTGCTTCAGAATGGGACAAATATGCGGCCGAAACATATTTTGAAAATTTTGGGACTCAACCAAATGGCGACATTACACAAATTGATGAAAAGGTTATTCCAAATCACGACATTTTATGAGGAGGATTTCCATGTCAAGCATTTTCAATTTCTGGAAAACAGAAAGGTTTTGAAGATATTCGTGGCACATTATTTTTTGAAATAGTAAGAATTGTTCACTACCATAAACCTAAGGTACTTTTTTTAGAAAATGTTAAAAATTTAGAAAAACATAATGAAGGGAGAACATTAAAAACTATTATTCATACTTTAGAAAATATAAATTATTAGGTTTATACAAAAGTACTAAATGCAAGTAATTTCGGTTTACCACAAAATAGAGAACGTATTTATATTGTTGCTTTTAGAAATGATATTAATTCAAATAATTTCCTATTTCCAACTCCACCAAATACACAAGTTTGTCTTTCGGATATTTTGGAAAGTAATCCTAAAAATGCTAAGGTAATTCTAAGAAATGATATAGAAATATACAAAGAATATAATTCTAAAAGTTCACTTTTTGCTCAAATAGAATTATTGAATAAACCAATTCAAATAGGTAAGGTTAATAAAGGCGGTCAGGGAGAAAGAATATATCATACTCTGGGACATGCGATTACTCTATCTGCTTATGGTGGAGGCATTGGTTCAAAAACAGGTTTGTATTTAATTAACGGTAATATTAGAAAACTTACTCCAAAAGAATGTGCTAGATTACAAGGTTTTCCCGACAATTTTAAAATTAACAAAATAGAGACTCAAGCTTATAAACAATTTGGCAATAGTGTTTCAATAAATGTTCTCAAAAGTATTTTAACAAAAATAACTGAAGTATTAAATAGAAATGAATAAATCTCAATTACTTGGTGCTCAAACGGCAAAGAATGGCTTTCTAAATGAAGGGGATATTGTACAAAAGTTTAATAACTGACAAAATGATGAAGAAGCTAAAAAATGGCTTATCATTATGGAGTATAAATTAGATAAAATTGAATATGTAAAAGCTATTATCATTAGTGGTCATAAATTAACTCATTTAATTCAACTAAAGACCCTACTAATTCACTGGGTTTTGAATATCAACATTCACTTTCACAGTTACTTTCATATATTCTTTCGCATTTTCGGAAAAATATTCTTTTATTTTTTGTGAGAATCTTTTGCCAGATTTGTCTTTTTCTTTATTCACTTTCAGCACCACTACGCATCTGTGCATCTTCTGAATATATGATATTTCTGGAACAAGAGGAGGATATATTCTAAAATAGCTTTCTCGCAGAAAATTATTAAAGAAAAGTTTTGCCATTTTATTTGGCTCGAATTTATCCAATGAATTAAATTCTATCATCACCAAGCGTGAGTATGGAGGCAAGTCTGCTTTTTTTCTTAGTTCCAATTCACTTTGCAAAAATTGTTTAGTGCTGTTTTTAATCAAATAATAAAACAATGGATTTCTGCTTTCCTTTGTTTGGATAATCACTTTGCTTTCCAAATCTTTATTCCGCCCTGCCCTACCAGAAAGCTGCGATAGCAATTGGTAAGTTCTTTCGCTGGATCGGAAATCATTTATATATAAACTATAATCGGCATTCAGCACACCTATAAGCCCAATATTTGGATAGTCCAACCCCTTAGAAACAAGTTGAGTACCTATTATAATATCATATTTCCCATTTTTAATATCGGAATGGTAAGATTGTTTTGCTCCTTTTTGGTTAGTCACATCGGAATCTAATCTCAATATGCTGTAGTTCTCGAATAATTCTGAGCTTATTTCTTCTATTTTCTGTGTGCCATAGCCAATATAATTATATTTATCGGAGCCACATTTTGCACAAATATTTTTTAGCTTAATTTTATAATCGCAATAATGGCACATTAGCTCATTTTTTTCTTTATGGTATGTAAGTGTCACATCGCAATTTTTGCATTGCTCCACATTCCCACAGTCAGGACATTCGACTATATTTGAATATCCCCTTCTATTATTAAATATAATGGAAACTAAGTTTCTTTTTTTGTTTTTAGCTATTTGCTCAATTAAATACTTAGTGAATGTTCCCATCAATTCATTATTTTCTTTCGCAGAAATTAAGTCAACTACTTCAATATCAGGCAGTTTAGCTTTTTCGGCTCTTTCTATCAATTCCAAATATTGGAATTTCCCTTGCTGTACATTATAAAACGATTCTATTGAAGGTGTGGCAGAGCCAAGCAAACAAGTGCATCCTTCCAATTTAGAACGCATTATTGCCAAGTCTCGCCCATTATATCGTGGGTTTGGGCTATCCTGCTTATAACTTTGGTCGTGTTCTTCGTCCACGATAATCATTCCCAAGTTGCTTATTGGTGCAAAAATAGCCGAGCGAGCTCCAATAACTATTTTATATTTGCCTCCTAGTATTAATTTATAAGCTTTTTCTTTTTCAGAGCCAAGCACTTTGCTATGCAGCACTGCAATTTGATTTGGGAAAACATTTTCAAATCTATTCAAGAGTTGAGTGGTCAAATAAATTTCTGGAATAAGCACAATAACGGTTTGATTGTGTTTCAGCACTTCATTTATTAAATATAAATAGACTAAGGTTTTGCCGCTGCCAGTAATCCCTTGCAATAAATAAACATAGTTTTTTTGATAATTTAGCAAAACCTTTTCAAACACATCTCTTTGGCTGCTATTCAAGTCAAATGGCGGCAAGAACTCTGTATTCTCTAAAAAAGTTTCTTCCAATGTGAAAAGTCTTTTTTCAATAAAACTTTTGAATAATTTAATTGTAATTTTAAATTCTCTAGTTATATCGCCAATAGTATAATGATTTTCTTCATTAACAAAATCCAACAAACTATTTAATTTCAATTTGGTTTTATTGTCCAGCTCATTTCTTACTGTATCTATAATATCAAAAATATTGCTCGATATTTTTATTTTGAAAAGTTTGGGAATACGAATTTCATCGTCAATTTTTTTGTGCAACTTCACAATGTTCAAATAATAAAGAAGTTCCATTTCAGTTTTGCTAATTTTATATTCCTTTAGCAAAGTAGTGATGTCAATGAAAGTATTCGGCTTTATTGCAGAGATTTTCTTTTTTAAGCTCTTACTAATGTCGTAGCCGAAAATGAAATTATCATTGAATTTCGCTCTTGTAACAGCCTTTATGTTAAAGAAAGCTGGAAGCATTGGCTTGATTGCTTCCCCAATTGAGCAAATATAGTATCTAGCGATATGTTCAGCAAGTTGAAATAAATTAGAGCTAATAAGCGGTTCGGTATCAAGAATCTTAACAATTTGTTTTAATTTGTCTGGATTAAACTCTTTTCTAACATCCTCCAAATCTCTAATGCCATAAACAACTCCAGTAATTACTTTACCAGCAAAGTTTACCAATACACGCTTACCTATATGCAGCTCATTTCCACTTTCGGCTATTGGCAAATAGGAAAACTTTTGGTCTAAATTGACTGGAACTATAATTTCTAAAACTTCTTGCACTCTATTTACGTAATATTTGTTAGATTCAATCGTAAATCTGTAAATTGAAAATTCACAAATTGAAAATTATTAAAAAGACAATATAAGCTATGAAAATGAAACATTTCTTTGTAATTATTCTTTACTTGATAATTTCTTCAAGTTCTTTGCAAAAAGCAATTTCCGATGATGTTAGTTCGAGCAGAAAAAATGCACTCACAACTGCTATTAAAAAGGTAAGTCCAGCAATAGTGGGCATAAACGTAACTGAAATGAAACAAGTAGTTTATCGCTCCCCATTCGACGATATGATGATAGACCCATTCTTCAAGCAATTTTTCAATTCAAAACCAAGAGTTGAAAACTACGAAGTGAAAGGACTCGGTACTGGATTTATCATTTCCAAAGATGGATATATATTGACTAACCACCACGTAGCTGGCAATGCCACTAAGGTAGTTGTTTCAATGACAGATGGCCGACAGTTAGAAGCAAAAATAATTGGATCGGACGCCACAAGCGATGTAGCTTTACTGAAATTGGAAGGCGAAAGTGATTTGCCTTATTTGAAACTTGGCGATTCCGATGATTTAATGATTGGCGAATGGGCAATTGCTTTTGGTAATCCTTTTGGGCTTTTCGATGTGAATTCAAAGCCAACTGTTACTGTAGGTGTAATTTCCAATAGTGGAGTTAACTTCATCCATCAAGAAAATAACATAACAAGAGTTTATAGAAATATGATTCAAACCGATGCTGCTATTAGCTCAGGTAATTCTGGCGGGCCATTGGTAAATTCAAATGGCGAAGTAATTGGCATGAATACAGTTATTTTCTCAACTTCTCAGGGAACTCTTGGAGCTGGAAGCATTGGTATTGGCTATTCAATTCCAATAAATAGAGTGAAACAAATTGTTGATTTAATCAAAGAACATAAAGAAATTCAACGTGATTTCGATACAGGAATCAACGTTAGAGAGTTAGATGAAAATTTGGCAAAGTATTTGGGGATTAAAAAAACTCGTGGTGTAGTTGTATTTAGTATTTCTCGCAATTCCCCTGGAGATGTTTCTGGTCTTGAGCCAGGTGATATAATCTTGGAAGCAGAAGGAGTGAAAATATATCGTGAGGAAGATTTGCTTGTTGTAATCAAAGATGGCTTCACCGACCAAACAATAAGAATGATAATACAGCGCGATGATAAAAGTGTTGAAATTAGCTTAAAATTAAAGAACTTAAAAAGAAAGAAATAATGGAAGAAAGTCAAGAAGAGATTTTAGTTGAAGAAAAAGTCTTTAGTGGAAGCACACTTGTAACCAAGAATTTAGTAAAGAAATATAAACAGCGAACTGTTGTCAAAGGAGTCTCTTTCGATGTCCGACAAGGTGAAATAGTAGGGCTATTGGGGCCAAATGGTGCTGGAAAAACTACTACATTCTATATGATTGTTGGGATGATTCAACCTACAGAAGGCAGCGTATTCATAGATGGCAAAGAAATTACTAATAAATCTATGTATAAGCGAGCAAGAATGGGGATTAGTTATTTGCCACAAGAGCCGTCAATCTTTCGCAAAATGTCTGTGGAAGATAACATTATGGCTATTCTTGAAATTCAAAATTTGAAACGAAATGAAAGAAAAGAAAAATTAGAAGAACTTCTTGAAGACTTCCACATCACCCACATCCGCAAAAGCAAGGGCTATATGCTTTCTGGTGGGGAACGCCGCCGCTGCGAAATAGCACGTGCTTTGGCTGTGAATCCCAAATTCATCTTGTTAGATGAGCCATTTGCTGGTATAGACCCAATTGCAGTAGATGATATTATGCACATTGTTTTCAAATTGAAAGAAAAAGGCATAGGAATCTTAATTACCGACCACAATGTCCACGAAACTTTATCAATTTCCGATAGAGCAAATATTCTAATAGATGGCAGCATATATATATCAGGTACAAGTGCTGAAATTGCTCAAAATGAAGAAGTTAGAAAAAGATACCTTGGCGAACACTTCACTCTCGAACGATATCAAGCGTAATATCAAATAAAAATCATTGGCTTCAATTAGTTTTAATTAAATTATTTTTTGTAATTTATGAAACGAAATTACAATTACAATTTTTTTGATTAATTTTGACCTATGCATAAATTTACAATTATGGTTGTCGAAGACGACAATGTTTCTATGCAAGTCATTTCTATGATTGCTAAGAAATTTGCTTCGCATATAATCACTGCTATAAATGGCAAGGAAGGTCTGGCTTTATATCAAAAAGAGAAACCAGACTTAATTATTAGCGACATATCTATGCCATTAATGAATGGTTTGATAATGGCACAAAAAATACGTGAAATTAATCAAGAAGTACCGATTGTGTTAGCTTCTGCTTTGAATGAAGCAGACATATTAATCGAATCAATACAAATTGGTATAAACGAATACATAATCAAACCAATTGACACCACGAAACTCAAAAGAATAATTACGAGATTAAAAGAGAAAGCCTTACTTCAAAAAGACCTTGATGAGAAAAATAAGTTTATCCATATTTTCAAAGCAGCTTTAGATAGAACAAACAATCCTATTATAGTTATTAATAAGCATTTAAATATAAAATTTACAAATGCAGAATTTGAATCACTTTTCTCAAACACAAGAAAAGAACTAATTGGCACACAATTTCTAGATTTCTTTGACGAAGCCGAGAAATTAAAGTTTAACGAGATGATAGATTCTTTAAATCTTAACCAAAGTGTAAAAACTGAATTCGTTTTACGCAATAAAGAGAACTCAAAATTTTGGATGATTTTAAACACTACCAAAATATATAATGAAATTTCTAGACAAACTTACTTCGTAATTTTAATGAACGATATTACTGCAAGTAAGTTTGAAGAGAAATATTTATTGAATTCAAATACTCTTTTAGAATCAAAAATTAGAGAACGAACTGCCGAACTAGAGTTTGCAAAAGAAAAAGCTGAAGCCAGCACTAAAGCAAAAGGTTTATTTTTAGCAAAAGTAAGCCATGAGCTTCGCACTCCTTTGAACGGAATACTTGGCATCACAGATTTGCTTTTGGAAAGTGAAATCAACGAAAAACAAACTAAGTTCCTAAATCTACTTAAACACTCGGGTAAAAATTTACTCAGATTGATAAATGATATTATAGATTTCACAAAAATTGAATCTGGTAAAATTACTTTGAAAGAATCAGAATTTGAATTATTCGAAATTATTGACGAGTTAACGAATCTCTACATAAATGAATTAAAACAGAAGAACTTAAAGCTAACAATTGATGTTTGCGACAATTTGCCAATTAGACTTTTGGGAGATGGGAAAAAGCTAAGGCAAATTCTAACGAATATACTTGGAAATGCTATAAAATTTACTTTGAAGGGTTCTGTGAATTTTACCGCAATTTGCAAGCAGGCTGAAGACAATTTTGTTATCCTTTTTACCATAGAAGATACTGGCATTGGAATTCCAGAAGATAAATTTAATTTACTTTTCCAATCTTTCAGCCAAATAGATGATAACTTAGCAAGATCTTTTGAAGGTTCTGGTTTAGGTTTAGTTATTTCCAAAGAATTTGTCGAATTAATGAATGGAAAAATCTGGTTTGAAAGCCAAGTTTCAGTTGGTACTAAATTTTTTATAGAAATTCCATTCAAAAAAGTGTAAATTATTTAACTTAATCTGTACAAATTTAAAATTGAATTTTTGAGGAAGAAAATGAAAGCATTAGTCGTAGAAGATGACTTTGTAACTGGAATGGTTATGCAAGAGATACTTAGCCTGTATGGCGAAGTAGATATTGCAGTCAATGGTATTGAAGGGCTTGAAAAATACAAAGAATCTATGGAAGGCGGTACTAAATACGACATCATATTTATGGATATAATGATGCCTGGAATGACTGGACAAGAAGCTGTTCAAGAAATCAGAACTTATGAAACAAAACTAGGAATTCACACTAATAGTCGAACAACAATTGTTATGAATACTGCTTTAGATGATTTTGACAACATCAAAAAAGCATTTAAAAATCAAGTAGATGGCTATTTTGTTAAGCCATTCGATAAAGAGAAATTAGTCAATATACTTCAAGAGAAAAACTTAATTTAACTTTTTAGTCTTGAATTTATTGTAAAGCAAAAATCCTAATATTAATACAACAATTAACGGTATTAGGATTTTCCCATATATATTTAGAATATAGTTCATTTGTTCTATGTTTTCACCAATTTCAAAGCCAATAAGCAAAAGGATTATATTCCAAAGAGCTGCTGAAAGAGCCGAAAGTATTGTTGTTTTATAAATTGGTAGCTCACTAATACCAGCAAAAAAAGAAATTAATGCTCTTGTGCCAGAAAGAAATCTATTTGCTACAATTATGTAATAACCATATTTCTTGAACCACTCTTCAGGTTTAGCTAAATTTTCTTTTGTAATGAAAGGTAATTTATTAGATTTGATAATCTTGTTTCCATACTTAAATCCAAGCCAGTACATCAGCAAAAATCCAAGTATGCTTCCCAATGTGCTTGTGATGAACAAAGGGAAAAAGCCCACAGTACCAATACTTATTAAGCTCCCCATAAACATTAATAGTACATCGCTCGGGGAGGGAGGAAATATATTCTCTATGAAAGTAAGCAGAAATGCAATCAATAAAACATAATGCCAAGGCACTGTTTTGATAATTTCTATCGCTTTGTGGACATCAAAAAAACTAAATATATATTCCATTTCGTAAATTTGGGATTAAGAATTTGATTAATTTTAAAAATAAATCTAACTATGCTAGACCTAATTTACTCTAATAAAGGTGAACTTTCAAGCAATTTGAAGCAGCTTCGCACAATTAGTGAGAAAACTCTTGAATTTGTTTCAAAGCAAACAGGACTTTCTCTAAGCTTTCTTTCACAAATCGAACAAGCAAAAAGAAATGTCAAATCTATAGATTTTTATAAAATTCTATCGGCATACAATCTCAGTTTCATTGATTACTTAAAGCTTTGCAATAAATCTATAAATGATGTGCAGTTTGCCAAAGTACAGAACGAAATCCTATTACTGGAAGACGATAAAAAAGAAGAGTTCATTTTGTCATTGAAATCAAATTTATCTTTAGAAATATTGAAATTAATTATGTTTACAACAACTCATATTGACTTTTTGGCTCCATTCAAAACTGAAGGCACAGTTTACTGCATAACCAATGAACTAATTGTCAATTTAAATAAAGAAGAGTTCCTACTTAAAGTAGATGACATTCTCTCATTCAATATTGACGATTTAATTGAATTTCGCAACCATACAAACCAAAAAACTGAAGCATTAATCATTTGTAAAGAAGCTAAATTCTAAATCATATAATTTAATTTTAAAGAATTTCGTGCAGCAATTTAGATAGTTTAATATGGTTTGCAACACTATATTTAGCTGCATCGTCTTTTTCAACTGCCGAAACGAATATAGATTGAACTCCAGCAGCATTTGCTGCCTCTGTGTCGCTTTTGCTATCTCCAATCATAAATGAGTGGGTCAAATCAATTTTATAAGTCTCTGCAGCTTCTAAAATCATTCCAGGGTTAGGCTTTCTTCTGAAACTATTCGTACTTTTCAAATCGCCACAGAAATATATATCATCGAAGCACACTTTTGATTTATATTGCAAAGTATATTGCATTTCGTGGTGGATTGCTGCTAAATCATTATCATTCATTAGCCCTTTGCCTATGCCTTGTTGGTTAGTGATAACAATTGCTAAATAGCCACTGGCTTTCACTTTGGCTAGTATTTCAAAAATTTCAGGGATAAATTCGAATTGCTCAGAATTAAGGACATATTTATCAATGAGCCGCAGATTGACAATTCCATCTCTATCGAAAAAAACAGCTTTTTGCATTATTTCAAATGTTTGGAATAAAATTCTAGAAAATTATTTTCAGCTTCTGTTAAAGATTCTTTACCACTTACAAGAATTTTATCAAGTATTTCGTTGAGATTTTCTTCGTTTAAATCACTTTCAAGTGGATAGCTTGCAGTGAAGTCATCTTCTATTTTTTTCACAATTCTTCGCACTTCGTCCTGAGAAACGTAGGCATGTTCCAACTCTTGCTTTGTAGTAGTTTGAAGACTAGATATTTTCTCTTCATTCTCTATCTTTGTATAGTTCAAAATAAGTATTCTCAAATAAAAGCCCACTGCCACCAAAAAGCCAAAGCTAATTGGATAAATTAAATGTGGTACTAATGCTCCGCCAACATAGATAAAGCTAACACTTTTAAAAAACACCCAAGAAGTGATTACGCTTGTAGATAGAATACTTACAGGCACATAAACTTTATCGAAGAAATTCAGCTTCTTATTCAAATTTAGCAATGAATGCAAAAACAAAATAAAAAGAGAAACATGTTCAAACCCACTGAAAATATAGTTATTCCCTGCGAAAAACATAGTGGAAGTAAGCCCAAAGAGAACGCTTACCAAACCACAAGAAAGCAAAAATACATTCTTATTGAAATAGTTTTCAATCTTTGGAGCAAAGAAATAAAACGATACTGCAAATAGCAAGAAAGATTCAAAACTATTTATTGTGAAAGGAAATGTGAAAATTCGCCAAAAATCGTAATTCTTCAACACTAGCTTTGGTACTAATGTAAGATTCTGCATAAATATTCCGCCAGACACAAAATTGGCTAGATATATTAGCGATGCAAAAAGAAGAAAAACTTTAGTTGGACTAAATTTTGAGTATTTTATCATTAGTTAAGAGAGTCAATAATTTTATCTACTTGAGAGATATCGACATTTTCATAAAAATCTTCATTGATAACAATCATTGGTGCACCGCCACAAGCACCCATACATTCCACTTCTTCAAGTGAATATTTGCCATCTGCAGTAGCTTCATTGTGCTTTATACCAAGTTTATTCGATACGTGGTCGTAAATCTTATCACCATCAAGCAACATACAAGAAACGTTTGTACATACTTGTACGTGGAATTTCCCCATAGGTTTCTTGAAATACATCGTATAGAATGTAGCCACACCATAGACGTGTGAATAAGGTAAGTCCAACAATTCACCCACATAAATCATAACTTCTTTCGACAGCCAACCAAATTTCTTTTGAGCCAACCAAAGCACTGGCATTATTGCCGATTTCTTTGAAGGATATTTCTGAATATGTGTTTGAACTTCTTGAAGTTCTGTTTCGTTGAATTTAATTTCCATTGCTTATTCAAATTAGATTATTTAAAGATTACCAAAATTATGAAAATTCTTGTCAATATGTAATATCTCTTTTCCATAAAAACTATTTTTTTTGCATTTTGTTACGTTTTAAGCAATAAAAATGCAAAAAATCATTGTTTTAGCTTTAAATATTCCTTTTCCAGCTCAAAAGCATCAATTATTTCTTTGGCTTGTTTTTCTTTTTTTGCTCGGATTAGTGAACGAGAAAGTATAGTTTTAAATTCATCACGCACCTGATCTTTCTGTTTTATGTCTCGGATTTGCAACCAAGCTCTTTGTTCAAAGTAAACTTTTAAAATATTATAAGAGTTCATAGGTTTTTTCGCAGTATCTTGAGCTGCTTTAGCCAATACATTCATCAATCTGCGGTAAACAAAGTCTTGTATATTCTTATTGTCTCCATCTTCTGGTCTCTCTCTAGTTTCAAAATAGAACTGAGCTTTATCTTGCAATTGTTTCATTTGGTCTTGGTCTGTGAAGTCAAAAACCTTGAATTTGTTTGCCATTCTTGGCTTAACTATCACTTTTATATCACTTGGGTTTTTGCCGAATTCATTTTTCTGCATTGTTTCGTTTAGCGATTTCACAATAGAAGTAGTCAAATTTGATTCCACTAAGAAAAGCCCACCACGAATTAGAAACTCCCCTGTCAACCCTTCTGCTTTACTTGCATTTTTCAGAATTGCCTGACGCATAAATTGCCCTTGATTATAGCAGCGTTGGTAATCATCGCCACCCAAAGCTTTGCGTGAACGAAGCACTTGCAAAGTCGCATTTGGATTGGAATAACCCAAAAATTCAATCAAGCCCATTGCTTGGGCAAAACCAAACTCAACATAATAATCAATCTTAGCAAGACCAGCAATTTTAGCCAATTCCTTCAAATAAGTTTCTCGGCTTCGGCTAGCTCTGCAAATTGTAAGCTTATTCAAATTTAAAGAATCTTCATAGCCCAAATCCACGTAAGTATCTCGCGGTACAGAAGTTATTATTATTTTTCCACTATCCAGCAATAGAGAAAAGATATGGTTGGCATCGGCATGTTTAGTTCGGTCGCCCATTCTGGAATCCACACCAGTAATAGCAATATTGATGATTTTTCCTTGGTACTTACTCAAATCAATACTTTCACTAAGCTCAGAAATTGCATTTATATTGAAAGTATCTTTTCGGTTTTGTTCTTCTATCTCAGCTTGTTTCAAACGCAATTGAGTGGAATCAAGATCAGTTTTTGGAGTATTAGTTTGCTCTTCAAAATCTGTGGTATTAGCTTGTCGGAACTGATTAACACCCCACACTCCCAATAGCGACAAACTCAATGCAACAAAAAATAAAATTATATAGACTTTCTTTCTATCTTTCTTTTCAGGTATATTTTCTTCAGACATTCTAATCGTTTTGTAAATCAAAAGGATACAAAATTAACTAAAAGTTAACAAAAACAGTTAAAAAATCGCAATTATATTTTTGTATGTTTAGTTAATTGAGATATACCATTGCCCACTTCAGGGGGCTGTCAGCTTG
>CAZYXG010000007.1:0-62141 GCA_964650885.1 uncultured Hyphomicrobiales bacterium | reverse complement strand
ATTGCCCACTTCAGGGGGCTGTCAGCTTGCTGACTGGGAGTGTTTGGACTGCCAAAACTCAAATTATAGTCATTTAATAAATCAATTATTCATAATTCATCGCCATAAATTGCATTTACACTTAAATCTTCTTTCATTACGTTTAATAATTATTCTTTTTTTCAAATCTTAAATATTACAAATCGTTATGACTACTACAAAAGCTATTGGTACACAAGCTGCCACTAAACCATTAGAAATCATTAACATCGAACGCCGTGAAGTGACTAAAAACGATGTAGAAATTGAAATTATTTACTGCGGTATTTGTCACTCCGACCTTCACACAGCTCGCAATGAATGGCAAGGAACTACATACCCAAATGTACCTGGGCATGAGATAGTTGGTAAAATTACAAAAGTTGGATCTGGAGTAACTAATTTCAAAGTTGGCGATATGGCTGGCGTTGGCTGTATGGTAGATTCATGTCGAGAATGTGAGAATTGCAAAGCCGATATGGAACAATTCTGCGATTCGGGAGCAACTTTCACATACAACTCACTTGATAAGCACACAGGCGGACAAACTTATGGTGGCTATTCTCAAAGCGTAGTAGTTGACAAAAGTTTTGTTTTAAAGATTCCAGCTAATTTGGATTTGGCAGCAACAGCTCCACTTCTTTGTGCTGGAATTACAACATATTCTCCATTGAAAAAATGGGGTGCTGGACCAGGTAAAAAAGTTGGTGTACTTGGAATTGGTGGTTTGGGTCACATGGCAATTAAAATAGCAAAAGCTATGGGTGCTTATGTTGTTGTATTCACTTCATCGTTATCAAAAACGGAAGATGCAAAAAGATTAGGTGCAGACGAAGTTGTGCTAACTTCAAATAAAGAGCAATTAGCTACCTACACAAAGTCTTTAAATTTAATTATTGATACAGTTTCGGCTCAACATAGTATAGATGAATATTTGAGTTTGCTTAAAGTGGAAGGTGCTTTAGTTTTAGTTGGTGCCCCAATGGAGCCATTGCCAGTAACTTCATTCAGCTTAATTGGTGGCAGAAGAAGTTTCGCTGGTTCACTTATTGGTGGTATAGCAGAGACACAAGAAATGCTAGATTTCTGCGGCAAACATAATATCACTTCCGACATAGAATTAATTAATGCGAATCAAGTAAACGAAGCTTATGAAAGAATGCTAAAAGGCGATGTGAAATACAGATTTGTAATTGACATAGCATCTTTGAAATAATGACAAGTTATGAATAAAAAAATGTTATTTCTCCCTATCAAGAGAGATGTCAGCTTGCTGACAGCTCTCTGAAGGGGGCAATATTGTCGTTGAGTTTTATAAAATTTAAAGTTCTGCTATTAAGTTTTTTTCTAAGCAGGAGTTGTATTCGGCTTGGATTGTGGCGTGGGTTATTCCAAAATCTTTCATTAAAAGTATTGCTATATCAGAGCGTAGTGTGTCTATTTGGCTAATTTTCAAATCTTCAATGAAATCAATATGACATTCAAAATAAATTTGATTTTCATTCATAGACCAAATATGTATGTGGTGTGCTGTAGCTACTTCATCGTGAGCCACAATTGATTCACGAATCTTTTCTAAATCAATATTTGTGGGCACAGATTGCATTAATATATTGACTGTATTGGATGTTACCAAATATGATTCATAAATTAAATAAGCACTTAAAGCAAATGTAATTATCAAATCTATTAAGTAAAACTTAGTATAATAAATAATTACACCAGCAACTATAACTAATACTGAAGAAATAGTATCGCCCAACAAATGCAAATAGGCCGATTTAATATTCAAGCTTTTGGCTTTATCTTTTCTAAGCAGCAATACTGAAATTAAATTAGCGAGCAAACCAAAGACTGCCACACCAAGCATTATTGGTGCATTAATTTCAGCTGGGCTGAAAAGTCTTACTATGGCTTCATAGATCATAAATATACAAATAGCAATCAAAGTAATAGAATTAAAAAATGCTGTTAATATTTCAACTCGCTTATAGCCATAAGTTTTTTTATTGTCTGATTTTTTGCCGCCTATTTTAATAGCCAAATATGAAAAGAAAATCGAAATGGAATCACTCAGATTATGTAGAGAATCTGATATTAAAGAAAGTGAACCAGAAAGAATTCCGCCTACAATTTGAAATAAAGATATTAGGAAATTCAAAACTACCGAAAACAACAAACGAGCAGACATTGTATTGAAATCAATATTGTGATGATGGTGGTGGTGTCCTTTTTTATGGCCGTGGGCGTGTTCATCATGTTTATGGTCTTGATTGCAAGAATGTTCCTTTTCATCGTTTGGATGAGAAAGAACATTCTTCAAATCAATATTTTCAAAATTATTTTGCATAATCAAAATTAATTATAAATTTCTTCACGTCTGCGTTGTACATCTGGATCTGCTAAGTAATCATCATAAGGCATCATTTTGTCTATTACTCCACTTGAGCCAACTTCCACAATTCTATTAGCAGTAGTTTGAATAAATTCGTGGTCATGAGAAGCAAACAGCAACACTTGAGAATAATTAATTACAGCATTATTTAGCGAAGTGATTGATTCCAAATCCAAGTGATTGGTTGGTTCATCCATAATTAGCATATTAGCACCACTACACATCATTTTCGAAAGCATACAGCGAACTTTTTCGCCACCAGAAAGCACAGATGATTTCTTTTGCGATTCTTCACCAGAAAACAACATTCTACCTAAGAATCCACGAATGTGTGTTTCATCTTTTTCTTTAGAATACTGTCGTAGCCAGTCCACCAAATTCATATCGTTATTGAAATATTTCTCATTTTCCTTAGGGAAAAAAGCAGTAGTTATAGTCTGACCAATCACCATTTCACCAGAATCTGGTTGCAATTCACCAGCAATTATTTGGAATAATGTGCTACGAATCACATCGTTTTTTCCAACAAATGCAATTTTATCGCCTGGATTCACAGTCAAATCAAAATCTTTGATTAATTCCACACCGTCAATTGTTTTATTCAATCCAGTTATATTGCAAATGATATTTCCAACTTCCCTTTCAGGTTTGAAATCAATATATGGAAAGCGGCGAGAAGTGTGAGGAATATCTTCAACTGTAAGCTTATCAATCATTTTCTTACGAGAAGTAGCTTGTTTGGCTTTAGAAACATTTGCAGAGAATCTACGAATGAATTCTTCCAAATCCTTAATTTTATCTTCATTGCGTTTGTTCTGGTCTTTTTTCTGAGCAATAGCCAATTGAGCAGCTTGTTGCCAAAATTCATAGTTACCAGCATATAATCTCAATTGAGCATAGTCCAAATCTGCAATGTGTGTACACACATCATTCAAAAAGTGTCTATCGTGGGATACAACAATCACTGTATTATTGAATCTATCTAAGAAATTCTCCAACCAAACAATAGAGCGAATGTCCAAGTTATTTGTTGGCTCATCTAATAGCAGAATGTCGGGATTTCCGAAAAGAGCTTGAGCAAGCAATACTCTAACTTTTTCGCCACCTTCCAATTCTTTCATTTTCTTGTCGTGAAGGTTATCTTTAATGTCAAGACCATTTAAAAGCGAGGCTGCTTCTGCTTCTGCTTCATAGCCATTTTGCTCAGCAAATTCAGCTTCCACTTCTCCAATTAGGTTACCTTCTTCTTCAGTCAAATCAGCTTTTGAATATAGCTCTTCTCTTTTTTTCAATAAAGCATATAGCTTCTCGTTACCCATTATCACAGTTTCCATCACTGCGTTTTCATCAAATTTGAATTGATTTTGCGATAACACTGAAAGGCGTTTGCCTGGCTCAATAAAGACTTCACCTTTTTGAGCTTCTATTTCGCCCGATAACACTTTGATAAATGTAGATTTACCAGCGCCATTAGCACCAATAAGTCCATAGCAATTACCAGGGGTAAATTTTACGTTCACATCTTTGAATAGAACACGTTTTCCGAAAGAAAGACTGAGGTTATTAACTTGAATCATAAAGTAAATATTGAGAATTTGTCAAAAAATAAAGTGCAATTTACAAATCTATTGTGAATAAAGAGTTAAGAGTTTTGAACTGATTGAAAGAAAATTGACCAAGTATTGCTAACTATAAATGAGTTCTGATAAATAAAAGGTTTCTAGCAAATTCACCAATATTTCTAAAATTTGATTGATTCAAAAAATACATTAGACTTTACTTTAGATTAAATTTTACTTAAAATATACAATTTAATTGTTGCATAACTTAATGAACATTTTCTGTAATTTTGTGGTTATTCTTAACTAATTTATTCGAAAATAAAAATGAAAGATGCTTTTATAGTTGATGGAGTGCGTACCGCTATTGGTAAGTTTGGTGGTGCTTTTGCTGGCACTCGTGCCGACGATATGGCTGCCCACGTAATTAAAAGTTTAGTCGAAAAGCAAAGCTCACTCGACCCAAGTCAAATTGATGATGTGATACTTGGCAATGCAAATGGTGCAGGCGAGGAAAACCGCAACGTTGCTCGTATGTCCTTGCTTTTGGCAGGTTTACCAGTAACAGTGCCAGGTGAAACAGTCAATCGCCTTTGTGCTTCAGGTATGTCGGCTGTAATCAGTGCTAGCCGTGCCATTCGCAGCGGTGATAACGATATTCTAATTGCTGGTGGTGTTGAGAATATGACTCGTGCTCCATTTGTACAATCCAAAGCAGAATCTGCTTTCAGCCGTGATGTGCAAATATTTGATACTACAATGGGATGGCGTTTTGTCAATCCTAAGCTCAAAGAAATGTACGGCGTGGATGCAATGGGTGAAACTGCTGAAAACGTTGCCGAACTTTACAAAATTGACCGTGAATCGCAAGATAAATTTGCTTTTAATTCCCAACAAAAAGCAGGAATATCAATTCAAAATGGTATATTCAATCGTGAAATAGTTAGCTATTCTATCCCACAAAAGAAAGGCGACCCGATTATTTTCAACAATGATGAGTTTGCAAAACCTGAAACTACAATGGAAATATTAGCTAAGTTACGACCAGCTTTCAGACAAGGTGGGACCGTAACGGCTGCTACTTCTTCTGGAATAAACGACGGTGCGGCTGCTCTTTTAATAGCATCGGAAGATGGAATAAAACGAAATAATTTAAAGCCAATGGCTCGAATTGTAGCTTCTGGTATTTCGGGTGTTAAACCAAGTATTATGGGTATAGGGCCAGTGGAAGCAGCAAATAAAGCACTTGCTAAAGCAGGGCTAACTTTCGCTGATATTGACATAATCGAATTAAATGAAGCATTTGCGGCTCAAGGGCTTGCTTGCATTCGCCAATGGGGTTTGGCAGACGATGATGCACGCATCAATCCAAATGGAGGAGCTATAGCACTTGGTCACCCTCTCGGTATGTCGGGAGCAAGACTTGTACTAACAGCCGCTTATGAATTAACACAACGTAATTTAAAATATGCACTTTGCACTATGTGCATTGGTGTTGGTCAGGGCTACGCAGTCATTATCGAAAGAGTTTAATCCTCTTTTTCTATTATAATTATGGGCGAATCGGTGCTTACTTGTTCGCCTACTTTTACATCTATTTTAGTTATTTTACCAGCTATTCCAGATAGCAAAGTAGTTTCCATTTTCATTGCTTCCACCACTATCACTGCTTGTTTGGCTTCAACTATATCGCCTTCAGCTACTAATATTTTCACAACTGAGCCTGGCATTGGAGCAAAGATTTTTTCAATCTTTTGATTTGCATTGCCTGCACTTGCCAAGTATTCTTCTTCTTCGTCCACTATTTTAAATTCATAATGTTCACCTTCGACCGACACAAAGACAGATGTTTGTGATTTTGACACAAAAGCATTGCGATTTTCGAAAGATTTTAATAAGTAGTGGCTTTCACTTAATTTGGCAGTATTAAAATCGAAAGTATCTGAATTTAATTTAACTAAATTGCCTTGCAATTCCACATAGAATATTTCATCGTGATATTTTAATTTCATTGTCCAATCTCCCAAGAGCCAAGGTTTTTCCAAGGGTCATATTTTTGTGTGGTATTGCCAAGTGTAATATTTGCGACTGCTTTATTATTTACCAAAGTAGCTGATGCTAATGCAGAAGTGATAAATTTATTTCGCTTTTGGGCAAATTCCGATAATTTCTTTTCAATAGTATTGGTATATGTTTCAGCTGTAATATATTCATTGGATTCTAATATATTCATCAATAGTTCCAATGAATTTTTTACTCCTTGCACAGCAGTATTTTTCAAAGCTTTCAACATTTCCATTCGAGCAGTTTCTCTATCTTTTGCCCAAACAATCAATTTTGCTATCATTGGGTCATAGTATATAGAAATTTCATCGCCAGTTTTCACACCAGTATCCAATCGTACATTGTTGCCCTGAGGCTCAGCGAACAGATGCAACTTTCCTGCCGATGGCATAAAATTATTCTCGCCATCTTCGGCATATATTCTACACTCTATCGAATGGCCAGAACTTGTAATATCTGATTGTTGCGAACTAAGTGGTAAACCATAAGCTATTTCCAATTGAATTTTCACTAAATCTAAATTTGTAATCATTTCTGTAATTGGATGTTCCACTTGGATACGAGTATTGACTTCCAAGAAATAGTATTTACCATTTTCGTCTAGTAGAAATTCCACTGTCGCCAAACTATCGTAATTCACCGTTTTTATAACTTCCACAGCAGTTTGGCAAATTGCTGCTCTAAGCTCTGGAGTTAATGCTTGCGAAGGAGTTTCTTCCACAATTTTTTGGTGGCGCCGTTGCAGCGAACATTCTCGCTCAAAAAGATGAATCACATTGCGGTGCTTATCGGCAGCCACTTGCACTTCTATATGGCGAGGATTATCAATATATTTTTCTACAAAAACACTATCATCTCCAAAAGCTGAAAGTGCCTCTCGCTTTGCCGAATCAATTGATTCTTGCAAAGTAGCAATATCTCGGACAACTCGCATACCTTTACCACCACCGCCAGCCGATGCTTTAATTAGCACTGGCAATCCAATTTCTTCTGCACCAGATTTAATTTCAGCGAATTGCAAACCTTTTATAATAAAACCAGGTATAACTGGAATACCAGCCCCCACCATCGTATGGCGTGATTCAATTTTAGAGCCTAACGATCGCATAGGTTCTGGTTCGGGACCAATGAAAATAAGTCCAGCGGCTCGCACTTGCTTATTAAATTCATTATTTTCAGATAAGAAACCATAGCCAGGATGGATAGCTTCCGCTCCAGTAGCTTTAGCTGCTTCAATTATTTTATCAATCCGTAAATATGATTCTTTGGCAGGTGCAGCACCCAGTAGATATGCTTCATCAGCCAATTTCACATGCAGAGCATTCTTATCAATATCAGAATAAACAGCAACTGTTTTAATTCCTAAGTCCTTGCAAGTCTTAATTATTCGGCAAGCAATCTCGCCCCTATTCGCTATCAGTATTTTTTTAAACATTAGTTTCTTTAGTATCTATTGGTAATAGTTTGAGATGATTCCAATCTCTAATTTTGTTTACAATTGTAAAGATTTGTGAGTGTAATGTTTTACCATTCTTTAGTTTCCAATCTGGAGAATTAAATAAATCTTGTTTAGTTATAACATTAGAAACTTTTCTTGCCATTTCAACTTTAAATCCTATATCTGAATCTTTAATGTTCAATCTGACACTACTATTTTTACTAAAAACCAATTGCCTTTCATTCTCTTAAAGTAGTAATAAGTAGCACCACAGGCTTCAATTGCTTCAAAGGCAAATACCTTTTCATCTGAATCAATATATTGCATTTTAAAATTATTATATATTGTATAATAATTTTACGGGTCAATTAATTTTCTATGAGTCCAACTTTTAAAATCTAATTTAATACAGCCGTTACTATTAGTATCACCGTCAGATAATATGTATTTTAAATTTACTACATCCCTCTTCGGTACTTACCACCAACTTCATAAAGCACTCTAGTTATTTGTCCCATTGAGCAAGATTCAACTGTGTTTAGCAGTTCTTCAAATATATTATTACCTGTCAATGCTACTTGTCTTAATTTCAATAGTGCTGCTTCCGATTTGTCTTTGTGGGCTTCTTTGAATGCATTAAGCTCCACAAGTCTTTCGTCTTTCTCTTCGTTCGATGTACGAATTACTTCCATTTTATCGTAAACATTGCCTTCTTTTTCGTTCAAAAAAGTGTTCACACCAATAATTGGATATTCGCCAGAGTGTTTCAAATGTTCATATTTCATTGACTCTTCTTGTATTTTAGAGCGTTGGTAGCCAGTTTCCATAGCTCCAAGCACCCCGCCACGTCTTGAAATATTGTCAAACTCAATCAATACAGCTTCTTCCACAAGGTCAGTCAAGTAATCTATTATGTACGAACCTTGGTTTGGATTTTCATTTTTCAACAAACCAAACTCTTTCGATAGTATCAATTGAATAGCCACTGAGCGGCGAACTGACTCTTCCGTAGGCGTTGTTACTGCCTCGTCATAAGAATTAGTGTGTAATGAATTGCAATTATCGTAGTATGCAATTAATGCTTGCAATGTAGTGCGAATATCATTGAAATCAATTTCTTGTGCGTGCAGAGAGCGTCCCGATGTTTGAATATGATATTTCAAACGTTGCGATTTGTCGTTTGCTCCATAGCGATCTCTCATTGAAATTGCCCAAATCTTACGTGCTACTCTACCTATTACGGAATATTCAGGATCCATACCGTTTGAAAAAAAGAACGATAAATTCGGTGCAAATTCATCTACGTGAATTCCACGCTTCAAGAAGTATTCAACATAAGTGAAACCATTTGCCAAAGTGAAAGCCAATTGCGAAATTGGGTTTGCCCCAGCTTCAGCAATGTGATAGCCACTAATAGACAAAGAATAATAATTCATTATACGAGTTTTCGATAAATACTCTTGCAAATCGCCAATTAATTTCATTGCGAAATCAATAGAAAATATAATAGTGTTCTGTCCTTGATCTTCTTTGAGCATATCTGCTTGCACAGTTCCACGCAATTTGCGGAATGTTTCCACTTTTATTCTCTCTTTAGTTTCAGCATCAACTGTATCGAAAGTCAATCCCAAGTTTTGCAGCTCTCTTCGGTATGCAGTCATAAAATAGAAGGCTACCATAATCGGAGCAGGTGCATTAATTGTCATCGAAACAGAAGTCAATGGGTGAGTTTGGTCGAACCCTTTGAATAATGTATCCATATCATCAATCGTGCAAATCGAAACTCCAGCTTCACCAATTTTGCCATAAATGTCTGGTTGTTCGGCTGGATCTTCTGCGTATAGAGTAATTCCATCGAATGCAGTTGATAGGCGTTTGGAATCATCATTTGCAGTCAAATAATGGAAACGCTTATTAGTTCTAGTCGGACTTCCTTCTCCAGCAAATTGCCTCCGTGGGTCTTCAGTAGTACGTTTGAATGGAAACACTCCAGCTGTATATGGAAACTCACCAGGAAAATTCTCTTTATAAAAGAACTTCACTAATTCTCGCCAACTGGTGTAATTAGGCGGCATCACTTTTGGTATTTTAGAACCAGAAAGCGATTCACTAAATAATTTTATTTTAAGCTCTTTTGCTTGTATTTTATAAGTGATTTCATCTTGCAAAAATTCAGCTTTTTTGCTATCCCAAGACTCAATAAATTTGCGAGTTTCTGGTTTTAATTTATGCCAGAAATTATCGAAGTATTGATCTAAAGATTTCTTAACATCTTGCTCTCTTATATTCTTTGCAGCTATAGAAAATGATTGTGCTTTTTCAACTAAGTCTAATTCGCGATCAATTGATTTTGCATAATTGCGAACTGATTCTGATATTTCAGATAAATAGTTAATTCTACGTGGGTCTATCAATCCAAAATTTCTATCTAATTTAGTTGGCAAAAGTTCAATCAAATCAGTTTTTAAAGAGTAAGATCTTTTGTTATAAGAATCAAGTTTAACCAAAACATCTTTGAAAAGTCTATTAACTCCAGAGTTATTGAATTGATTGGCAGAGCAAGCATAAACTGGCAAATCTAGTTCTTCAAGTGGCAAACTCTTATCTGCTTTCACTTGTCTATTGCGAAGATAGTGAATCATTACTTCTCTATAAGCATCTTCACTGCCACGTTTTTCAAATTTATTGATAGCAATAAAATCAGCAATATCGAGCATATCAATTTTCTCTAATTGCGATGGTGCTCCAAATTCTGCTGTCATCACATAGAGCGATGCATCGCTTACATCAACAACTTTGCTATTTGCCTGACCAATACCGCTTGTTTCCACGATAATCAAATCATAACCACAAGATTTCAGTACAGCAATAGAATCTAGTATATTCTTACTAATTTCTGAATTGCTATCCCTTGTTGCGAATGAACGAAAGTAAACTCTATCGTTGTAGATTTGATTGTATCTAATTCTATCGCCAAGCAAAGCCCCTTGTGAGCGACTCTTAGAAGGGTCAACAGCAATAACACCAACAGTTAAGTCAGTGAATCCAACTATTTTTCCAATTAATTCATCTATTAGAGAACTTTTTCCGCTACCTCCAGTGCCTGTAACTCCCAGCACAACTGATTGCTTTTTATCAGCAGATTTTAGCCAATCTCTTATTTCATCTAAATTATCGCTATCGCCAGATTTTTCTTCAAAAAATGTCAATTCACTAGCTATTTGGAAGTGAGCTTTTGTATTGTTATTATTTATCATATCCTGCGATATTGTTTGCAGGTAGTTTCTTTCGCCTTTTTCTTTTCTATCCTTTATTCGGGAAATTATATCATCGGAAATACCATCAATACCCATTTTCTGACCATCGGCAGCGTGGTAAATTCGAGTAACTCCATAATTTTCCAAGTCTTCAATTTCAGTTGGTAGGATTACTCCACCGCCGCCACCAAACACAAGAATATGCTCAGCATTTAGTGCTTTCAATCTGTCAATTATATAGCGGAAATATTCGTTGTGTCCGCCTTGGTAGGAGCTAACAAGAATTGCATCTACATCTTCTTGTATAGCCACAGTTATAACTTCATCTACTGAACGATTATGCCCAAGATTGATAACCTCGGCCCCTCGCTTTTGCAATAATCTACGAAAAATATTAATCGAAACGTCGTGTCCATCGAACAAAGCAGCTGCTGTTAGCACTCTTGCTATTGTCATTACTTACCTCTAAAAATCCAATTCAATAAATTTAACAAAATTACGAAATTATTAAGAATATTTATTCCCGATTAACTTCTTAGACTCTAAAGATTGTAGAAACTCATTATTATTGTTAAAAAAATGGAAATTATTTGCGGTATTGATTTTGGGGCAAAGTTAGCTGGCACAACCTCAATTGCATATCTTATTGAAAATAAAGTAATTATTTCAATATCTGAAAAAAAGAAAGATGCTGATAAATTCTTAATTGAATCTATAAATGATTGTAAGCCAAGCATTGTTTTTATTGATGCACCGCTTTCACTTCCCATTGTTTATTCAACTGGAGCTGAAAATGATTACTTCTATCGCCAATGCGACAAAGAACTTTCCGCCATGAGTCCTATGTTTTTGGGAGGTCTGACAGCAAGAGCTATGAAACTGAAATTTTTGTTAGAAGATAAAAATATAGTTATCAAAGAATCTTATCCTGCCCAATTGGTAAAAGAATTGAGCTTAGAAAGCAGTTATTTGAAAAAAACTAACAATTACGATAACTTTTTAAGTGCAATTTCAAATCAATATCTTAAATTTGAAATTGAGTTAAATGACCAACAAACAAATAATTTGAATTGGCACAAAATAGATTCACTTCTTGCATTGCTTTCAGCTATCCGATTTAAAAATAATTTATCGAAAAGCTATGGAACAATTGCAGAAGGAATTATCACAATTTGAAAATGATTAAGTAAAAATTATGAAACGAATAAAATCAATAATTTCGACTAGCTCTCAAGAGTTTATTGAAAATAAAAAACACTTTGAAACAACTCTTACAGATTTCAAAGAGAAACTTGCTAAAGTAAAAGAAATGGGTCCAGAGCATGCACGCTTCAAACATACGGAGCGAGGTAAACTATTAGTTCGAGATAGAATAAAAAAACTATGCGACAAGGATTCCCCTTTTATGGAGATTTCAGCTTTTGCTGCATTCGATATGTACGAGAACGAAGCTCCATCGGCTGGAATGGTGGCTGGAGTTGGAGTTATCCACGGAAGAGAATGTATGATTGTGGCAAACGATGCGACTGTGAAGGGTGGCACATACTTCCCTATGACAATCAAAAAGCACATTCGAGCTCAACAAATTGCACTTAAAAATAATCTGCCTTGCATCTATCTTGTAGATTCTGGTGGGATTTTCTTGCCTTTTCAATCAGAAACATTTGCCGATAAAGAACATTTCGGAAATATATTCTATAATCAAGCACAAATGTCGGCTCGTGGAATTCCACAGATTGCTGTTGTGATGGGCTCTTGCACAGCAGGTGGGGCTTATGTTCCAGCTATGAGCGATGAAACTATTATGGTGCAAAACCAAGCTACAATTTTCATCGGTGGACCGCCATTAGTGAAAGCTGCGACTGGTGAAATAGTTACTGCCGAAGAACTTGGCGGTGCCGATGTGCATACCAAAATCTCTGGAGTCGCAGACCATTTGGCTGTGAACGATGAACATGCTCTAATGATAGCTCGAGATATAGTTGAGAATTTTGAAAAACAAACTAAATTTGAATTGGACTATCAAGAACCAGAAGAACCATTCTATGACCCAAATGAATTACTTGGAATAGTATCTCGAAACCTACGCCAACCTTATGATGTGAAAGAAGTAATTGCTCGCATTGTGGACGGTAGCCGTTTCCAAGAATTTAAAGAGAATTATGGCAAAACTTTAGTAACTGGATTCGCACGAATAATGGGCTATCCAGTAGGAATTATTGCCAATAATGGAGTGCTATTTTCTGAATCAAGTTTGAAAGGAGCTCATTTCATAGAGCTATGCTCAATGCGTAAAATTCCATTAGTTTTCTTGCAAAACATAACTGGCTTCATGGTGGGCAAGAAATATGAACACGGCGGAATAGCCAGAGATGGAGCGAAACTTGTTCACGCTGTAGCCAACACAAATGTACCTAAATTCACAGTAATAATTGGTGGTTCCTATGGTGCGGGCAATTATGCAATGTGTGGGCGTGGCTACGACCCAAATCTACTACTAATGTGGGCAAATGGCAGAATATCAGTGATGGGTGGCGAGCAAGCCGCTGATGTATTGGCACAAGTGAAAATCCAACAATTAGAAAAAGCTGGTAAAAAACTTACACAAGATGAGATTGATGAAATCCGAAAACCAATTATTGAACTATACGAACACCAAGCAACGCCATACTATAGCTCTGCCCGCCTTTGGGACGATGCAATAATAAGCCCATTGGACACACGCAAAATGTTAGCTCTTGGAATCTCAATGTCACTCAATAAACCAATCCAAGAACCAAAGTTTGGTATTTTTAGGATGTAGGGGTGTTTGTGGATTGTTTAATGAAATTTCTTAGACAACGAGTTTCAGAAAAAAGCTCAAGAAACACCTAAAAGTGAAATTACAAAGGCATTAAAAATAATGGAAGGTTATTTCGATGAAAACTAATAAAAACATTACATCATTAGATGAAATTCTTGATAAAAAATATGGCAAAGCAGGTGAAGCCAAACGTGACAAGTGGGAACAACATTTTGAAATATTTAGAATTGGAGTTTTACTTGAAGAGGCTAGAAACAAACTTGGAATGACTCAAGAATAATTAGCTCTAAAGTGTGGAACAAATAAATCTAATATCTCAAGAATTGAGAATAATTCTTCTGATATTAGACTTTCTACCCTACTAAAAATAATTAACAAAGGATTTGGTGGGCAGCTTAAATTGACATTGAGTTTGTAAAAAATGCAAAATGAACCTTAAGAAAACTTTTTTAAGCAACCTATTGTAAATAAATGTTACTTACATTACTGTATTTCTTCAACTTCAATTTTACTTAAAGTAGGTTATGATTGAAAGATAATAGCAAGTCAAACCCCAAACTCCCCATATATGCTAACCAATTATTATTACACTTCTTCTTTTTTGCCAAACGGAATAAATACTAATGCAAGTGCTATCAAAAGAGATATCATAGAAATATACTTGCCTTTTGTGTAGCTTTCGGAAATATATTCCATACGGATTTTGCTTTTGCCTTTGCCTATTTTCACTGCTCGGAAGCAGTAATCGTTTACTAAAATTTTAGTTTCAGCTTCGTTTACAAAAGCTTTCCAAGCTGGATAATAAATTTCGGACAGACAAAGCAGAGCTTCTTGATTGCTTTCTGTTTCTATTTCTATTATGTTATTCTCAAATTTTGTAATCTTTGCAGAATATACCAGTGTGTCACTGGATTTATTTATTTTTGGATCTTCTTCAAGTACAGCAATTTTTCTTAAATTGATAGAATCTTTTTGAAGTTCTGCTTTTAGCGAAGCATCGTCCGAAGCTGAAATAACGTATTCTTTCACTACCCAAACTCTTGGAAAATATGTATTACGTTCTTTGAAAACTGGGCGACCAGCCGAAGAATCTATTCCAATTTCGTATTTCACATTGTAAATATCAAAAACTTCCGCTGTGTTTTTGAGAGGAGGCAGGCATTTCTGCAAAATCAATGGATTATAACCTTCAATCAACATTATTTGATCTATCAAGCCTTGGCTACGGTTCAATGCCATATAGCTTGGGCGATACATACGCATATTTATTCTAAATAAACTATCAACTGATTTTGGTTTAAATTGATTTAATAATTGAGGTGCGATTTCATAGTTTTTCATTGGCTCAGTAGCACTTGAATTAAATGTTCCGCCGTAGTAATATAAATCAACAAAACATACAGTAATAAGCACTAATCCAATTATTTTTGAATTGAATAATCTAAAATATAGCCCAGCCAAAAGTGAAGAAATTATTACCACATAAGCCAGTTGTGAAGTTAAATTCAAGCTAAGCGAATCGGCAGTAATGCCCTCTTCCAAATGATTTCCCGAAGCTACAATTAAAGAAAGCAATAGTACAGCTCCCACTGGAATAAGCAATGCAAGAATTTTTCTGTCTTTAATTTTTGTTAATGCGTCATAGCCAAAGCCAGCCATTATCGAAAATCCAAAAGAAGCAAATGCCATCATTCGGGCAGGATTTCTAAATGTTCCTATCAATGGCAAGTTATATAGTATGTTAAACAAGAAACCATTAGATCCAAGTGCCATCAAGAAACTAAACAATGCTATTATTGAGAATAACTGAATATTGCGGTCTTTGTATTTATAAACTATTGCAATAAAGCCGAGTATTAATGCAGCTATCCCAAAATATGCAGTAGTTTCCCAAAAGAAATGCCTTTGGAATGCACCATCGAATTGTAGAAAATAATTTGATTTGTCTTGATTGCTACCTTCAATCGAACCAAAAGTGTGAGGATTTACTAAATTTAAAACTTGTTTTACTTGCAATGAACCTTCTGTTGCTAATTTATAGCTAACTTCGTTTCTGCGGGAAAGCTTTGCCAGCTCTTGCGATGGCAATAGCTGAATTGCAAATATTCCACCTGCCAAAGCAATGGGAAGAACCAGTGTAATTAATTTCATTACCAATTTTTTTCTATCAGTAATTAGTAAAAACAAACCAGTTAGTCCTAATATTAATCCTTCATAAAGAGTAGTCTGAGGGTGTCCTGAAAGCAAGGACATACCAAGTATAAGCCCAGCTAATCCAGAAAATTTGAGATTGCTTTCCGAAATGCCTCGCACAAAGAAAAGGAAAACTAATGGAAACCACGACAAATGGAAAACAATCATTGGGTGGATAGAATGGCAAATCATTACCATTGAAAAAGTATAGCTAATAGCCCCAATTATAGCACCAATGTTAGACACTTTGAAATATTTTGCAAGCAAATAGAAATTGATTTGCGAAATAAGATAATGCAGAATAATAACAAATTGCAATGCTCCGAAAGAGAGTTTGCCATTATTTACAAAAAAATCTAATAAACGATTTAAAGGATAGAAATAGCCAACTTGCAAATCTGCAAAAAATGGCATACCTGCAAAAGAATATGGATTCCAAAACGCAATACCCTTTTGGGTGGCTGCAAAATTCTGAATAGGATAAACAAACTCTACAATGTCCTCCCAAAAGAAAGTTTCTCCCAAAATTTGCTTATGGAAAAATACAAATGTAGTTACTAAAAATAATGAGACTATTGAATAGATATTGAACTCAAAATTGAATTTTGAATTGTTAACTTTTTTAGTTTCTTCGGGATTTTGAATTTTTTCTTTTTTCGACATTGTAATATCTGATAATTATTTCAACAGTTATTTGAAAGATTTGCTTTGCCAAGCATTGCAATTTATACGAATTAGGACGTTCTGCCAAATTGTTTATCGAAATCGGCAAGTGATAAGTCTAAAATTACTGGTCGCCCGTGTGGGCAAACATAAGGAATTTTACATTTCATTAGATTTTCTATAAGAGCTAACATTTCCATTTTAGAAATACGCTGTCCAGTTTTCACAGCAGATTTGCAAGCAAAAGTTGCAGCTAAGTTGTCTCTTTTGTCTGAATGTCTAATTTCTTGAAATTCAGTATAGCTATCGAGTATATCTTTCAGTGATTTTTCTTCGTTACCTGCCTTTATATCGCTTGGTACAGCAATTATTGAACATCCAGCAGTGCTAATTTCAATTGTATAGCCAAGGTCTTGCAAATCATTTTGCAATTCCAAAAGTAGAGTTTTCTGTGAGCTTGATAAATCGCAATTAACAGTAAAAATCAAATTCTGCGAAATAGAAAAATCCTTATTCATAGCACGAATAGCTTTTTCATAAAGCACTCGCTCGTGTGCATTGTGCATATCCACAATTAAAACACCTTTCACTGTTTCAAAGAAAATATATTTATTATGCAATTGCCAAACGTTATCTTCTTTCAAACTTGAATAATTCTGATTATCATCTATACTTGACTGTGCTGCATTTTGATTCGTTAATTGATTTTTGTCCGCACCGAAAAGAAAGTCATAGATAGAGCCACCATTATTTATTGGTGTTTTTGGTCGGTTATCAGAAAAATCATTGAATTTCTGTTCAATAATTTCACCTGTGCTTCGGTTCACAACAAATTCATTTCCATTAGTTTCAGACATTTTCTCGAATGGCATAGCAACAAAGCTATTTGAAAGCGACAAAGCTGGAGTTATATTATTTTCCCTGAGCGCTTGGCTCACAGCTGCTTTAATCACATTATAAATCATTCTTTCATCTTCAAACTTAACTTCGTGTTTTTGCGGATGCACATTCACATCTACCAAAGTTGGGTCAATTTCAATATTCAAAACGAAAATTGGAAAATAATTTTTATCAAGGAAATGCTCGAAGCAACTATAAATGGCATGTCCTAAGCTTTTACTTAAAATAAATCTGCCATTGAGAAACATATATTGTGTATTTCTATTTTGTTTGGATTGAGCAGGTCTGCCCACATATCCACTGATTGAGATAGATGGCGATTGGCTTGAAACTCTCACAAACGATAAAAATTCTTCTTCTCCGAATATATCTTTCAATCTTTTTTCAAAAGAGCCAGCTTTATAATCGAAAATCAAATGGTCATCGTCATAAAAAGTAAGTCGCACATCGGGTTTGCTCAAAGCGAATTTCATCATTGTTTCGGATATATGGCGAAACTCTGTTAAATTGGATTTAAGGAATTTTCTGCGAGCTGGAATGTTATAGAATAAATTCCTTACGAAAACTTGAGTGCCTTTGTCGAAATTTCCTGGTTCTAATTCAGGTTGCTTATTTGGCTCGGAAGTTAGCTTATAGCCAATTGTATCAGTAGCTTTTTTAGTACGAATTTCCAAATTAGCCACAGAAGAAATTGAAGCTAAAGCTTCGCCTCGGAAACCAAAAGATAATATCTTCTCTAAATCGTCTTGAGTTAATATCTTGCTTGTTGCGTGTCGTTTTATTGTCAGAGGTAGGTCTTCTTTAGTAATTCCATTACCATTATCAACAATATGTATTAGTTGCTTTCCAGCATCTTTTACGAAAACAGCCACAGAGTCTGCACCAGAATCGAATGAGTTTTCCACTAATTCTTTCACAACAGATTCAGGGCGTTGAACTACTTCGCCAGCTGCAATTTGATTTGCAATAAAGTCAGGTAATATTTGTATTTTGTCATACATAATCAGATTGCAAAATTGCTTTTATTTTTGAAATATAAAAAGTCATATTAATGAACATATTTAGAAAGTTATTCAATATCCTCTTTTTCAAGTTCGATGAAGACGATGAACCAATCACAACAGGCATTATAGTTTGGGGTGTGCTAAGCAGAGTATTTATAATTATGATAGCGGCGAGTATATTTGTGCCATTTTTAAACTTATTCAATTATTGGTACTTATTGCTGTTTACGTTTTGGCTCTTAGCTATTTACCCTGGCTATCAGGAATATGAAAAATTTCAAAAGCAATCAAAACAAATCATTGATAGCACTTTATGTGGAAGCTGTATTAACTTTTCTTCGGATAATCAGCTTTGTAAAATTTATGACCAACATATCACAACGGATATTATTCCTTGCGAAGGATTGGACTGGGAACCTAAAAGCTACGAAGAATTGGATTAGGATTTAGGCCTATCTTTAATTTGAACTAGTTTATAAATTCCCGAGCTAATTAGCTCAAATATATAATCTTTTTTCAAATTTGGATAAGACCAAGTAATCAAGGATTTCCCATTTGTAAAACTATTAGCCATTATTTGAGGTTCACCGAAAAGAATATAAATTTTTCCTCTATCTGTTTTTGAACCATCAACTTCGCTTAACGTTTGGAAGTTGAAAAAGGCATAGTCTAATCTTGTGAAATATTGTATAAGTGCTTCATTATAAAGACTATTGGGAGTTGGGTCTTTTTTGCTCCAAAAAGAATAAAATTTTTCCCAATTCTCTTTATTTTCACCAGCACGCATATCATCTATTTCATCATCTTTAAGTATATAACTCAAACAATCAATTGCATAAGACACTTTTTTCAAACTAAGTGGCTTATCAAACCATTCATTTAAAAAGTCAAACTTTAGCGTATCTCTAGTGTTTTCTTCAAATATTTTCAGTGTATAAGTGCCTGGCAATACTTTATTGGAGCTTATTTCCAAATCAAGAAATTGATTATTAGAAACTATTTTTTGTAAGTTCAAATATGTTTTGCCTTTGAATGCAGTGGAATTTAAACTGAAATTATTTCTAATTTCTACAGTTCCAGATAGATTTGCAAAATCTGGTTCGTACTCTTCAACATCAGTAGATTTCTTTTTTGCAAGCAAATAAATTAAATTTTTGCTGTATTGCTTTCCAATAGTAGGAATTATTAAACGCACACTTGATGAAGAAAATGGCATACTGCCACCATAAATAAGTGGTTCTATATCATTCAAAGAATTGACATTAATAGCTTTACAGAATATTGGAATTGTTTTTTCAGTATTTAACGAAACCAATTTATAAATTTTATTGCGAGATGATTTATTCAAAAGATTGATGCTTACAGTGTAAGTCCCATTTTGCAAATTTACTGATTTGGAGAAAGAATAAAAGTCTTTTTTAGAATCTGTTTGTTCATACTTTCCAGCTAAAACAGTATCGAGATACTCAAATCTTTTGCGAATAACTCCATCTTTATCTTTAATTATAAATTCAAAAGTTGGTTTTGCTATATATTTACTGTTTGGATCTATGTTATTTAGCTTTTCAAAAGTCATAGCATCGAAAACTACTTTGGCCAAAAGCAAAACTTTTGTGGTGTCACCATTAACTTTTTCAATTGGATTTACATCTAAATAAATTTGCTCACCAAATGAATAATAAAGTGTTTTATCCAATTGAGCAAATGCAGTAGTTACTGATAATAAAAGAATTAAAGCTAGTAATCTCATAGTAATTTTTTGTAGTTATTAGCAAAATCTTGAGAGTCGAGAAAGTCTTGTAGCAAAATAGAAGCAACTATTTTATCTAAACTTCCTTTTTCTTTCCTTTTGTTTTTCTTAGTACCATTTTCGAGCATAAGCTCTGAGGCACGCTGCGATGAATATGATTCATCTACATTAATAACAATAAATTGGTCATTTAGTTTCAAATTTTCGCAGAAAAGATTTATCTTTTCCACTATTTTGGTAATTTTCCCATCTTTAATTGAAGGAAGTCCTACTACTACAATCTTCACATTATCTTTTTCCATCACTTCTTTGATATACTTCATATTTTTTTCAACGAAAGTATCTCTTGAAATTGCAATAACATGCATAGAATCGCTAACTGCATAGCCAATTCTTTTTTCGCCATAATCTATTGCTGCCACTTTACTGACGTTCAAATTAAACATTTGCTTTTTTATTTGGGATTTTGAAAATTATTTCAGTGCCTACATTCAATTCAGAATTAATCAATATACTGCCACCGTGCTGCTCAACAACATTTTTCATTATCATTGTGCCAATGCCTGTGCCACCTTGTTCGCCCGAAGTGAAGAATGGGTTTAGCATATTTTCTTTAATTTCTTTACGCATTCCAGGCCCATTATCTTTTATAGAAAGCAGAATGAATTTGCCATTATTGATAGCAGAAAAAGTAATTTTTCCACCAGTTTTAGTTAGTATTTTTATAGCATTTTCAGTAGCGTTGCGAATGGCACGTAGAATTCTTTTTCTATCGCAAGGAACTATTACATTGGACTCCTCAATTTGCATTTCAATCGAATCGCCAAAGTCCATTTCAAATTCAGATTTCACTTCACGGAAAAGTTCTGTGGCTGCAACTGGATTAATTTCAATCACATCGCCTCTGCCAACTGTGATAATGTCACGCACTCTATTGATGACAATATTCACTTGATGAAGAATCTTACGTTGTCTATTTGAATTTGGGTTATCTTCGGCAAATTCCATTTGTTCAGCATTTAAGCGAACAGTTGATAGATTGGTTTGCAAATCGTGGGCGAGCTGTGCCCAATTGGAAAGACGTTTTCTTTCAAGTTCTTCTGTTATATCAAGCCCTGTTATTACTACTCCTCTGTCGAAACCAGCAGTATTGCGAAGCACAACCACATTGCAAATAAATTCTAAAGCTAAATAATCTTTTACAATTGTAATTTTCTGATTGAAACTAGTCTTATTATTTAATGCTGTTTCTATTACTTGCTCTAATGATTTAAAACTCTCATCGTTGAAATAATATTTGTAATACTTTTTGAGAGGAACTTGGTAATTTAAATTCATCAAATCCATACCTAAATCATTTATTCTAAGGATATTACCTTCTTTATCTAATACTATCACAAAGCCAGTGCTTGGCAAATCTAGTATCACATTCAGCAATCTGCGTTGGGAACGATACAACTGAATGAATAAGAATAGCATCAAAACAGCTGAAAATGGAATAAAATAGAATGAATAATTTTCCCAAAATCTGAAAATAAACCAAAATGGATTTTTCTTTAAATTTATTAAGAGACTCTTATTTTTACCTTGTAAAACAAGGTACTTACTTGCATCGTAATATTCTGGTACATAATCTTCTTCCAATCGGAAATTATCGGAAGCAATTGGCTTCAAATTCAAATCAGCAATGTAAATTCCATTTTTAAACAAGATAATTATGTTCTCATTCAAAATTTTAGTGTTGGAGCTTTCTATTAGCTCACTTGGTAATTTCAGTTTATACCAAGAATCTGGGTTATTTATTTTATTTAAAAAGGATTTAACTAAATAATAAACACCTTCTTTATTTTGTAGAAAATAGATGAAAACATTAGTGTCAATTGAATGAACTGAAATATTATCTTTATCTACCTCTAAAAATTGAGAATATTGAGTCTTAGTAAGCAAATCATAAGTGTTTATATAAGTACTATTTGTAAAATTTGCAAGTACGACAATTTGGTTATTCTCTGCAAGCAAACTTGCTTTCTCTGCACTCATTTCCACTTTGCAAAGCAATCTTTCCTTTTCTCTATAGTTCTCAATTTCTAATTCTATTAGTTCCGAATGGCTGCCAAATTGTTTCAAAAGATAGAATTTATTTTGATATTTAATTAAATCAACCACCCCGTTGTATTCTTTTTTAAACTTAGTAACATAGTTATAAATAAAAATATTACGTCCGTTCTTTATAACTGCTAAACTATCGAATATTCTAATTTCTAAATCATCTGTGGATCGAAATTGAAATTCGTGGATTTTTTCAATATTCAAATCATTATCGAATTTGCCAAGATAGTATCTATCAAATTCTTTATAAACAAGTAGGTTGGTCTTACCAAAACTAACATCTCTTATTTCTATATTTTCAAATAGCTTACCTTCAGCTTTTTCTTTCTCGATTCCTTGCCATTTGGTAATTGTAAAGTTTCCTCTTGCCCAATCATTGATTATGCAATAGGAATACATACCATCGGTGAATAGTTTCCCATCGAAACTATGATTGGAAACTACCGAAAGTGGATAGGATTTATCAGCTTTTAATTCATAAAAACTGACAAAAAGAAATAATATTAGGAATAATTTCTTAATCATACAAAGATTGGATTTCACAAACAGCATAAACAGCGATTCCTTCTCCTCTTCCAATAAATCCCATTTTTTCATTAGTTGTTGCTTTAATATTCACTCTATTAGGCGAAATTTTGCAAACATTAGATATTTTTTCACACATTTCTTCTTTATATTTTTTGATTTTTGGAGCTTCCAAAACTATAGCTATATCAATGTTGATAAGTTTATAGTTGCCACGAAGTAGCTCTACGACTACTTCTAACATTTTCAAGCTACTAAAATCTTTGTATTTTGGGTCGGTATCAGGAAAATGTTCTCCTATATCGCCCATTCCTATTGCTCCAAGCATAGCATCCATCACAGCGTGCAGCAGTACATCGCCATCGCTATGAGCTATAGTTCCCAATTCAGAGTCTATCTCAACCCCACCAAGCACCAGCTTTTCCCCTTTGGAGAGCTGATGAACATCAAAACCGAACCCAATCATAATTATTTTGTCGCTAATTGTTATAAATTGCAGTTGTAATTTATGAAAATAAAAAATATGTCTGAAGTAATTTATTCAGTTGAAGAAATAACAAGTCTAATTTCCAACTTTATGGAACAGCAAATTGGACAAGTTATGGTCTCTGGAGAAGTATCAAATTTAAAGGTACATTCTTCAGGACACATCTATTTCACACTTAAAGACGAATTAGCATCAATAAGTGCTGTAATTTGGCGAACACGAAGTCCAAAATTTCAACTTAAAGAGGGAATGAAGCTGCTGGCGGCAGGAAAAGTTTCTGTTTTCAAAGCCAGAGGAACATACCAACTTGATTGTATTTGGGTGCAAGCCCGTGGCGTAGGCGATTTATATCTTGCTTTTGAAGAATTAAAAGCAAAATTAGAGATAGAAGGCTATTTCGATAGATCTAGAAAACGTGAGCTACCGCCTTTGATTAGAAAAGTAGGAATAGTAACTTCGCAAACTGGTTCTGTGCTGCAAGATATACTTACTACATTAAAGCAAAGAGCTCCTTATATAGAAGTTTTGTTAAGACCTACCATTGTGCAAGGTGCAGAGTGCAGCAAAGATGTCGTAAAAGCGATTAGCGAGCTTAATGAGACCGATTGCGATGTTATTATAGTTGGCAGAGGCGGTGGCTCTATAGAAGACTTATGGGGCTTTAATTCGGAAATTGTAGCTAATGCCATTTATAAATCTAAGAAACCAATTATTTCTGCCGTGGGTCATGAAACTGATTTCACAATTGCGGACTTTGTGGCAGATTTGCGAGCGGCAACTCCTACTATGGCTGCGACTTATTGTAGCTTGACTTCAATTGACCAAATAAGTTCTTATTTGGAAAATAAAAGTGAAGCTATGAAAAACTTTATTGATACAAAAATCAGAAGACAAAGAGAATATTTGGAGTTTGTGGTCAATGAAAGATTTGAAAACAAAATACAATCTACAATTGAGTTAAATAGAAATAAATTGAAATTAGCTACTAATATTGTGCAAAGTTCAATAAGAGATAGAATCAAAAATGTAAGTCATTCGCTGGAAAAATTTGATTTAATTATAAAAAATGCTAATCCAGAAATGCCTCTGAAAAAGGGTTATGCACTTTTAAGAAACAATGGCAAAGTAATCACTTCTAAGGACTTAATCAATACCGAAATGGAAGTCGAATTGGAAACTTACTCTCAAATAATTCAAACTAAAGTTACAGAAACAAAAAAGAAAGGCAAGAAATGAATAAATTCAATTTTGAAGAAAAACTAGCTTCTCTCGAAGAAATAAGTACTAAATTAGAAAACGAAAACACTTCACTTCAGGAAATGCTTTCGCTTTATGAAAATGGTGTAAAAGTGCTTAAAGAATGTCGTGATTTCTTAGATAAAGCTGAACAAAAAGTCACAGACATTACTCAGGAAATTAACTAAGCCATTATTTTGCAATAATTAATGGCTTAGTATTTATAAAGTTAGGCGATGAAAAATGAATTAGATAGTTGCCCGATGGCACATCTGAAAGATTATTCTTAATCGAATAGTTTCCAAAAGGCATTTCTTGTGGATAATCTGCTAATACTTTCACTAAATGCCCTGTTAAATCGAATAATTCTATTTTGAAATTAACTTTTTCAACTAATGTGAATTTCATTTCAATTGAGTTATTCGTTGGATTTGGATATACACTTTCAAATTGATATTTACCATTAATTCCAAAATGTACAGTTTCCAAATTGCAAGCTCCTTCCACTTCAAGTATAGTTGCTTCTGGATAGTTTACCAAATCTAAGAACATAATCTTGCTTGTGTTGAAATTAGTAATAGTAGTTTCAATGTAATTGATTGAAGAATCTGGCACAACACTCAGGAACTTCAAACTTCCTATTCTACCTGCTCTGAGTGAATCCACATTTTTATATGTAACTTTCAAACCACCTGGCACTTCGGAATATTCAATTAAATTTTTCAGATCATTTTTGATAGCTATTAGCTTCAATGCTTCTTTTCTATATTTGAAATTAAGTTCAAAACTCAAATCCTCAAGCCAATAGTCAATGTTATTATAGTTCGCTTTTAAATCTTTTTCAAAGTAAAGCGGCAATTCTATTGTATCTCCAATTGCAGTTTTAACAGTATCAACTACTAAATAGTTATTGCTCAAATCGGATCGAACTTCCAAAATTGGAGCAAAGCCAATACCAGCAAGATTATTACTATCAATAGAAATGCAAGGTTTCAAAATTGAATACAACAATGAATCAACCATTACTTGTTTTTTGCTCGGGCAGAATCTTAAAGTGATTGAAGCAGTATCGCCAGGTCTGACTATATCCCCTAAATTTGGAACTGATGTTAGGAATGCTACATCGGCTGGAATACCATTCAATGCACCAAGCAATATGTCAACTTCACCAGTATTCAAAATTTGGAAAGTCCTATCGGAGCAATCCAAAACTCGTACGCTATCGAAATTAATATCATTCAATATTTTAAAATCGGAATTCTTTGTTTTAACAAAAATCTTATCCGATGTAGCAATGATTTGATATAGAATTATCTCTTTTGTATCGAATGCTATGGAATCTACTTTAAATGTATCTTGCACTGAAACACGCTGCTTTGCTAAGAATTTAGCAATCATAAATGGCTTGAGTGAATCCACATCGCAGAAGTTTTCTAATATAAATTCCTTGCCGCCAGTTGGTGAGAAAATATTAGAAATCTTTGGAGTACGGTTCATACAGCTGGCATTCATATAATAAGAGCTAGCACCAACATACTCAAATTTAGAAGTATCATAGCCAATTCTGCATTTAATATCCACAGATGTGGCTGGTATTTCTCTATTGGTATATACTGGTAAGAATAAAGTATCGCAACTGATTATAACTACAGAATCAATATTCTTAACAGCATCTTGGAAAGTAAGCCCCATACCAAAAGCAGGAGCAAAACCTGAACCTTTAATAGTCAGAGTGGTATCGCTAGTATAACAAGGTTTGCTAAAATGAATTTTCATTTTATTAACATAAGCTCTTGGTGCTCTTGGCTTGAAGTCTATTTTCAGTCTAAGGGTATCTTTCCCTGCTACGATAATTGGGAAAGGTTTTCCAAGTCTATCTGTAGCAGTAAATACCTTATCTTCTGGCTCGAATGTAACAGAATCAATCTGTAAGCCATCACGTGAAGGATTCACATCAATATCTGGAATAGTCAAATAAGTAGTAAGAGCTGTTGCAAAATTATTAACCCTTGTTGGAGGGAAATTAGTAATCAGCGGACCTGGCTCTTGGAAAAGCATTTGCTTACCAGTTAAAAACCTATCAAAATTTACAGACCAACCAGTTCCATTACTTTTTATATGCAATTTTGCAGAATGTATAATACTATCTCTAAGCGATAGTGAACGAGGACAATAGAATATTCTTAAAGTATCTTTGCTATTGATTGGGATTTGATAAGGTAATGTGCCATTACTAAAATCCGAACTCCACCTAAAGAACATCGGATAGGCATCTGTAACACCCTGCCCATCAATCCAAATAGAATCAATAGAAGCAGCAAAGACACCAGAGTTATTGACAAGTGGTAATTTTCTTTCTTCACAATCACAAGGTTTCACAAAGCCATAAGTAATCAATGTGGATATCATTTCCAGTGGGATAACTTTAGCTTTACCAGTTAAACTACCAGTCGCTGTAATTGTGCAAGGTTTTGTTGCATACGCTTTAATTATACCATTGAAATCGCCAGGTACTTGAGGTAAAAAGTCAACTGTAACTTCTATTGTATCTCTAGGATTGAGTAATCTGCCTGCAAAACTTAATGGATAAACAATAGCAAAGTCTGAACTAATTGTAACAGAATCAAGAGTTATTGGCAACGAAGAAATATTTTCAAATTGAAGAACCTTTCTTTTTTTATCGCCAGCTTCAATTGTTCCAAAAGTAGTTAATTCAGTTATGAATATTTTTGGCAAAGCTGATGTTCCATAAAGTTTTCCTTGCCATTTCGTATTATCGGAAGTTGAATAATCTAAAAATGCTCTATCGGCTCTATCTTTTAATATGTCATTTGGTGTATATCTAACTGTGAATTTCTTGCTTTGTCCAGGTGGCAAATTCAAAGTATAGCCTACCAAACTTGGAGGATCAACCATTGAGAATTTTCCAGCAGGGTCGTTTAAGTTAAAATTAGATAAATTCTCAGTGTTGCCACCATTGTTTTTTATTTCAAGTACACCTGTTTCACTACCGCAAGCCATTACACTTGTTATTCTTAACTCACTTGGATTATATAAAAATCTCTCGTTGACTCCCTTTCCAGTTACTGGAATACAACTAGATTCATAACACTTATTTTCAACATAGCAAACAGCATCAACATAGTTAGAATCAGAAAAAGGTCTGAAATCTATACTAACTGTCCGAGTTTCCCCAGGATTAATTGAGACACTTTGTCCACCATTGAAAAAGAAAACATCACCTTGTCGAAGATAAAAACTCACACTAATTTGCTCATTTCCAATATTTGTAGCTCCAACAGATAATGTTTTTGTTTGCCCTACTACCACATTGCCGAATTTCAAAGTGTCAATATTGAATTTTACTTTGGTGTCTATACAACGACCTTTTACAATCAGTACACGCCTTATGGTACACGAGCCAGATTTACAAAGAAATATGACCGAATCCCTATAAGTTCCTGCTACTGTTGGAGCAAATCGTACGAACTTCTCCCTATAACTTGTTTTCACATCAAGAGTTAGAGGGAATGTTATTTGAGAACCTTGAAACTGAGGAGGAACTGCAATACTAGTCATTTGAATTGGCGATGTAGAAAGATTCTCATAAGTATAGAGATACACATTTGAATAATATCCGATACAAATTGTACCGAAATCTATTGAATCAACGGAACGCTTTGTTTGTAAATTATTTAACCTTAGTATGTCTTCAATTTTTCCTTTAACGGGAATTCTTCCACCACCTGAACAATTATCATTTGAAACAATTACTAATGTATCATAATATGTATTTGCAGTGTCCAAAGCTGGATTAAAGCGTACTCTAATATCCACACAAGCATCGGGAGCTAAATCCAACGGCAGCACAGTCGGAAAAACAACTTGAAACATTCCAAGTCTATTAAACTTAAATGAAGTAATTGTTTTTGTTTGATTTGTTCCAGTTTTACCTGTATTATTACAAAGTCTGAAAGTCTTTTCTTTATAAGGCTCTTCAATACAGTTTTTCTTTGCTATTCCTAAATCTAAACTATCAACATCATATTTTAAATCAGTTTCTCGGACAATTACAATTTGTTTGAGAAAAATTGCTTGCCCACATCTATTTGCTCTTTCAATATAAATCCGTGGTTTTAGAGTTCCCACATAGTTAGTATTTAAAGAAAAAGTAAACGAAGTAGCTTGGTTTGGATATAGTTGAACAAAAGCAGAATTAAATGTAAAATGTTGAGGCACATCAAGTACTCTTATACGACCAGATGAACCACATAGCGATGTGTCAGTAACAGTAAATGTATAAACTTTTTTTGTAGCACAGCGTACAGTATCAGGAAACTGAGGTGCAACTACCACAAATGGCAAAAAGTCTTTTCTATCGCTTGCTTCGCATCTAGCACCACTTCTTAAATATCCAATGCTTCCTTTGTTAGCAGCATCGCAAAGTTCATAGATAGAGATTGCTTCATTGCATCGGAAATAAAGAACCAAATTTTTGTAAGTATCATTTAGTGAAATGTCTTTTTGGCAAATCAACTCAGTTTGGTTTAGTAGTCTATCCCAAATTCTGATTTCATCCATTTGTCCACGGTATGTTCTATTTTGCGAGTTATTAGAAAAAGCATTTGTACTGCCAATTTGCAAATACAAATCTTTATTTTCCATTTTTCTTAAAGTACTAACTGGATATTGCTGGTTTGTAGCCGAAGCTTTCAAATTGCCATCAATATAGATACTAGCAGTTTTGGTAGTACCATCGAACATACAAGCCAAATGGAACCAAGTTTGATTGTATGTGCCAATTCCAGTGCGAGCCGCTGTATTATCTATAGCTCCCAAATTAGTAGTAGTTCCATTAATTTCAAAAACTAAATCATCATTCTTATCAATATAGATTACCCAAACATCGTTTTTATCGGTGCTTGGTCCCCACATTCCAGCAATATATTGAGTTTTACCTGTTTCAACATTTGGTTTTAGCCACATTTCAACAGTCATAGCAGTAGAAACATTATCCAAAGTAGTAGAACGTTTCACATCAACATACTGTGCTCCCAAGCCATTATTGACTTTTATAGTCAAGGCGTTGCCAATACAAGCTTGTGCATTGTTCGAATTATCGCAAGGTGCAACAGCTTGCAATAAACTTGGGATAAAAAATGATAATATTAGTAGAAGTCTTTTCAAATTAATTCGCAACAACAAATTGTTTAACAACTCTTTTTCCATCTATTTCGACAGAAGCAATATAAGTACCCGATTCCAATCCAGAGAATTCGTGTTTGTGCATTCCGTAATCCAATTTCCCATTGAAATTAGTAGAAACTAAGAAACCTTTTAAGTTATAAATTTCAACTTTCCCAAATTTCTCATTATTCAAAATGAATTGAACAACACCTTTGCCATTACTTGGGTTTGGATAAATTTGCAAGTAATCATCTTCTTGATATTTAAGGTCCTGATTCACCGAAGTAATTCTTTTTTTCAAAATTCCCAACGGAGCTACTTTTTCGCCGAATAGATTAGTAGTTTCTTCTGTACCAGCATCGAACCAGTTTTCTAAGAAATCCGCATAAATTCTGCGAAAATCAAAGTTATGCCTAATGTTAGTATTTTCATCGAGATTACCAAGGTCTGGTCTTTCGCCAAATGTACCTCCAGAAATATATTTATCGGAAGCAAACATAAACTGTACACAAGCCGAGCCGTGATCCGAACCACGAGAACCATTGTCGTGGGCACGTCGACCAAATTCAGTAATAGTCAAACCAGCAACTCTATCAACAAAACCTTGTTTAGTAGCATCTTGCATAAAAGTAGAAATTGCATTTGATAGTTCATTTAGTAAGGCAGGGTGCTGCCCAGAAAATGGATCTTTCATTTGCTGAATGTGCATATCATATCCACCTTGCTTCACATAATAAACTTTTGTTTTAAGTCCACCAGATATCAGTTTCGCAATTGTTTTAAATTTATCATTAAGGCCACCCGCAGCATAATTAACTGTATTTTTTCCAGTATCGCTTGCATTTTTAAGAGCATTTGAATAAGCTTCTGATTGCCTTGCCACAACGTTTATGAAATTAAACTCATCTGAATAGAATGACTTTTCAGAAAGCAATGCTTCTTTGGGAGTGAGTCCAGCTCCAAGCTGATAGAATTTACTCACATCACCAATTGATATCCCCATATCTCCTTTATTGCTTTTTAAAGCAAGTGGAATAGTTCCACCAACACTAATGGAAAGTGGATGATCAGGAATTTCAAGTGGGTAATTAGTTAGTTTTGAAGAGAAATATTTCCCAAGCCAACCTTCAAGTAACTTAACCCTTGGGTCAGTACTTAACTGACCACTTCCATAAATATCCTGACCACGGAAATGTGACATGGTATATTCATCGTAGCCCACAGCTTCTATTACGGCAAGATTACCATTTTTAAGTAGCCCCATCATACCATCGTTATAAATATTTTTTACTAAAGCAGGGTGCATATAAAGATTTGTTTTATCAAATCTTACGGCATCTGTTTCAGATAATCCAATGTTTGGTCTTAATTGATGATATAGGTCATTATCGGCTTGAATGATAGTATTCAGTCCATCATTTCCACCAGCTAATTCAACGATAATCATAATATTATCATTTTTAAGAAAGTCATACTGATCAAGCATTTTCATTTCAGGAACAAAATCCCCACCTTTCATAATGTAAGGAGTCAATGCCACTCCAGCACCAATAGCAGCACTAGACTTTATAAAGTTTCTTCTTTGCATTTTGCTCATCTCCTTAAATCAATTGGAAATCTGGTTCTAAAATAATTTCTTTAAATATAGCTTTTAGTGCTGTCAAAGCATTGTCGCTACTGGAATCAATCGCATTCGCCCAATTACCAGCATTCATCCCACCATTGGCTTGCAAATAACCTAAGTATCTTGTTTTTCTGCTATCAGAAACTTTCTTTGGCAATGTTACTTCAAAAAAGCCATCTAAAAATACATTGATGTCAGAGTAATTTTTAATAGATTTAGCAAAAGCTATATAGTTCACTTTCTGCACTTGGTCTAAAAATACTTTGCAATGGTTTACACGCTGCGGATATGTCTTTGTGTTTATCCAAGTACGGTATCCTTTCCAACCAGCCACATCGGGCGGATTAAATAGCATTTGGTCAGTATCGCTAATAGCAGAAGTGTTTGCTGTATAAGTAGTGTTAAGCAATCTTTCAAGCCCTACAAATAATTCCACAGGGGTTTTAATTTGATTACCCATCACAGCTGGTTCGAAGAAAAAGTCCGATGTAAAAAGTGTTTTAAACATTGGTTTAAGTTCAAAATTATTATCTCGCAAACTAGAAGCTAATGTTTTTATCACTGTTTCATCCACTTTCCCAGCACTAGAATAAATGTAATACAAATAAAGTTTATTTGCAATAAATTCTGAAATTGCTTGTGGACGACGATTGAATAAAATATTCAAAATGCCCACAACTTCTTCTGTTCTTACTTTGTCAATGTTATTGTCTGCATCAGTACGAGCTAAAATTGGTTCGCCCATTATTGATTTTGCAGTTAAATCATGATCGGGTTGGCTGAAATATGTATCAAAATTATCGAATACTTTTCTATCTCCAAGGTTTGCTGTTACTCTCCAGCCAGTCAATGCTCTTGCACCCTCTCTAATATCACCTTCGGAGTAATTTCCAATGCCCATTGTGAAAAGCTCCATAAGCTCACGCATATAGTTTTCATTTGGGTTTCCTTTTGTACTTTCATTCAAACTTTGGTAAAGTAAATATGCACCATCTAAAGTCATCTCCTCGGCAAATTTCTTAAAATTTCCCAATCGGTACTTTCTAATCTTATTCAAATTTCTGAATAATAATGGTGGTGGGATCAAATCATCGCCATCATAGTTATAACCAATGCACCAGTGACTATGCCAAAATAGAGACAACTTTTCCATTACAGGATTGGATTGTGCATTTTCTTTTCTCATTGTATCGAGCCACCAAGCGATAAACTGACCATAACGAGAATTATGCTGACTTTTAATAATATTTTGAATTTCTAAAGTAACTTTTTGTGGATTTTCCAGAATAGAATCCAACCAACTTAATGTTGGTTTGCCCGTGGGCAATCTGCTAGAATTGGCTGGCATATAATCCAAACCATCGCCAAGCAATATATCCACAGCTTCGGAAATTGGCTTATTTTCAAAGAAATCAATTTCTTCTGGCTTTGCTCCAAAGTGAATTCTGCGAAGCAGATGGGCAGCCTGCTCTCGTGTTAAATTTGTATTTAAAAGCGAAGCTTCATTTTTTCTCTCTTTTCTCAGCGTATCAATTTCTTCATCAGAAGAATTATAAAATGCTTTTTTGCCATTAAGAGTTAGGAAATCTCTTCTTTCCATAACTACCCTTTCTTAAAATGTATAAATAGAGTTTTAACAATTAATGAAATAAATCAAAATTTGTTACACGAATTATTAAAATTATTAATAATTCTTGAATACACAAAATAAAATTCAACATTTTGATGATTTAATTTTGAATTTAATTTTGGTATTTGTCGAATCCAACGTAAATACCTTAACTAAATCCCTTCTTTGAAGTTATCATTGTTCGATAGTTGGTATGGAATTTTAATCAGAGTGTTGTCTATAAGGCGTGTCTTGCCTAGATATACAGCCAATAGTAATACTATTTCATCTCCTGGAAGGAAATCTTCTGGTTGGTCTAAATCATTTGCCAATGCCGAAAGAGCATAATCTATTTTCAAATTTCCAGATGCTCTTAAATTTTTCAACATTATTGCGTTTATTATCTTTCTGTTCTTTTCTCCATACTCTATTGCTTGGCGTGTTTTTTCGAGGGTAGCAAATAAAATACTAGCACTTTTTCTGTCTTCTTCACTCAAATAAACATTTCTTGAACTCATAGCCAAGCCATCAAATTCTCTTATTGTTGAGCTAATTACTACCTCCACTGGGAAATTCAAATCGGCTATTAATCTTTTAATCACAAGTGTTTGCTGATAATCCTTTTGTCCAAAAATAGCAACATCGGGCAAAGTAGCATTGAGCAGCTTAGCCACTACCAAAGAAACACCTTTGAAGTGTTCTGGTCGGGAGATAGCTTCAAAGTCTTCAGTTACTTTGCGAACTGCGACTTCGGTAGCAAAGCCAATGGGGTAAATTTCAAGAGTGTTTGGCATAAAGAAATAATCGCATCCAGCTTCTTTTGCCAGCTGCACATCTCTTTCAAAGTTCTTTGGGTATCGCTCAAAGTCCTCGTGGGGAGCAAATTGTGTTGGATTAACAAAGCTGGTTGTTATAACAATATCGGAAACTTCTTTTGCTTTATTTATTAGAGATGTATGTCCTTTGTGCAGATAGCCCATAGTTGGTACTACAGCTATTTTCTTTCCATTTTTTCTATGTGTAGTGGAAACTAACTGCATTTGTTTCACTTTTTCTATCACTATCATAATATCATTTCCTTAATATCTTATAGCCAGCTCTCAGCCGAGTATATTCTGATACTTTTTGAGTAAATTCTTCTACTTTAGATTTAGGAATATGTGTCAATATCTCTATTGAATCTTCATATTGACCATCTTCAAAAAGTGCATATTCCGAGACTAACTTTTTGATTATGCTAATATCTTCATAGGTGCAGAAGACTTTCACTTTTATAATTAAATCAATTTGCTTAGATGTGCACTTTTCCAAAACCACATTCGCTGCCTCTGAATAAGCCCTTGAAAGGCCACCCTTCCCTAATTTCACTCCACCAAAATAACGAGTTACTACCAGAACTATATCGCTAAAACCAGATTTTTTGAGTGCAAAAAGTATTGGCAAACCTGCTGTACCATTTGGCTCGCCATCATCGGAGCTTTTATATTCCAAACTTTCTGGTCCAATTTGATATGCATAACAATTATGCCTTGAATCGTGGAATTCAGATTTGATTTGCTCGAGAAATAATTTAGCTTCTTGATTTGATTTAACAGGAGCTACTGAAGCAATAAACTTAGATTTCTCAATTTTTACTTCTTCTCTTTTAGGTCCTGCAATGGTTAAGTAGTAATCCAATTTCTAATATTTAATGTATTTAATAACTGTTTGTTCATTTGAATTATTCAAAATTAAGAAATATACATTGCTTTCTAAAGGCGATAAGTCAATTTCTTTAGTATTTTCAAACGTTTTTACTTTTGCACCCAGTAGATTAACTATTTCAACATTTTGAGGTTCATTGAAATTTATTCTATCGTTTGCTATAAAATAATAAGTGGTGTTATTTTTTTGCTCCTCTAAAACATCTGTCAATAGCTTTTTAGCGAACTTCTCTATTCGTATATCTTTTAAATAAAATCCTTCAAAATGATTACCTCCATCAGAAACCACCCCAAATCTGAACTTTACATTTGCACCTGAATAATCTTCCAAAACGCAGCTTTGACGAATCCATTCATTTATGTTTCCGTGCAAACCAATAGAGCCAGTCGGCTGAGCTGATTTGTATGCATTGCTACCCGCCACTGTTCTACTTGTAGTTAAAGATTTCCAGCTGTTTGATTTGCTGCTGAAAATTTCAATTGTTGCAAAATCAAACTCTCGCTCAATATTCCAGCGTGTATCGAAAACAAAATTATAAACCGTATCGCTTGATAATGTAATTGATTTGTCATAAGTCAAATAAGTCTTTGCTGAATCCTTATAAGTAGTATATGGTGAATCATTAAGCACTAGTGTTTTAGTTTGCAAATCCAACTCCAAACCCCAAGTATTCGAAAGCCAATCGCTGCTAATTTCATTATTTCTGAATAAGTAATTATTTTTACAATTACCTAAAGCAATAGCAAAAGCTTGGCTTCTATAGATTTTACCTTCCTTTAAATACACCAAACTTAAGTTTACTTTAGTAGCATTTTCAAAACCAGTCAAATAGCTAATTGGCAAAGTCAATATAGTATCTTGATTTTTTTCTAATGAGAAAATTAAAAATTCTTTATCAATGTTTAAGAAACTATTATCGGCATTAATAACTAAGTTGGTGTTTTTTGATTTCTCTGTACCAATGTTTCGAAGTTTAACTTTAATTTCATTTTTTTCGCAATTATATTCACTTGAATAAACTACTACATTATCATTTGCAGACCACAGCACGTTATAATTCATTGCTAGATTGTCAATACCATAACGAAGTATATCCGCTCTTGTATATCCCCAAAAACCGTTTTTAGTTTTACCTATTTCGGGAGTAACCGAAAGTGTTCTTTTCTTATTCAAATCAGTGCTATAAAACCATTCATCGGAATTTCCACGAGCAAAATATCCTACTGAACGCACATCCCAACCATAGATATATCTATTTAATTCTGTGGAATTCAAACAATATGATTGATATAAACTTGAATCTGAATTGATTTGATAGGCATTCCATGGGTGAATCACCATATCGCCATAGCTGTGATAATTTATAGCAGTTTTGAAATTATGTTGCAACGCCAAATTTCTTATTGCCATTGTTTCTGGTTCTGAAAATGGAGCAGTTCCACGATATGTTTCATCTGTTTCCAAAATTGAACTTCCTCCAATAGTGGCATCCCACATAGAGTAGGGGCCATAGTTTCTATTTAAATCAGTGCCAATGTATTTGCCAGAATTATTATATCTTTGGTTTTTTCTAATCATACCACCGCCAGTGCTATCGCCTGTTTGGTTTGCTAAGTAGCTATCTGGATTGATTACAGGCACAATGAAGATTTGCAAATTGCTCAACAAATGTTTTGCAGCAAAATCGCCTTGTTCATATTTTTCAAGCAATTCGCAAACGAAGTATGTTAAAGTGGTTAATCCAAGCGGCTCTCTTGCGTGATGCAGAGCAGTCATTAAAGTAGAAACAGTATCTTTGCTATTTAGTTTATCGTGCAGCTTATAGCTCCAAATATCTCTATTCTGAACAGATTTCCCAATTGAAATTTTTTCAATCAAATCTGGAAATTTGCTCATTAAAGAATCGTAAGTAGCCACAGCTTCACTTAAAGTATAAAAGCCACCTAACTTACCATATTTGAAATATTTCGCACTTTGCAATGAGTTTGTTAAATCTTTATTGTTCTCATTTTCAGTTGGTTTATTATTTAAAACCAGTAATTCAAAATTTAACTTAGCAGATTTTATCTTTTCTAATTCAGTGCTATTGACAATAACTTCCACCCACTCGCCATTTTTGATTAATGCACTTTCCAAGTCCAAATCTTTAATCAGTTCTGAATAAGTAGAATTGGAATTGTGCAAACGCACTTTCACAAAGCCAGTCTCAGCAAAGAGATTAACTTTAATAATCAATAAGCATATTAAAATTGTAATATTTTTCATTTTTTCAACAAATGATGTTTCAAATATCTCGATATTTTTGGCTCTATATAAAGTGACAATGCACCAAAGAATAAGCCAGCAATCATATCAACTAAATAATGGTAACGCATATAAAGAGTAGAAATTATTAAACTGCTACCCAAAACTAAAACAATATACTTAAATTTGGAATTATACCTAAATGCTAATAAAATTGTCATAAAGGTCATCATAGTGTGACCGCTTGGGAAACAATCTCTATTGACCTGTGCCATTGGATTATTGCTTGGATCAATTATGCCACCACCAACATTAATTATATTGCGTAGATATGGCGAAAGTATTATCCCTGGCAATTCGCTATCAAGATTGGCAAAGTTATGCAAATAGAACCTTGGGCCTACTGCTGGCAGCAAAAGATAGAGCAAATATGAAAAATAGAACCCAAAAATAATTGTTTTAGCGTATTCTTCCAATTTAGAAATCTCTCCTTTGAAGCTGAACTCTGCTCCTAAGAAAATTGGATAGAAGAAAAACATGAAATAAGTGATTTGTAAATATTCAGTTAGCAAGGGAAATTGGATACTTGCGAAAAGCTCAGGCACATTCATTCCCAAAATTGCTCTATCCCAAACACTAAGCAAATCGTCATAATCTTTTGGATTAATCACTTTCACAAAATCGAAAATATGTGAATATATATAGTAGGCAATTGGCATAAAGTACAATTTGCGGAAAAGCATCTTTTTGCCTTGCAAATTCATTGTGCTTGTTTTATTTGCAACAATGAAGATAATAACTATAAATAGTGTGTTTATTGCTAATCCACTAACTGAATTGGGTATTCTATTGAAAAACGAAATATATAAGCAATTATAAATAAAAAGCATAGCCAAAGTGTAAACGTCCACCATATTGAGTGCTGAAAGCAATTTATTTGTTCCGCTTTTAAACATTGATTCTTATTTATTTCCTTGATAAATTTCAATAAAATCCTCTAAACTCAAATTTTCTGCTCTTAAATTAGTGAATTTCTCGAAAGCTTTATTATTTTCTGAAATCAAACTTTTTAATGAATTGGATAGCATTTTACGTCTTTGGTTGAAAGCTACTTTGATTAAAGTTTGTATTTCTTTAAGCTCGCTTTTGCTGAATTGGTTTGAATCCAATAGTTTCAATCTACTTATGCAAGATGTAACTTTGGGTCTGGGCAAAAAACAATTTGGCGAAACATCGAATAGGATAGCCGTTTGAGAAAACAGTTCAGTATTGACTGTAAGAATGCCATAATCTTTAGTACTTTTCTTTGCTACTAATCTTTTTGCCATCTCTTTTTGCAGCATTATCAAAGCCAAATCAAACATTTGATAGTTATCAAAGAGTTTGAAAATAATTTGACTTGAAATATTATATGGTAAATTCCCAATCAATTTGATTTTCTTTTGTCCATCAAATAAATTATCTAAATTAATTTTGAGTACGTCTGCTTGGATTATTTCAAAATTACCTTTTGATTTCAACTTTTCTAACTCAAGTACTGCTCTTTCATCAATCTCAATCACTTTCAAATTAATATCAAAATCTAACAATAACTCTGTTAAAGAACCAGTACCAGGACCAATTTCCAAAATATAATCACCAGCTTCAATTTCCATTGCCGCAATAATTTTTTTTCTGATATTCATATCTATCAAAAAATTCTGCCCTAAAGCTTTATTAGCTCTTATTAATTCCAATTATTGCTCTAGTTTTGAAAATTCAGAAAAATATTTGTCGAAAGTTGCACTAAGCTCTTGCGAAATCACTTTCACATCTGCTATAGAAGTCATAAAATTTGTATCGCCTGTCCAACGAGGCACAATATGGAAATGTAAATGCCCAGGCACACCAGCCCCACCAGCACTACCATTGTTCAATCCAAGATTGTAGCCGTGTGGATTATAAATTGATTTCACAATCTCGGTAGCGGTGCGAATAAGCAATGTCAAATCAAGATATTCATCTTGGCTAAGCTCTTTCAAATCTGATTTATGGCTTTTGGGACAAACCAAAATATGTCCTGCATTATACGGGAACTTATTTAAAATCACAAAAGAAAACTTAGTTTTATAAACTATGAGAGTGGTTTGCATAGCTTCAATTGTTTGCATTTCAGTCAAATGCAAAATTGCATCGCACAAAAAGCAATCACATGAGTTTTGTGGCGATTTAAAATCTTCAATATACTTACTTCGCCAAGGCGACCAGAGATTTTCCATAGCTACTTAAAAAAAAAGTGCTTACTTTTCCAAGTAAGCACTTCATTAAAAAATTTCGAATTGAATTACTTAATTGCAAATCTAATATCTACACCAACTTGAATTGCACTAACTCTCCAAGTTTGGTCGCTTGAAATTGAAGTTAGACCAAGATTGTAAGATAAGCTAGGAACTATATACATATTACTTTTAGTAATGATTTCATATTGGATACCTGCTTTCAATCCAAATCTAATTCCGCTACCAGCAATATCTCCTTCTTTCAAAATAATACCACGAGGGTTACTATTTCCAGAAACAAAATCAGTATAGCGAATATCCTTAGCGTCAGGGTTTACTTTGAATGAAGCATTTGCTGGCTTTACCAAGGACATTTTTTGTTCTTGTGATTTTGCTAAAGACACCACATCAATACTAGGTCCAACAACTAATCCAAGACTATTCATAAAGTTAAATTTATACATTGCTTCTATCGTAATAGTGCTGAATTTAACTTCATTTGTGTGTAACACATCGGAATAAGTAGGATTACCATCTTTATCTAACGAAGGGAAACCACCAGTGCTAGCTTCACCACTTTCTTTTGAAAACGATGCAGGAAAAGTGTTATAAAGAATTCTACCGATTACAGATGATTTTGAATCTTTAGCAGCTCCAAGAATATATTCAATAGATGCACCAAAAAAGTAACCATTGTTATCGCCATTAGTGAAAATAGGACAAGGAACAGTTGAATTATAAGTAGCCAAATCAACACTATGATAAGTCCTGTTGTAACCTAAAACTGGGCCTACATAAATAGGTGTAGAAGTAGGTCTTGGTCCCAATGGAGTATCTTCATCCTGAGCTGAAACAATAACGGTATTAAGTAAAGCAAATGTTGAAATCGCTAGAAATAGTTTAAATCTTTTCATATAACTGGTACCTTTTCGGTTTTATTATTTAGAAATTATCAAATTTGTAAATGTAGTGGTGTTTCCAATATTTAAACTTAATACATAAAGTCCATTTATCAAAACAATATTTTTAACATTTATCAAATAATCCCCTTTGGTCATATCTTTTTGGCTAAAAATAGTTGTTTCTTTTCCAAGAACATCTATCGCATTAACTTTAACATCTTCTGTACCCAAAAGCAAAAAGCTTAATTTGAATTCATCACTCGCAGGATTAGGATAAACCTCGAAATAAGGTAATTTATCAATAATCTCCGTTTGTCTTAAATTAAAAATACAAATATTGTTTAAAGATACAAAACTATTTTCTACAATATTTTCAAAACAACCCTCTGAAACAGCATTTATTTTAAATTTTGCACTCAATTTGTCCCCTAATAGCACTAAAACAGGTAATTCTATACGCCAAATAATAGAATCGGAACCAGCGAATTTATCCAATGTTTTTAGAGAAATTTGTCCAAATTTTCGCTCAAAGCTAATTGCAACTTCAATTGTGTCATTTTTTATGATTTTATAAAGTTTTGGCTTAAGCGTTGTATCAGGGAAAATTATGTTTGTATCATAGTCTATACTAAAATTAAAGGATTCACTAATATCAACTTTTCTATCGAAACTACCCTCAAAATAGACCGTATCTTTTGTACCAATTGTAAGAGTATCGCTTATCAATCCTTTGAAAATAAATTTATTGCTTGTGATTGTTACATTAGCAATTGTGGAAATAACAGTGTCTATTGATTGATTTGCACCACTTACAATTCTAATAAAGCTACATTCAGCATCAATTTGTATAATTTCGGAACCACTCTTATTGCCTATCACTCGAATTGAATCTTCATAATATTCATTTGCAAGAAGTACCTTTGGAGTTAAGTTGTAGCTATCTAAAGTGAGGGGGCTAGTTTGGAATCTTATTTTGTTAAGTGATATTTCTTTGTTACTATTATTAGTAATGCGAAATGGCACAAAGCCATAAACACAAGATGGGAGTGAATTATCTTTTGTAATTACATCTATTGCAATTGTGTCCATAGAAACACCAATTCCGCAAAGTCTTGTTTGTACTGCTAAATCTGTAAAATTGATACCTGCATCAGTAATCATCTCCAAATCTAATATGTGTGGGCCAGGTTTTTGTGGATTAAAGGTAGCAAAAATTCTTAATTCTTCGTTAGGCTTTAACGATTTATTTGCGTAATCGCTATAATTAATGTTGAATGAAGTAATATCTCCACCTATTGGTGTAACAGATTTCACAGTAAATGGAGTATTGCCAGTATTTCGCAAAATTGGGATTGAATCTTTACTGTTTTTTGTGGTGCCAACTTGTGTGGAATCAAAACAGAAAAACATTTTTTCAGGCACAGGTACTAATACTGTTCCTTTCAAAGTAATTCGGAAAAGTGGATGTCTTTTCCAATCTGCAAAGTAAGCTGCTCTTTGCTCATAGCCCAAAGAATCATAATCCGCTGGAGTGAAATTTACAGGATATGAAATAAAGTCTGATTTGCCAATAGTTTTATTATTCAAATAATTTAGTGCGTCTATATTTGCATCGTTACGTTGCAGCTTTTCTAAATATTGAAATAATATTGTTCCAGTGTGTTTGCCATAGTTATTCACAACCAACGTAGAATCATTGGAAGTACCATATCTTCTTGCTCCCCAGTCTATTACTATATCTCTAAATTCAGGCCTAACTCCCACCCCTCTCACATTAGATATGGCTACTAAGTTTTTGTCGTTCATTAAGTCCAAATCAAGTGCGAAAACCGAATCTTGTTCTGGAATGAAACAAACATTATAAAGCCATAAAGTATCGTTTGGCATTAACTTCTTAGGTATAAAGCCAGTTGTATCAAATTTAAAAGCATCATTATTTAGCCAATTCAGCTGGTATATTTCAATTTCTTCATCGCCATTATTTACCCAAAATACATTTCCACAAACTGTATCACCAACTAAAACTTCGCCAAAATCTTTAATACTTGGCGTCAATCCAGGGTTAGTAACTATTGCATTTAACTTAATTTCTCTTTTCAAACAGTTTGCAATTTCCATTTCTATCACATCGTTAAGCATAGCTTTAGAAGCAGATGGCTTGAATTTTATATTCACTTTCACAGAATCATTAGGCAATAAAGCAATTGGGAAAGTCCTATCGAAAGTAACTCTTGTTTCATTTTTTACAGAAAAGTTATTAATCTGATATGAATTGCCAGTGAAATTCGTAATCATAATTGATTTAGTAGCAGAATCCTTAATGGCTACATTTCCAAATTGCACAGAACTTGTCACTCCAATATTTATACCACTGAAACTATAAGAGAAGCTAGATGAATTCCCTTCCAAATCATAAGTTTTCCCAGCCATAAAGGCATCTTGAGTAAGGTCAATAATTTTCCCAGAAATCATTGCCCGTTTCAAATCAGTAGCAATGCTATAGCTATAGGTTACATTTCGTGACGAAGTTTGGTCAATGTCAATATTTGCAATACCATTATCAGTTAGCAATGTATCCATAAAATTCATTTGAAAGGCATCGCATTGACTATTTGAATTCCATAGTACTGGCGATTTATCTTTGCCCACTTTAGTGAAATCTATCAAAGAACTTCCTAAAGTAGTGGCGTAGGAATCATAATTACCAGTACCGAACATTATGCCGCCAAAGTAACCAGAATCGGTACTTATATTGTGGAATCCAGTAGATAAATCAATACTTCCATAATAATATGGATTTCCACCAAATTGATTAAAAACATAGAAAGTAGTCAAGTTTCTAATCAAAGTTCCATCAAGTTTGATGTTTTGCCAAGCTTTGGAATCGCAATATAAAGTTGCTCTGTTGGAAGTATATTGTGTGGTTGGATAGCCAGTAACATTGCTTCGAGGAGTTACAAAATTCACATTTTGAATGTATTGATCGGCAGGAGGCAAAATAACAATTGCAGGGTCTGAGTTGTCATTTTCATTAGACCCTCCCAATCTTGCCATAAATTGACTTACCATTATTGGCTTATTGGATTGCCATATAGCTGGAGTTTGAACTGTAGTTATTGATTTATAATCTCCAGCATTGGTAAAAGACAAAGATGTTGTTGAAAAGTTTGCAGTCACATCTACAACAGTATTTGGCTGAGATGCAACTATTTTATACATACTTGATATACTTGGGGAAAATTGAGTGCTATAATATAAAATACCCCAGGCAGTTACAGGTGGAAGCATTTCCGCAAGATGATCTTTGCTATCAAAATCAAATCTATTCTGAAGCACTGACGAGCGCATGTGTCCTGAAATAACAGCAACTGGTTTGGAAGAATTGATTCTACTACCAGTCAAATCATTAGTTCCAATAAGATTATATTGCATATTTGCTAAAGATTTTACTAAATAAGTCTGACCTTTATTCAAGTTTACTTGAAATTGTTGCCCAGCTTGTCTTGTACTTTGAGTAACGGCACTTGGAGTAATTCTAACAATAGTATTGTCCTGAGTACCAATAATTAAAAATTCTCCGCTCCTAGGTAAAATTTGAAATTTATCTGCAATTTGACTGTTGTAAAGTGCATTGTAACTATCTAAATTTTCTTGGGCGTAATAATCACTTGGCATAGAAACGGCGTAATAATCCAAACCTAATTGACTAACTGGAATTGCTGCAAAAATATCACTTGTTTGATACTGGCTGCTATAACAATTCACAGAAATAGGCACATCGGAAGTTATTTCAATAGCTTTTCTTTCTATCTGCTCGCTGGCTGTTACCTCAAATATGGCATCTACATTATAAACTGAGTAACTTTTTGGTACAACTACTGTGGTATAAATATTTCCATTTGGCAAAATAATATTTACATTTGCCAATTTATTTGAAGTTATATAGATTTTAAAACTTTTAGGAGTGGCATTCATAGTACGAACTTCATTTTGCATAAATCCAACAATGAAATGCCTACCCTCATAAAGTGAGGGCTTTTGTGTGCTTTGAGCAAGTAATATGTTGGAAATTATTAGAAAAAGTAATACAAATTTTCTCATAATGCACCCCATTCATATTCATAAATTAGAAAGGTTGGCTTGGTTTAAGCCATTATATAATTACAATTTGCTAAATTTTTAATTATATGCAAAATGTTTCTTGTTAAAAGAATGAAAAAGTGGGCAAAAAATTACAGAAATTTTAATTTTTGTGCAAAAATTTTGATTTCAATGCTTTTTTAAGGGGTCTATCGGTGTACCAAATAAACTTTGGTAAATAGAACTGGTTTGGATTATCTTCCACTTTATTTTCAGGGAAAACATCGCCAACTACTTTTCCATTCCAAAGTATTTCATTTGGTTTGCCATCGGCAAAGCTAACGTTAATAGTGTCGCAAGCAGAAACTGAAGCACCATCGGGGATTGTGTCATTCATTAAATAATAAAGACTCTTCGCATTGTTGTAGCTATCCATTGAATTAATTTTGCTTGAATAGAACTTAATGAATATTTCATCGCCAATAATTTGATTTATTCTTGTAGAATAATTTGTATCTTCCACAGAAGCTGAAACTGCTGAATTTTGAAGATAAATTGATTTTATCTTGTTTTCCGATAGCATTACTGTGATTGAATCTGAATAGAGTAAAGTATTATCCATCCAAACTTTTGGGTTTTTCAAAAGCTTAATTCTATTGTACTTTTTATTGAAGTCTGCCCATCCAGTTTTAATTTTCATTCCTTCTTTAAAAATCTGTACGCTATCAGTGAAAACATAAATTTCATTTTCTCCACGGAATGTCTCCATCACTCTTGAAGAAATTATTAAAGTATCAAGCTTCTGTGCAATGCTGTCGCCCTTTGCTTTAGTAGTATCAATTTGCTGCAAAATAGGATTGCCATAAGCAATTGAGTACCCTTCCAATGAATTAGAAATCAATGTGTCGCAAGTAATCCTTGAGTTACTGAACTTCCCTTTCACATAAACATTGCCATAGAGCTCTGTTACTTTGGTTTTTCTATTGTAATGTGCTACTTCCGCATAAATTAATGCAGAATCATTTTCCATTACAACATTCTCAAAAAATTGAGCTTCAAAAGTAGTAGCGTCATAATTCCCAGAGCGAGAGATAATCTTATTTCTACCATCAATAATTTCAAGACCATTATATGCTTTAGCTATTTTTTTGTTTCCATCATAGCTAACCTTTGGGGATTTAAGAATCATTCCATTTTGCTCAAAGACAACATGACCTTGCAACTCAGAGCGATTCTCCATCAAATACTGTATAGCATAGCGACAGGTAATCTTAATATCGCCCTGAAAGATTCTCACATTATTGAAATATTCCCGAACTGGGCCAAAGTTTCCACGACTCCCAATTAAGCTATCAGCGAAATACTTAATCTTATCGCCCGATCTGCCGCCCATATCTAATGGCTGTGCAGTTGAGTTTAATGCAAAGTATGTGAGCAAGAACATTATGTAGCAAAACTTTTTCAGCTATTCACTTTTATTACTTTCTAAATATTGTTTCATTGTACGCAATTCCATATCTATTTGTTCGCTAAATTGCCGTTCCAAAAATAGGAAGCCAAAAAGTTTATTTATTGGGAACCAGTCCAACTTCATTTCATAAAGTTTAGAAACCTCTATAGAGTTTCCTAAGTTCTTATAAGTGATACTTCCATTAGATTTAAAAGCGTGCTTCTTATTGATATAGCCAGAAATTGTGCTGTGAGTGGTATCAATTTTGTAACCTAAGTAATAATCAAATTTCACTCCAATCAAAGAATCGAAAGAAGAAAAACTAATCATCATATTCCCATTTTTTGCCGACCTCATTTCTAAATATGAGCCGACTCCTTTTTCGTTCTGATTGATAATAACTTTTGCATTGCTATCAAGCAAAGAAAGTCCGCTCCAGTTATTCCAGTTTTTTAAGTTAAGCACTTGATTCTGCACTTTGGCAAACGAGCTATTTATCTTCATCGTCTTATAAACTTTAATCTTGTTGGGCAAGAAAAACGACACAATTATTGACCCGACAATTAGAATTACAAAGAGAGCAAAGAGAATTTTAAACAATTTTACAACTAAGTTCATATTTTCACGTAATTTTGAAGAGTTCAAAAATATGAAAAACTACTTAAATACTAAGTTAACATCAAAAAATGTTGAAAATGAAAACAAATAAATTGAAGAAGTTAATCCCAATACTACTAATTATTTTAAATCTTTCCTTGCTCTCACAAAGTGCAAATCAAAGGAAATTCGAGACTGCTATGGCCTACGAAGCCAATGGTGACTACGAAAACTCAACAAGAATCTACAAAGATTTATTTGAAAATGAGCCAGCAAACGATAATTACTTCTTTGGGCTTGCAAAAAACCTGAAACGAACCAATAAATTCACAGAATTATTGAAAATTGCTCAAATAAGATTAGAAAGCAAGAAAGATATTGAAAGTTTCAATATTCTTGCTGAAATGCAATGGAAAACTGCTGATTTCCAGAATGCAAAAATTTCTTGGAATGAAGCAATAGCACTTGCAAATGATTTGGATGAAAACTATTTAAAAATTGCAACTTCACAATCTCAAGTGCAAGCATTTGATTTTGCAATAAACTCTTTAAAAACTGGGCGAAACAAAAGCAGCAATGAACTGGCTTTTAGCGATGAACTAACAAAACTCTATGTAGCTACTAATGATTACAAAAATGGTTACGAAGAGCTAATTAAGTATTTGCTAAAACGCAGAGAACTTCCTTCGGTGCAAGGTCGAATTTTTGCACTAATTAGCAATAAAGAAGCATCGGATTACATTTTAAAAGAAATGAAAGGATTGGCTAGTTCCGAAGATAAAGATATTCTTATTCAAGAGCTTTATTCTTGGCTTTTGCGAACAACTAAGAATTTCAATTTAGCACTCGATGTAGTTACCAGAATAGACAAACTTAGAAATTCAAATGGCTTTTATCTATTTGATTTTGCTGAAATCTCACGCAAAGATGAGGAATTCGATATTGCAATTAAAGCTTATGAAATAATCATTGATAGCAAAAATATGCGTGCTTTTCTGCCAAATGCACTTTTTGGTTATGCTCAAATAATGGAAGCTAAGTATGAAAAAGGTAAATTGCTGAATGAATCAAAACTTGATGAAGTAATTGATCGTTACTATAGAGTGCTAAAAGAAGCACCAAACCCAAACGTAAATTCCGATTGCCTTTATAGAATTGCTCAATTGCAATTGAAACAAAAAAAATATGATGAAGCAAAAGTAACTTTACAAACATTATTAAGGACATATCAAAACTCAAATGCTGCTTTGAGTGCAAATTTGCTACTTGGCGATATTGAATTTTTTGCTCGAAATTTCGATCAAGCTTCCCTTCTTTATAGTGATTTAATTGTTAAAAGCAATATGCGAAGCGACGAAAGAGTGGAAACTGCAAAACTTAGACTTGCCGATATTCAGCTCTACCAATTGAATATTGATTCCGCTTTTTCACTTTATTCTTTTATTTCGCAAAATACTCTTTCTTCTGTAGCAAACGATGCAATACATAGGCAAATGCTAATCACAAGCAATAAGAAAAATACTACTGGTTTGAAACTATATTTGAACGCTGACTTTGAGCGAATTGCAGGCAATTCACAAAAAGCATTAGAGCTTTATTCAAACTTATTCAAGCAATATGAAGAAGATGATTTGGGAGAATTTATTTTATTAGAAATATGCAAAATCTATATTGCACAAGATGATTCATTAAATTCAATAAGTAAATTGAATGATTTTCAACTGAAATTCCCTGCTTCAAATTTCGTGGACGATTCTCAATTCTATTTGGCTGGAGTTTATGAGAATATGGGCAATAAGGCAGAAGCAATTGAAAATTATTCAAAGCTACTGAGAAACTATCCAAACTCAATTTATTGCGAAAGTTCACGACTTAAAATCAGAAAACTACGTGATGGAATTAACTAGTTGCAAACTAAAGTTTACCAAGGTAAATTTACTTTTATAGGGTGAGTTAGTTCTTTAGGAGGTCTGGACATTTGAGAGACAACCATTTTATGTAAGTAAGTCAATATTCCATTTGCAAAATCTTCATCAACAGGAGCAAAGGTCATTGGAGTGCCAATATATCTAAATGCTTGTATTGCCAAATCATTTTTTGCATTATTCAGCTCTTCGCTCATAACGCCATAGCCAATTTTTAGAACTTTTCTAATATTGTCTTTTTCTATCCAAAGAATATATATTCCTTGCATTTCGCTAAAAGTTGGGTGATTCACATTTAATTTGAATAAATCACACCAAACTCCACCTTTACATTTCGTCCAATTCAAATTCATTGTTTAAATATACCTTTGTCTATATATTGAAACCAAATTTATAGCTGCGGTTTCAGCTCTTAATCTGTTAGGTCCAAGATTTAATTTTTGCAAATTAATAATTTTTTCTAACATTTCAACTTCACTTTCGTGGAAGCCACCCTCTGGCCCGACTAAAATTAAAACATTTTTGCAAATTGAACTTATTTCCTTATCACCATTTTCATCGGCTAAAAGCACACAATCATAAGCAGTGAAATCAATTTTTTTCAAATCAATAACTGGTTTTATTATAGGTAAATAACTTCTTTTACTTTGCTTCATAGCAGCAGCAATTTTCAATTGGAACTTTTCTATATTCATCCCTTTGCTCTGCACATATCTTGTGGCAAGTGGAAGAAAACAATTTACTCCAAGCTCCACACATTTTTCTATCAAAAACTCATTTCTATCTTTAATTGAAAGCACTCCAAAGCCAACAGTTATATTTGTATCAATTTCGCCGAAGTTCTCGAAATAATCCTTCGGTTGGAACAAATACTTCTTGCTTTGAATTTCAATAACTCCAATTGAGGTAAGTCCAGCTCCATTTGTAGCCATACAAATGTCGTTATTAGCAATTCTTAGCACTTTCAAATGGTTAATTTCGTCTGAAGAAAATACAAATTCCTTCGATGTTTTATTCAAATCAGGTAAATAGAAGCATTCCATAGCAATATTTTTGGTTTATTTTTTTTAAATTAGATTAATTAAAAAAACGAAAAACAAATATGAACAAAAATAAAGAAACTTTATTCGATAAATTGAAAAAAGAAGAAGAACAAAAGCACTTAATAGTAGAAGCCGAAGAAAGCCGCTCGCTTAAGTTTAAAATTGTGATTCTTTTTGTTTCTATACTCATTTGTACCACATTTTTCGTGCTACAATTTAAAGATAATCATTCAGAAGGTACGGATTTTTCGCTTGAGCCTGGCTATATTTGGTCGAACAATACTCTCATAGCTGATGTTTCTTTCCCAATTTATAAAAACAACACAACTTATGAATCGGAAATAAGAAAAGCTGAAAACAAAGCTCTTCCAGTTTTCATTCAGAAAAAAGATGTGATTCCTTTAGTTGAAAATGAACTTGAAAAAATCACGAATCCTAGCAAAAGAGATGCTTCAAATAATTTAATTCCAAATAGTATCTTTGAGCTTTGCGACAAACTTACCAATTTTGAAGGGCAAGACCAAAGAAATAGAATCAAAAATGAACTTAGCTTTTTTATTAAAAACACATTGAACTCTGGACTGATAGATATTGAGAAAGAAAATGTGAAAAGTAATGAAGTTATTATTCTTTCCACTCAAAACACACTCGAATATAGAAAAACACAAAATTTGACCGATACGAAAGAGTTCTTTGAAAAAGGAAAAGCATATTTGGATACAAAACTAAGGGACAGACCAAACCAAGTTGCGAAAGAAATTCTCGCAGTTTTCAAGAATGCAAACCTTGTTTATTCTAGCGATCAAACAGATGTGCAAAAGGAAATGGAAAAATATAATGTTGCCAAAACTATGGGCATTATTAAAAAAGGCGAAGTGATTATTAAGCGTGGCGAAAGAGTATCTGAAAATGACGCTTTGAAGCTAAAATCATATTTAAGTGCAAAATATCAGCTTAGCGACAAAAGCCACATTCTCTTTACAATCATTGGTAGCTTTGGTCACGTTTGTTTGATATTCTCTTTCATTGTAATCTATTTAGTTAAAATTAGAAAGAAAATATTCAACGATAATTTCCAGTTTATCTTGATTTGCGGAATGATGGTAATAACTTCCCTGCTTTCATGGCTAACTATTGAATTTAAAACAGAATTCCCTCTTGAGTACTTGATATTTTTGCCCTCGCTTTCTATGTTGGCAGCTATTGTTTTCGATTCAAGAACTGGCTTTTATGCCACTGTAACTATGGCATTGCTAATAGCTGGGATTAGAGGAAATGATTATACCACAGCTGTGATTATGATGTTTTCAGGTACTTTAGCAGCCTACACTGTGCGTGATATACAGAACAGAACCCAAATGTTCCGCTCTATATTCTTTATTTTCATTGGCTTTCTTTTTCCATTAATTTCATTTGGATTGGAACGCAATGCCGACTGGATAATAGTTGCTCAAAAAATAACAATATCACTTGTTAATTCAATAGTTTCACCATTGATTACTTTCGGTTTGTTGGTAATAATTGATAGAACAACAAACTTTGCAACAGACTTGCGATTGCTTGAATTTGATAATTTAAACCATCCACTACTTTTAAAATTGAATGAAGTTGCACCTGGTACTTATCAACACTCTATGTCGCTTGCAATGCTTTCAGAGAGATGTGCTGCGGCAATAAATGCTAATCAAACTTTTGTGAAAGTGGCTTCTTATTTCCATGATATTGGCAAAATGGAGCGGCCCGAATATTTTGCTGAGAATCAAATTTATTTTGGAATAAATAAGCACGATATGATTTCAGCTAAGAAATCAGCAAACGTAATTATTGAACACGTTGCAAATGGAGTAACACTTGCACGTGAGTACAAATTACCAGAAAGACTTATTGAAATTATTAATAATCACCACGGCAATACTCTTGTTCGACATTTTTATGCAAAAGCTCTTGAACAAGCTTATGCAAGTGGAGAGGAAATAAGTGAAAAAGATTTCCGCTATCCTGGACCTAAGCCGAATACAAAAGAAGCTGCAATAATTATGATTTGCGATACTGCCGAAGCTATTTCTCGATTAGGCAAAAAGTCGTTGGAAGAACTTGATGAACTTGTAGATAAAATCATTCGTGAGAAATTCCAAGATGGGCAGTTCGATGAATGTAATATTTCAACTCGTGAATTGCAAATCATTCAGCAAACTTTGGTGAAAAATTTGACTGGTTTGCAGCATCAAAGAGTTGAATACAAAGAAATTCCTAAGGAAAAAACAGTAGAATCTAATGGAAATTGATTTAGCTTTTAGTCGTGAGATTAAAAATTTCAAAAGTTATCTTATTCTTGAAAAAGGACTTTCCGAAAATACCGTTAAATCCTACGAAAGCGATTTGAAAAGATTTGCTGAGTTTTTAGCTATGTCTGCTATCAAATCATTTCAAATAGCAAAAGCTGAAGATATTTCTCAATTTTTGGTATTGCTACACGAAGCTGGACTCAACAATACTTCCAAAGCTAGATATTTATCTACTCTTCGCTCATTTTATAAATACTTGCTAATTAATAAAAAAATTGAAGAAGATATTACTGAATCAGTAGATGTTCCAAAAATTGGAAGAAAGCTACCTGACACTCTAAGTTATATGGAAGTTGAAAAAATACTTGCCACACCAGATACAACTACTTTAGCTGGAATTAGAGATAAAGCAATATTGGAAGTAATGTATGCTTGTGGGCTGAGAGTATCGGAACTAACTGGACTTTCGGCAAAAGATATAATTATTGATTCCGAAATTGTGAGAGTTTTTGGCAAAGGCAGCAAAGAGAGAATCGTTCCTATTGGTAGCGTTGCTCTCGAATGGATTGCAAAATATATTTCCGAAGTTCGACCAAAGTTTATAAAAATAAATAATTTAAATGAAACTCTATTTCTCAATCAGAGAGGTGGTAAACTAACTCGAATGGCCATTTGGAAATTTATTGATAAATATACCAAGCTTGCAATGATTGAAAAGAATGTGCACCCACATACTTTCCGCCATAGTTTTGCCACTCATTTGATAGAAGGCGGTGCAGACCTACGTGCTGTGCAGGAAATGCTTGGTCATTCCGATATTTCGACCACTCAAATTTATACTCACTTGGATAGAGACTTTATTAAATCAGTCCATAAAAGCTACCACCCAAGATCGTGATATTTATTAAGTTTTAATATTCATTTAAACTTAACTCAAACTTTATTCCAACTTAATTATAATTCGCCAATTTTGCAAAGTAAAATTATTGCTTGGCAAAATATGAAAGAAATTAATCTCAAAGAACTACTTATTTCCAAACTTCCTAATTTTGAAAAAAAGTACCCAAAGTTTATACAAAACATTATTACTTTCTTGCTCAGCAAGCTTTTCCACGTAAATCAAATCAATAGTTTTATCATCAATAATGAAGATAAATTTGGTTTCGATTTTATTGATGAGCTATTCGAATATCTCGATTTTTCATATTTTCTATCCGCAAAAGACAAATTTAAAATCCCAGCAGAAGGCAAACTAATTTGCGTATCCAACCATCCACTTGGTGCATTAGATGGTTTGGCATTGGTTAGAGCTATTGGCGAAGTTCGTAGCGATGTGAAAATTGTAACAAATGATTTGCTTATGAATTTGGACAACGTAAATAACTTATTCTTACCTTTTGATTTATACTCACACTCAGCCCAAAAACGAAATCTGCAACAAATAGAAGAAGCTCTCAATAAAGAGCAAGCCGTAATCTTCTTCCCTGCTGCTGAAGTCTCACGACTTACAATCAAAGGAATAAAAGATATAAAATGGCAGCGAGGTGCTGTTCGTTTAGCTAAACGTTTTCAAGTTCCTGTTTTGCCTATCCACACTAAAGGCAAGAATTCTCTTATTTTCTATATAGCATCTTGGATAAATAAAAACTTTGCTACCTTTTTGCTTTCAAGTGAAATGTTCAAACAACGCAATCAAACTATTACATTATCAATTGGTAATGTGATTTCAGCAAATGTTTTCAAAATGAGTCCATTAAGTGAAGAATTAAATACAAAGCTACTTAAAAAACACGTATATAATCTTGAAAAAAATAAACCAGAAATATTTGAAACTGAAAAGACAATCATTCATCCTATTCAAACTAAATCACTTAAACTAGAGCTACTTCAAACTAAAAAGCTTGGTATGACAAGAGATGGGAAACTAATATATTTAGGTGAGTATCCAACTGCAAATCAAATCCTTAAAGAAATTTCTCGGTTAAGAGAAATTACTTATAGAAAAGTTGGTGAAGGAACTGGAAATAAAAGTGATATAGATAGTTATGATAAATATTACAAACACATCATACTTTGGGACGAAAATAATTTAGATGTAGTTGGATCTTATAGACTTGGTATATGCCAAGAAATAGTAGAGAATTACGGCACACAAGGACTTTATACTTCGGAATTATTTACAATAGAAAATAATTTTGTTCCACTGTTAGAGCAATCTTTGGAAGTAGGTAGAAGTTTTATTCAGCAGAAATATTGGAATAGCAATGCTCTTGATTATTTATGGCAAGGCATTGGTGCTTTGCTTTCCGAAAATCCATCAATACGTTATCTTTACGGTACAGTATCAATAAGCGATAGCTATCCAGCAGACGCTAAAATTATAATTCTCGAATACTACAAAAAATGGTACTTGAATAAGAATTCTTATGTGAAAGCTAAAAATAAGTTTGTAACCTCCGATTCAAAACGTAAAACTGCTTGTAATTTATTAACTGGAAACTCTCAAGAAGAAGACTATAAGAATGTGAAAAATGCACTTCGCAATTTCAATTTATCAATTCCAGTTCTACTAAGAAAATACACAGATATTTGCGAATATGGCGGAGTTACTTTTCTAGATTTTGGTGTTGATTATAACTTTGGTAATTCGATAGATTGCTTCATATTGGTTGACTTACAATTTATGAAAAAAGAATTTGCTGAACGTTATTTGAACCAACGCAGCTTTATGAAAGAAGATACAATTGCTTAATCAAGCTGATAATGGAATTTCTTTTGATTGAATTATTCTGGATAAATAAATCATAACTAATGGAATGGCGAATGGGTATGCAGTCCAAATAAATCTTCCATCTGTATAAGCACCAATTATTGAGTACAAATAAAGGCAAACCGACAGGAATACACCTATATACAAACTTTTTTCAAAGTTAGAGAATTGCTTGATGAATTTTAAATTCAATATATTAATAATTCCAAAATGAAAATATGTCAATACAAATGTGATATAAGTGTTTTTTCTATAAATGTTTTCATTAATTGTTTTCCAGCCAGGAGACCACAAATAGAAGCTGCCAAAATTCATTTGTTTGCGAACAAACAAAGATGAAACAATAAATACTGCAATATTAATTATCAAGGGTAGAATTGATTTTAAATTTATTTTTTTTGCAAAATATAAATAACTCAAGTGAATAATAGGGAGAATAATCAAACTTTCTTTGACTGCTCCACCCAGCAAATACAGAAGTATCATTAAATAATTATTTTCTTTGAGTATTAAATAAAGTCCGAAAGTAATAAAAAATATCAACATTGGGTCTATTCGACAAACTGTTGTATAGTATAGATTTGGGAATGATAAAGAATAAAGAAAACAGCCAAATAGTGCAAAGTTGAAAGACAAATTTAATTTGATTTGAAGCTTATATAAATATAACAATATTAAAAAAGAAAGAAATATATTAACTAAGTTTAAAGCATCAGTAGCCGAAAGGAATTTAATTTATGCAGCTATCAATGGAGCCAATGGTCTGTATGTATAAGGATTTTCCAATTCCTTGCCATCATTTTCGCCTCGAAAATAAAGGGTCAATAGTACATATCCTTTCATATCTGGGTTATAGCCAGGTGTTGAGTGTGGGCCAATTAAAGTAGCTGTATCTTTTTGGTTGTAATTAACAGATAGCACTAGTAAATTCACAATTACTAACAATATAATTGCAGTTTTCTTATTGTTATCTATCAAATTTAATATGTTGTGAAGTAGTTTCATTTCAAATTGAAAAAAGGTCGGGATTAATTCCCGACCTTTGATTATTAAATTTCTAAATTTAAGTAAGTAAGCTTCTTGAAATCACAAGTCTTTGAATTTCACTTGTCCCTTCGTAAATTTCACAAATTTTAGCATCTCTGTAGTATCGCTCAACATTGAAATCTTCTGTATAGCCATAGCCACCATGGATTTGAATAGCTTTATTAGCACAAAACATAGCAGCTTCAGATGTCGCCAATTTAGCCATAGCAGCTTCTCTGCTATAATTTAAGCCCTTATCTTTCATAGAAGCAGCTCTCCAAGTCAATAAGTAAGCAGCTTCATATTGTACCCACATATCTGCAATCATCCATTGGATAGCTTGAAAGTTAGAAATTGGTTGATCGAATTGGTATCTTTCCTTTGCATATTTAATTGAATCTTCAATTGCAGCTCTTGCTATTCCCAAACCTTGAGCAGCAATTCCAATTCTACCACCATCTAAAGTAACCATAGCTAACTTAAAGCCCTTGTTCACTTCGTATAATCTATTCTCATCTGGAATAACTACGTTTTCCAAAATAATTTCAGCAGTTGACGAAGCTCTAATACCTAATTTTTTCTCAACTTTACCAATAGAATAACCAGGGGTGCCAGCTTCCACTATAAATGCAGTAACTCCACGAGTTTTCGCACCAGGTTCAGTTGAAGCTAAAAGAACAAACACATCAGCTTCTTTTCCGTTCGTAGCGAAAATTTTAGAACCATTTAGTATCCAATTTCCATTTTCAAATTTGGCAGTTGTTTTAGTTGCTCCCGAATCCGAACCAGCACTACTTTCAGTCAAAGAAAAAGAGCCGATTTTTTCGCCACTTAAAAGACCTGGCAAATATTTTTGCTTTTGCTCTTCAGTTCCAAATCTATAAATTGGATCGCAAACAAGCGATGAGTGTGCAGAAATAATTACTCCAGTAGATGCACAGTATCTCGATACTTCTTCAACTGCAAGCATATATGAGACAAAGTCCATGCCCGCACCACCATAAGTATCGGGATATGCCACTCCCATTAAACCCATTTCGCCTGCTTCTTTGATTAATTCTACTGGATAGCGGTGGTTTCTTTCATTTTCCGATGCTTCTGGTTCAATTTTTTCTTTTGCGAATTTGCGTACCATATCACGAAGCATAATCTGATCTTCGGTTAACAAGTAGTCCATTTTTTAAGTCCGATTTATGTTTTTTACAAAATTTATTAATTTATGAATATAAAATTACTGAAATTTGAGAATATAATCATAGATTTACTTAATTTTAGTATTATCTAAATTCAAAAAACAAGAATTTAATTTGGCAAACCTACTCGAAAAAATAGCATCAAGCGATTCTGCAAAGCAAAAGTTAAGGTTGTTAATGACTTTTTCAGTCTTCTGTGTAGTCATTTTCACACTTCTTCTCATTTTCGATAAAGTGCTTATTCCTTATTGGGTGCACGATAGAGATAAAGTTAAAGTCCCAAATGTAAAAGGTATGGAATTAGAACAAGCCAAACTAGTTCTATCTCATAACAATCTCTATTACGAAGTTGTTTCAGAAGTATTCAATCCCAAATTGCCCAAAGGAACAGTAATTTCTCAAACACCCGAACCAAATAGAGATGTGAAAAGCCGAAGACCAATCTTTCTCACTTTGAGCAAAGGAAATGAGTTAGTAGTTGTGCCGAATATTATTGGAATGACTTCTCGAAAAGCTAAAACCCAACTGCTCAAAGAAGGATTCGATGTGAAAGATAACATTTACTTTTTCAATGAATCTACAGAAAAAGATATTGTAATTGGTTTGTCAAAAGTATCTGGCTCTAAAGCAAGTTATGGCGATACAATCACTGTTTTCGTTAGTAAAGGAAAACAAGTTCAAGAGTATATTCCATCAGTAATTGGTAGCACTCTGCCAGAGGCAGAAGCATTGCTGAAAAGCAAAGGACTTATTCTTGGCAAAATTTCACATAAGTTAGATGAAACTTTTGTCAATGGCACTGTAATGCTTCAATCTCCCGATGCTGGCTTGCCTGCTTCAGAAGGTATGGCAATTGATTTAATAATTAGCACAACAAAAAAATAAAATGAAAAAAGAAGAAATAGATTTAAAATATCGTTGGGATTTGACAGCGATTTATAAAACTGACGATGAATGGAATCTTGATTTTGATTACATTTCATCTAAATTAGACAATTACAAATCATTTGAGAACAAACTCAATACAGCACAATCTGTATTAGATTTAGCTAAATTTAGCGATGAACTTGAAATGAAGCTAGAAAAAATGGGATTGTATGCTTTCCTTTCCAAAGATTTAGATTTGGATAATAAGCATTACCAAACAATGTATGGCAAGTTGCAAGGGCTTTATACGAAATTTAGCGAAGCAACGAGCTTTATAACTACAGAGCTGTTGCAAAATGAATATTCCTTAGTTGAGCAATGGATAGCCAGTAATTCAGAACTTGCAATCTACAAACATCATTTTGAGAATCTTTTTCGAACAAAGGAACATATCCTTTCCAAAGCTGAAGAAAGAATATTAGCACTTTCTTCTTTAATCACTCCTGTTGCACAATCAACTTTCAGCTTGCTAAAAAATGCTGATTTGGAATTCCCAACTGTAAAAGATCCCGATGGAAATGATTTCCCTATTAGTGATGGTAAATATTCAGCAGCTCTTTTCAATCAAAATAGAGAATTTAGAAAAGATGTTTATTTGAATTACTATAAACCTTACAAAAAGTTTGCAAATACTCTTTCATCGCTACTCAATGGTAATGTGAAAGCCTATTCATTTACTGCTAAAGCACGTGGATATAAATCTACTCTTGAGGCATCACTTAAGCCAAAGAATATTCCATTGGAAGTATATCACAACTTGATTGAAACTACCAATAACAACTTAAAACCACTTCACCGATGGGCTGAGCTTAGAAAGAAAATACTTAAGCTAGATGAGCTTCACCCTTATGACACTTATGTATCATTGTTTCCAGAAATCAACAAGAAATATTCTTATGATGAAGGTGTTGAATTAGTTTTGAAAGCTTGCCAGCCATTAGGAGAGCAGTATATACTAGACCTGAAAGTTGCGTTTGAAAATCGTAGAATTGATGTATATGAGTCGAAAGGCAAACGAAGTGGTGCTTATTCATCGGGCACAACTTATGGACAAAAACCTTTTGTGCTTATGAATTGGAATGAAGAGCTAAATGATGTTTTCACTTTGGCACACGAAATGGGACACAATATGCACTCACTTTATACTGGTCAGTCACAACCTTACATCTATGCTGGTTATACTATTTTCTTAGCAGAAGTGGCTTCCACTCTTAATGAAGCATTATTGCTGGATTATTTAATTAAGAATTCTACAAGTAAAATTGAAAAATTATCATTGCTTGAAATTTATGCAAATAAATTCGTAACTACATTCTATCGCCAAATTGGATTTGCGGAATTTGAATATAAAGCACACCAAATAATTGAAGCTGGACAGTCATTAAACTCCGCTGAACTTTGCAAAATGTATGCTGAAATTTATTCCAAATATTGGGGTTCAGCAATGGTAGTTGATGAAGAAGAGTCTTACACTTGGTCTCGAGTGCCGCACTTTTATACTTGCTTTTATGTCTATCAATATGCCACTGGACTTGCTGCTTCCGAAAAATTATCAAAGAACATTATCCAAAATGGACAAGTTGGAGTGGATAAATTATTCTATTTCTTGAACGCAGGGAAGTCAGACTATTCAATAAATATATTGAGAAATGCAGGAGCGGATATGATGAATCCTGAAACAATTCTGGCTTGCATCCATAAATTCGATTCCTTAATTACTGAAATTGAAAATTCATTCGTAGAATAATTTGCAAACTAAAACAGCAAATAGAGACAAAAACTACTTTGTGGAAGGTATTGCCAAATCTAACATTGCAATACTTTCCCAAGCTATTACTCTTTGCGAAAGTGATTTGCCCAAGCATCAAGAATTGGCTGATGATATTATTGATTCACTTCCAATCAGGTCCGTTAATAGCATACGTATTGGAATTACAGGAACTCCTGGTGTAGGTAAAAGTACTTTTATCGAATCCTTTGGACTACATCTCTGCTCAATTGGTAAAAAGGTAGCTGTGCTTGCTGTTGACCCAAGTAGCGAAGTATCAGGTGGCTCTATTCTTGGCGATAAAACCAGAATGGAACAACTTGTACGAGAGCCGAATGCTTTTATTCGCCCTACTCCATCGGCAGGAAATTTGGGTGGTGTTGCCAAAAAGACAAAAGATACAATTACACTTTGCGAAGCAGCTGACTTCGATGTTATACTTATTGAAACTGTTGGAGTTGGTCAAAGCGAAACAGAAGTGCAGAATATGACTGATTATTTCGTACTTATGGTTCTACCTGGAGGTGGCGATGAACTGCAAGGCATAAAAAAAGGGATTGTGGAAATTAGCGATTTGATTTTAATCAATAAAGCTGATGGTGAACATTATAACTCTGCTTTGATGACTCAAAAAGAATATAAAACGGCTAATCATTATTCAAAAAAACAAATTGAAATTCTATTAATCTCAGCACTTGAATCCAAAGGAATTGAAAACGTTTGGCAAATTATAGAGCATAAAACTAATGAGAATAAAAATAACGGATTCTTCAATTCCAAAAGACAAAACCAACTTCAAATAAGCACAGAACAAATAATTTTAGATAGTTTAATCCAGAAATTACAAGAAAGTGAAAAGTACAAGTCAATTTTAAAATCTGTTGCATTAGAGATAAAGTCAAAAGGAAAGTTATCTCGAAAAGAACTTAAAGAAAGAATTTTAGGGATAATTTAATTCTTATTTGCATTAAGTAAGAATTCATTGATTAACTTGCGGTATGCTGAATTTGAAGCTATGCCTATCATTTTCATATTCCCTTCAAGCGGAATGAAAAGCAAAGATGGGTTGTCTGTAATTCCAAAGAAATTTATAATTTCTTTTTCATCATCAGAATTAATTTTATAGAAATTTACTGAACTTTCGTATTCGGCTTCAAGCATTTCTAAAAGTGGCTTAATCATTACACAATTTCCACAACCATTGGAATAAAAATAAAGTACAACTGGCTTATTACTTAGTAATTTCCATTGTGTTTCATTTTCAAAATCAAACACCAATAATTTGAATTGCTCTAAATTCAAATCAGTCATAATCTTAATTTTTTTGAATTTCTAAATTGCGCTTTAATTCATCTACTTCTTCGGCTGCCAAAAAATTCTGTTCTAAATTAACTTCTTCTTCGGCTTCATCTAAATTTGGAACTGAATCCAAACCAATTTCTGAATTGATTATATCGAATTCATCTTCCTCGCCAAGCATTCCTTCCATTTCTGGTCTGATAATCAAATCTGGAATTTCCTCTAACTCTTTAAGTTGAGGCAAATCTTGAAGTTGGTTTAAGCCAAATAATCTCAAAAAATCATCTGTAGTGCCATAAACAAGCGGTTTACCCAATGCTTCGCTACGACCCACGATTTTAATCAAATTCTTATCAAGCAATGAATTAATAATTTCATTGGAATTCACACCACGAATATGTTCAATCTGCGGTTTAGAAACAGGCTGTTTATACGCCACAATTGCCAAAGTTTCCAATTTAGCTTGGGAAAGTCTTTTCTTAGTTTTTGATTTCACCAAATTTGCTACAAGTTCGCCATATTCAGGCATTACGGCATACTGATAGCCCTTTGCAAAATTTACTATTTGATAGGGACGGCCAGTGGCAGATAGGTCTTGATTGATTCTCTCAATATAAGAAAGAATGTCGTTTTTATTGAAGGCATAATTTTCAAAAACGTACAAATCCGTTTCCATTTGCATAAATGCGAAATGCTCACTTTTTTCCAATTGTTCTTTGGCAATTATGAAATCGTAAAGTTCATTCAATGTGATTGTAGTATCCGAAGCAAATATAATTGCTTCAAGCGATGCTTGTCTGTCCGAATCGGTCAACTTGAAAAAATAGGGTGTAAACTTTTCCATAACTTAAGCCGCCTCAGTCTCGACTGGGCTGAAATCTTCGTCAGTAATCATTATGTCTTCAAAATTATCAATTTGATAAAAATAAATTAGGTTGTTTCTAACCAAATCTAGCATAGCCAAAAAGGTCAAAGCTACCACAACTTTCGGTTGATTTTCAACCAAAGTGAGGAATGAAATTTTCTTATAAGCACGAACAGACTGAATTATATTGTCAGCTTGTTGTTCAATAGTGATAGTAGCTAATTCTATTCTATGTTCAACACTTCGCTCTTTGTTGCGTTCAATGATTTTTTTAAATGCTTTAGCCAAGTCAAACAAAGTTGCATTTTTGTAGTTGTCATCTGTAGAAAACTGAGCTATATCGGCATCATAAGCTTCTCTATAGTAGATATGCTTAGTATATTCTAAAGCAGAATCCAGCTCAATTGACGCTTCTTTATACTGTTTGTATTCTAGTAGCTTTTGAACAAGTTCAGTTCTTGGATCTTCAAATTCAGTTTCTTCATCAATTCCAGCATGTTTAGGCAATAGCATTTGTGCTTTAATTTGCATCAAATGTGAAGCCATAAGAATGAAATCCCCTGCCAACTCCAAATCAAGTAACTTTATATACCTGATATAGCTGAGGAATTCTTCCGTAATTTTAGCAATCGGAATGTCATAAATATCTATCTCATCTCGCTTGATGAAATAAAGCAATAAATCGAATGGACCTTCGAAATTGGGCAAATGTATTTTATAGTTTACGCTCATAGGAAAGCAACTTAGTGAAAACTGTATTTCGCTGAAAACGAATTTTTCAACACAAAACTATCCACGATAAGTAACCGACTATATTTCAAATAAGTATAAGTTTTACACATTCTATAGCATTTACAAAATCAATACAATGAAAAATTGTTGGAACACGATTACAGAATTAAAAGATTAGCAAGATAGTTATGAGTTATGAATGAAAGAATATTATTGCCACCTTTAGGGGGCTGTCAGCTTGCTGACTGGGGG
>CAZYXG010000006.1:31546-81570 GCA_964650885.1 uncultured Hyphomicrobiales bacterium | reverse complement strand
CTTTGTTTTTTGCAATTGCACTATTCAATAAAGTTCAAGAGTTTAGCAACAAGATTTCAATTATAACACAAGCTTTGGGAGTTTCATTACTTGTTTTATATTTTTTCACGATTGTAACTGAAAACTACTTTGATATAACTCAATATGCAATTTATTCATTAGCATTACATCTTTTTGCTGCCTTTGCACCAATCAGAAAATTAAAAAATAATTTAGCTTTTTGGCAATACAATTTAAAATTATTACAAACTTTCATAATAACAAATATATTTACTGGCATTCTTGCTTTAGGAATAAGTTTAGCATTAGAAGGAATTAGAACTTTATTAGGTGTAGAAATAAATTACAAAGTTAATGCATATGCTATGACAATTATATTCACTCTTTTCAATACATTTCGATTTCTTAGTTTAGTTGATACTGGTTTTGAAAACTACAGTGAAGATTATAGCCCAAAACTAATTCAAATTTTAACTTCTTATGCTTTAATTCCACTTTCTGCAATTTATACTGTAATACTATATGCCTATATGATTATGAAGTACAGTGTAACTGATGAGTGGGAGCTTGAACTTGGTTTTGGAATATTCTTTGCATATTCAGTGCTGTCTTTATTGATTGTGCTATTGAGCTATAATCGAAGAAGTAAAGTGAAATGGGTAGATATTTATTCAAAGTATTTGCCATATATTATGTTGCCATTATTGGCATTTAATATGCATAAGATTAATATTTACATAGGCAATAATTTTTTGACTATTTCAATTTACTTCTTATTAGTCTATTCCACTTGGCTCTTCCTTTTGGTTATGTATAATTTCAAAAACAAGTTTAACAATATTAAGATTATTCCTATTTCTTTGTCAATTATTTGTTTTTTGATTAGCATTGGCCCTTGGAGTTTTACAAATGTTTCGATTAAATCTGCACAAAATAGAATTATTCAAACTCTCGATAGTTATAAAGTATTTGAAAATTTCTCAAAAAAAGAAGAAACTCAAATGAAAAGTCTTGATTACTTGGAATTGACGAGAGCAATATCCGCAATAAATGATGTGGAAAAAGGGAAGTATTTAATTGAAATATTCGATAAATACAGCTTAAAATATGATTTAAAAAAAATTGCGCATGATAAAGTGTCTATCTTCAATCATTTAGACTCTTCTCTAATGATTGAAATAAAGTCTGATAAGCATGATAATAACTTTGATTATATAATTACTGATTTTGAAAAAAAGTCATACGAAATAAAAGATTACAACTATATAATGAAAATAGATTTAGCTGATGAAACAGACACTACCATCAACAAAAGTGTTGACACTAATTATTTTGTAAATAATACTTTGAAAATATTTCATTCTTTGAATGGGGAGAGTTTGAATTTGCAATCTTCAAATTATTCTGTCAAATTAAATTTGAAAGAATATTATTTGAAACTTACAAAAATTACGATGAAACTCAAAAAAGATAATAATTTTTTTAACCTTAGCTATTTACCAGATCAAGATATAAGCTATTTTTATGAGGACTCTAAAGTAAAATTAAAGATAATTCCTTTAGAATTGAAAGTAGATGGTTTAACAACTAACGGTGAGTATAAAAAGTTAGATAGATTATCTTGCTATTTACTATTCAAAACAAAATAATTATGCCAAGACGTAAAATATGGGAAGTGCCAGCTCTTCACTATGAGGAAGAGTATGGAATTGAACGCAAAGTAACTTGGTTGGAGCTTTTCTTCGATTTAATGTTTGTTGTAATGATTTCGCAAACCTCAGCAAAGCTGACTGGAACAATTACAATTTATAATCTGCAAGAGTTCGTTTTAATTTTCTTACCTATTTGGTGGATATGGATAGGCACTACTTTTTATAATGAAAGATTTGAAACTCGTGGCTTAGAAACGAGGTTATTCTACTTTTTGATATTAATCCCATTTGCAGGTATGTCGGTTTTCTCTTCTGATGCCATAACATCTCAGGGAGCATTATTTGCTTTGTCTTATGTATTGGCAAGAGGAATAATTGTATTTGCTTGGGGCAGAGCTGCATACCACGTGAAAGAATTTAGGCCAATAGGAATAGTATATATGTTTGGCTTTTGTACTTCACTATTACTTTTTCTAATTTCGATATTTATTCCACCGCCAGAAAGATTTATACTTTGGACAATTGCATTGGTACTAGAAACTATTACCCCTTGGTTTACTTTAAAAAATCAAGACAAATTACCTCGAATGAGTAATAGTAAGAGACCCGAAAGATTTGGTTTGTTAGTGATTATAGCATTGGGTGAAATGGTAGTTAATGTAATATTAGGTGTTAAAAAGAATATACTAATCACTTCATGGGTTGCTTGGGCAGCAGTAGTAGCAATAGCTATTTGTTTTGCACTTTGGTGGGTATATTTCGATTTTATAGCACGTAGGCCACCTAAGCCAGGAATGTTGGCAGCAATCACTTGGACAAACCTACATCTGCCATTCATAATGTTGCTAATAGGAGCGGGAGCCGCATTGAGCAATGTGATTGCATTGAATGTTACACAATCTTTAAATTCACTTGAGTTTATGACTGCAACATTGAGTTCTGCATTAGTGTTTTTGGGATTAATAGAAATGACATTGGCTCACCACGAACTTGAACCAACTCATTATAGAATTAGCCCTTATCTGAAAATTGGAGCAGGTTTGTTTGGAATTTGTTTGATACCATTTGTTTGGTTATTCCAACCTATAACTTTGATGCTAATATTACTAACGCTATTTTTAGTACAAATTATATATGGTGTTTATGTTTGGTTCACCCAAGATTTAGATGAGGAATCCGAATCGCAAGAATTAGAAAGCATTTAAAAGATAGAGTGGAAATTTGTATCGCAAAATTTTGAAAAAACAATGCTTAACAAAGAATTATTCTTAAATTTGCTTTTCCATTAGCACAAAAAAATGAAAATATCTGGCTTTAGTTTTGTTAAAAATGCAATTAAGTTTGGCTATCCCTTGCGAGAGTCAATAGAGTCGCTATTGCCATTGGTGGACGAATACATCATTGCCTGTGGCGATTCGGACGATGGCACTACAGAACTTGTACGCTCAATCAATAACCCCAAAATTAGAATCATTGAAACAAACTGGGATGCCAAAGCCAAATCTGGAGGAAGAATCTATGCAGAACAAACTAATTTATCTTTGAAAGAATGTAGTGGAGATTGGTGTTTCTATTTGCAAGCCGATGAGGTTCTGCACGAAATGGATTATGATTTAATCAAGTTGGATTTAGAGAAAGCGAATTCAAATAAAGAAGTTGAAGCTTTACTATTCCGGTATATTCATTTCTATGGCAAATACAATTTAATTGGCATAGGCAGACAGTGGTATAGAAGAGAGATTCGTGCTTTCCGAAATATAAAAGGGGTAACTTCTTGGGGCGATGCTCAAGGTTTTCGAGTGGAAAATGGAGAGCATAGCTTCCGCAAATTGAAAGCAATGCAATCAGAAGCAAATATTTATCACTATGGTTGGGTGCGTCCGCCAAAAAATCAATTCATGAAAATCCGCACAACAATGAAATTCTATGGCGGAGAAGAATTCAATCCAGAATTGGCAGATGCTGAAGATTTTATTTACGATGGAGCTTTCAGCTTAGCAACATTCACAGGCAGCCACCCAAAGCTTATGCTGAAGAAAATAGATGAGGATAAGGATTGGATTGAGTTAATTAAAATAGTTCCTAGGTTAAAGCCAATTAAGGTTAAGATACTTGATGCAATTGAAAACAACACAGGAATAAGAATTGGCGAATATAAAAATTTTATTGAAGTGAAATAATATCTATGAAAACATTAGTAATTGGTGGCAATGAAGGATTTTGGAATTATAAAGAAAAGCAAAATTCTGACTATGATATAAACGGAGTTGAAAACTGGGCTTTTGCTTTGGAAGGCGATTATATTGGTGGCAATGCAATTACACTTGTACTAATAAACAAGTATGATTTAATAATTTCCAATTTAAATTTCGACAAAATTCCATATATGAAACAAGCACATAGTATTATTATTAATCGGAAATCCAATGTGAAGTGGGTCTCTTTAATAGAAAATGATGCTTTGGTTTACTTAAAATCACAACACAAAATTAAATTCCTTTTGGATAATTCTGATTTAATAATTGGTATTAATACTCACAGTATGCCATTTTTACGCTCTATGACTGATACAAAAATAGAGTTAATTGGTATTCCTTATAATATTGATAGAATAGTAAAATTAAGAAAACCAATATTGCAAAGAAATAATCGAACTATGCTTTTGGCAAGCCCTTTAAAGCAAACTAACGAATTTCAATTAATTGCAAAAACAAATTACCCATACACAATGATAATTCCAAAGTATTCAAGAAACTTGAAAAATGTGATGGCACTTACTAAAAAGTACAAAACTTTAACTTTGGATAAATCAGTTTATTTAAAGCTTATCGAAAATTACTTAAATACAAAAATTGAACATTATATTTATACTGCATCGCTTGCTTCGTTCTTGGAATATTTATCAAATCACTATATGGCGTTAAATTTAGACGAACGATACACTTGGTCTCGCAATGTGCTGGACTGTGCTGCTTTGGGTTTGCCAATAATTTCTACTTCGAACACAGAGCATGCAGCTCATTTATTTCCTGAACTTATGGTGGAGAATTGCTTCGCATTGGACCACGCCACCGAGCTAACTCATCAACTCTATAATGATAAAGAATTTTATACAAAACAATCAAATCCAGATTTGAGTTATTTTGAGCAATATAATTACACAAAAATAAAAGAAAGATTACTTAATTCATTGGGTAGCAATAATGGATAAAAGTAGTATCCTTTATAAATTTCTTAAATCGTTAGAATTAGGCTATAAGCGAATAGTTTATAATACTTATAAACTATTTTTCAATCGTAAAAGAATTGAAGGAAAGTTAAATCCGCATACAATCAAAACAATTGTAATATTTCGCAACGATAAAATTGGCGACATGGTGGTAACATTCCCTATGCTTCGCTATTTAAAAATGATAAATCCAAATTTTCATTTGATTCTGTACTGTTCGGAATACAACAAATATTTAGCACAGAATTGCCCCGATGCCGATGAAATTATAGTTGAAAAAAGCAGTATATTTGCTGACTTCAAACACCTATTCGCTAAAAGAAATGTGGACTTAATGATTAATACTTTAAGCCAAAAGATGAGTAATAACTTAATGCGAAATAAATTCATTAGTGGTGATACCGCAATTAGAGCTATGAGATACTCTCAACACCTGATGATTGATTTTTACAATATGTATCCCAGCTCTGAGACTGCATATAACAATATGACAGAGAAAATGCTTTCTTTGATTTATGATATATTTGAAACTGATTTAACTATAGATCAAGTGCCAATCAATTTCCCTATTGCTCAGAATGCTGACAATATAGTAAAGGGGTTTATTGTAAAGTATGGCTTTGATAGCTATACTTTGATAAACCTATCTACTGGACAGAAGAAGAACGAATGGACTCAAGTGGGATATATTGAATTAGTCAAGAAATTACTAAATGAAACAAACACTAATATTATAATAGTAAATACTCCATCTGAAAAAGAATTTGCCAATACTTTACTCTCTAAATTCACAAATAATAGGTTGCAACAATATCCAGAAACTAAAGATTTATTTGAGATTGCTGGTATAATAAAGTATGCTGAAATGGTAATCACTCCCGATACTGCAATTGTGCATTTTGCATCGCTATGTGGCACTCCATTGCTGGCTCTTTATAATGGTGATGGTCATAACTTAAATGATTGGTCGCCATTTAATACACAATTCAAAATTGTGATGGCAGAGCCACAAAAGAAAGTTCAAGATATTCAATTCGCTAAAGTATGGTCTGCTTATTTAGAATTGGAAGCTCAAATAAACAAACGATAAATCAAGCGAATATTTCTGCCTGGTTCGGGCAATATTTGTTTGATTCTAGAAAGGTGATTGCGATATATTCTGTTGAAGATATTATCGCATGTTATTGATATTGTTGAATATTTCCCAAAATAATCTGTAGATACATTAAGCCCAATATTAGCTATCACATAGCTATTGGTAGGCAATTCAAATTTGTCTGTCTTCTGTTGGGCTGAATTATACTCTACTCTCGAATATATATTCAAATTCTTGTATATATAGTTTGCTTCCATATTTAGCTTTATTGGAGGAATCATTGGCAACCAATAACCATCAGTTTTATTTCTACCCTCTGTATAAGAAAAACCACTCTCAAGTCGGAAAGCTTCTGAAAATATATATTCTGCTTTTGCTTCGAAGCCAATTATTGATGCTTTAATTCCATATTGAGAATAAATTGGCAATAAAGTTTGTATGTTTATATTGCCAGTATTCCTAGGTGTGATAAAATTACTATAATCGTAATAATAGAATGTAGCCATTAGGAAACTTTTATCACTTTTATAATACGAAAATACTTCTCCGCCAATTCCAGTTTCTTGATTTAGTTCGGGATTTCCAGTTTCAAATGAATATGCAGCCAAGTGTGGCCCTTCGGTGAATAGTTCTTCGGCAGCAGGTGGTCTCATTGCCTGCGAAAGATTAAAGCCAAATGTTATATTGTCTAATATTTCTTTTGTAGCGGAAACAGTTGTGGATATAGAAGCAAAATCTCTTTTGCGAATAAATCCAATTTTCTGCATTTCGGTTCTATCGGGCGATATAGTGGAATAATTCAATCGAGTTGAGAATTGCAATTCAAATAAATCTAAATTAAATTCTTCAAATACAAATCCAGAAATATTATTACTAGTAGAGTTTGGCACAAACACATATCCGCCAAACTCAATTCTATTATTTCTAAAATTCATACCAAATTCACCATTTTTGAAAAGCTCACTTTCGTGCTGTGTGATTGATAAATTTGCATTATAATTATATATATTGAATTGAGCACCTATCTGTCCAGCTTTTTCGTATTCAGTATGAAAATAATAATTGCGACTAAGTTTGAAACTAATATCGTCTATAATTTCGCCGTGGTTGTGGTAATCTGTTTTGAAGTTAATTGCATTTTTATCCAATTCAATGTTCACTCCATTTGGGTGAGCACCCACAATTCCGCCCGGCACTCCATAGTTACTATAGAATTTATTAGCAGAAGCTCCAATATTATAGTCCTCTGCAAAGTATGCTCCACCAAAATTTGCACTATAATTTTCTGATGAAGTGTTTTTTGCCAAACCTATTGGCGTACGCAAATCATAAGTGTTTTTATAAGTGCCATTCGTTTTGAATGTGAAATCCCCAATTGGTGCATCGAAAACACCTCCAGCCGAAGAACCCAAATTTGCAGATTCATAACCATAACTTACCATTGCATTTAGCTCTTTGGAATGTTTAATAGGAATATCATTCTTCACCACATTGATAACACCTCCAAAAGGAGTTTGGGAGCTTAGCAATACTTTTGCCCCTCGCTGCACATTAAGCTGTTCCGCCATAAATGGATCGGTTGCCACAGCATGGTCGGGAGATGTAGCAGACATATCTACAATTGGATTGTCGTCCTCATTTATTTGCACTCTATTCCCACTCAAACCACGAATTACTGGACGAGCAGGGGCTGGCCCCATAGAACGCATTGCCAAACCAGTTTCGTTTTTCAAAGTGGATGCTAGTGTTTGACCCATTTCTTTCATCAGCTCTTGCCCTTCGAGTATGTGGCTATGTTCGTTATATTCCGAAAGTTTGGAATCAATTTTATCGGCAGTAACTATGAGAGTATTGCCAATACTTCTCAATGTTACCAAACTAATATTCACTATTAATGTATCACCAGTAACTTTAATCTTTTTATGGGTTTTCAAATAGCCAAGCTTGAATAAATCAATATTCGTTGGCTCGAAGGAAAGCAATATGTTGAAGCTGCCGTTTTGATTAGTGATAGTTTCGCCAATTACTTCTTTTTGTTTTTTAATTAATATGTGCACTTCGGGCAACAATTCTTTAGTCTCAGCATCTGTTATAGTGCCTTTTAAATGCCATTCTTTGGCATTAGCTGTAGAAGAAAGTAGAATCAACAAAAGAATTATTTTGCCAATTACTTGTATAGTTTCTTGTAGTTTCATAGTTTGCGTTTACAAAAATACGATTCTATCAGCTTTTTGGTTCAAATCTTTTGCAAAACAACACCAAATCTAACATATTCGCTTTGCTTTCTGTGGCTGCTTGGGCAACAGTAGCAAGTGCATTCAAGATAGCATTAAGTTCTTTACTTCCAAGTCAATTGCTATTGATAGCATCTGCTACTTCGCTTATCATATATACAACTATTCTTATTGCCAAAAAAGAATTGAGCTCTGCATTTAAAATCAATCTGAAATCTGCAAAATCAGACTTGGCGGTGAGTTTGCTCAATCCCACTATCTATTATATGTTGCTATTCACGGCATATTCGCAATTGCCAGGGCAAATAGCACTCGTTTTGAATTATACTTGGACAGGTTTTGTTGTGCTATTCACAGCAATTTTTTTTAAAGAAAAGTTTACTTTGCAGAACTATTTACTTCTCTTATTAGGACTGATAGGAGTTTTACTTATCGCTAGCAAGGGTAGTATTGCTGGTTTTCAGACCAATTCAATGTTTGGCATAATTTGTGTTATAACAAGTGCAGTAGTTTGGGCTGCTTATTGGATACTTAGCAAGCGAGATAGCAGAAAAGTTGAAGTTAGATTTTTTCATTCTTTTCTAATATCTACTATATTGTTAATAATTTATTGCTTATATTCTCAAAATAATTTTAGTCTGAATTATAAATCGTTCTTTGCTGCTGTTTATGTTGGTGTATTTGAAATGGGAATTACTTTTATTCTTTGGAATAAAGCACTTGATTACACAAGCAATACAGCGAAAACAGCAAACTTAATTTATTTGTCGCCTTTGCTATCTTTACTTTTGTTAAATTTGATAACAAATGAAGCGATTAGCATTTATACAGTTTTTGGTTTGGCGTTAATTGTTGTTTCAATTATTCTCCAACCTAAAACTAAAAAGAATTAGAAATTTACAATCAATATAAAGATTTACTTATGGAAACAGCAAATTTCGGTGATGTGGTAAAAGTGCACTATGTAGGCACTCTAACTACTGGTGAGACTTTCGATAGCTCTTACGATTCAAACCCACTCGAGTTTACTATTGGCTCTGGGGCTATGATAGAAGGATTCGACCAAGGAATTATAGGAATGGCAGTTGGTGAAACAAAGGTTCTAAATATCCCTATGGATAAAGCTTATGGCTTTCACAATGAAGAATATGTTTTTCCTGTAGATAGAAATAATTTGCCATCAGATTTAATTCCAGAAAAAGGAATGCAACTTTCTATGAGCAACCCTGGCGATCCAAACGCACATCCTATAACTGTTATTGTGAAGGATTTCGACGAAAACACAATCACACTTGATGCAAATCCACCTTTAGCTGGTGAAGATTTAATATTCAATGTAGAAGTAATGGCAATCTTGAAACCTTTATAATTAAAAAGTAAAGCAAAAATTAAAGAGAGCTACAAGCGAATGTTTGTAGTTCTTTTTTTTTGTATTGGAATATTAACCTAATTATAATCTTTATAGTTACAAATTACACCATTTAGAATATAGTAATATACAACAAAAAAAACTTCACTATTTTTCAATAGTGAAGTTTATAATTAAGTAGGGTTAATGGGTTAATTTATAGTGTAAAGAATCTTTCGTCCATCCAAGTGACTGCATAAATTAGTGCGAAGATGATATAAACTGCTACCACCATTAACTTGTTTTTATCCCATTCTTGGATAGAAATTTTGTTTTGGTAGAAAAGTAACATCAGCACTGGCACTAACTGCACAAGGTATCTGCCTTGGAAACCAAATATCATTTGTGCACCCACAGGCGAAGTAAGTAAGAATTGGAATATTAAAGCTCCAGCATCGAAAAGCACAATGAAAAACAGAATTGCTTTTTGCCAAGTAGCTATTTTTATATCCTTGCGGTTGTCCATAAATGCTACAGATATAAGCACTAAGCCGTGCATAAAGTAATATTCTTTCGGTAGTGCGGTATAGGAATAACCAAATCTACCAATCACTCCACCTATCCATTCGTGGCGGAAATTAAGGAAGTTCTTAATTAAAATAGCTACTAATTCAATTGGTCTTGTTAACCAATAACTAGTGTTTTCTGCCACAGAAAAATAAAAGTCATTTTGGAAAACTGGTTGTTTTATATGGCTGAAATCAGGCACTAAAGCAGAGAACATAAAGTCCGCTAATTTATAAACCACTGCTGCATAAACAAACATTAAACCAGTGAATACTTTCTGATTAAAATATGTAATTTTAATTCTTTCATAGGGAATTAAAAGAAACATAAAAGCAATAAATAAATAACCGTGTTTCGCAAATTCGTGGAGAAATATTAAAAGTAACATAAACAGAAATTCTCTATTGCCAAGCTCTGACTTTTTGTCGAATGCGAAGTACAGCATATAAGCTACAAGCAAAAGCGATGAAGCATTGCTGATTGTGTCATAAGTTACAGATGCCCCTTGGAAAAGTGCCATTGGAGTTAATGCATAAAGCATAAAGCCAACTTTCATAATTGGAGTAATCCGAATTGCAAAAAATATAATTGCCAAATACGAAGCCAATGCAAATATCCTAGCCCACCAACCAATCCAAATTGGACCACAGCTAAAGATTCTAGCGAAGTCTATTCCTATTGCCGCAGGAATAAATCCAAAAGGAGTTGTGGCTGGGTGGAAGTGATTGATAAACATTTTATCATCGGAATTGAGCGGAACAGCTTTTGCATTCTCCATCATATCCTTTGTAATCTTTTGCTTGCTTGCAAAAGAGATCCCTTGAAAATTATTCACTGTGCCGTATAGATTTTTTGGAATTTCGCAGCCAACTTTCTGCTCGGCTTCGTTTGCCTTTGCAAAAAATTGGAAGTTAGAAACTTGCCATGCTAAGTAAAAGTGCCTATCCTCATCATTAGTTTGGAATGGAGGATTATAAAAAACGAAAAGTAATCCGAATAAAATCCCCAAATAAAGGAAGATATATTCTACTTTCGAGAATGACTCCTTAAAGCCCTTAACGGTGAAAACACTCTGATTTACGTTGTTTGCCATTATTTTGCCGATTCACTTTTGAAATAAAGTATAAAGAATTGATTTCTAATCAATTTCAAAGATACGATTTTGAATAATTGTATAAAACACAAATTCTCAATTATCTGCAAAAAAGTAGAATATTTGGGAATAATTTTCAAAAAGTAAACATTTAGATTAAGTATATTGAAATTGAAAAACGAACAAAAAAAGAAAAATGAAAAGAATTTTGGTTACAGGGGGAGCTGGATACATTGGCTCTACACTTTGCACTTTGCTTATAAATAGTGGCTATGCGGTGCGTGCGATTGATTATTTGGTGTTTGGCGGCGAGTCACTATCGCATTTGGCAACTAATCCAAATTTTGAATTGGTGAATGCGGACATAAGAGATAAAGAAAAGCTTACAAAAGCACTCAATGGAATAGATGGCGTAGTTCATTTGGCTGCAATAGTGGGCGACCCTGCTTGTGCTAAAGAGCCAGAGAAAGCGGAATCAATCAATTGGGATGCGGCTGTGCAGCTATTCGATTTGGTGAGAGAAACTAAATCTGTCAAGAATTTTGTGTTTTCATCTACTTGTAGCAATTATGGCAAAATGAAAGGCGATGGCTATGTGAATGAAGAATCGGAACTTACTCCAGTTTCTTTATATGCCAGATTGAAAGTTAAATTTGAGCAATATTTGATGGAATCGGATTATAGAGAAGATTTAACTGCAACTGCTTTGCGTTTTTCTACAGTTTATGGCTATTCAACACGTATGCGATTTGATTTGACTGTGAATGAATTTACTCGAGATTTGTTCGTTGGCAATAATTTAGTGGTTTTTGGCGAACAATTCTGGCGACCTTATTGCCACGTTAGGGATTTGGCTCGTGGGGCAATGCTAATGCTTGAAAGCCCCAAAGAAAAAATCAATAGAACTGTTTTCAATGTGGGCGACACTAGTGAAAACTATACAAAGAAAATGCTTGTGGATTTGATTTCAAAACATATCCCTGAAGCTGAAGTAGAATACGTCCAAAAATCGGAAGACCCAAGAGATTATAGAGTGAATTTCGACAAAATCAAAAATACTCTTGGCTTTGAAATCACTTCCAATGTGGAAGAAGGAGTATTGGAGATTATTAAAGTACTTAGTTCGGGATTCATAAGCAATCCGAACGATAGCAAATACAGCAATATTTAAATTTAACTAAGCAAATAAATATCAATGAAAAAAGCAGTAATTTTAGCAGGTGGTCTGGGCAGCAGACTTAAACCATTCACCCAAGCAATACCAAAGCCATTGCTACCAATTGGCGAAAAGTCAATGCTTGAAATTCAAATAGAGAATTTGGCGAAATATGGATTCAAAGAGATATTTATTGCTACTAACTATAAAGCTGAATATATTGAAGCTTTTATTGGCGATGGCAAAAAATACGGTGTGGACGTTACTTTTAGCAATGAAGATATTCCGCTCGGCACTTGTGGACCATTGTCGCTTTTGCGAGATAAACTTACTGAGCCATTTTTATTGATGAATGGCGATATACTCAGCACAATTGATTTTGGCAAACTATATGAATTTGGCTCTGAAAAAGGAGCTGATTTCACTGTGGTTACGAAAGAAATTCGCACTCCATTTAATTTTGGCAGTGTGCAAGTGGAAAATGATTTCATAGTAGATGTGCAAGAAAAGCCTGATTTGGTTATCGAAATAGTTGCTGGTATATATTATATGAAGCCTGCTATTTTTAAATATATTCCAGATAATACATATTTTGGAATAGATACTCTAATAAAAGAAATGATTTCCCAAAATGCTAAAATTGGTAGATATTTAATGAAAGAATATTGGCTTGATATAGGTAGATTGGACGATTACAACGAAGCTCAAGAAGCTTATAAAACCCACTTTCTAGAAAAATAGTTAGCTAAAATCCCTATTTCTTGCTTTCATTCCAAGTGAAGTAATTAATTTTCTGGACTGGACGATTTGCTGGTATTTCCCTTAGTGGCTCAACTGCTCTGAGGGTACGATATAAATCGCTCGGCAATTGTTGATATAGTTTTGTACCTTTTGTTTTCCAATTAATCATTTCTTCCGACACATCTTTTACTATCTTTGCAGGATTACCTACTACTACTTTTCTGCGAGGAATGTGCATATCGGCAGGTACGAAAGTCAAAGCACCGATAATACATTCTTCTTCAATTATCACATTATCCATCACAACGGCGTTCATTCCAATTAGGCAGTTGCGTCCAATCGATGCACCGTGGATAATTGCTCCATGCCCAATATGAACGGATTCAGCTAAGCGAACAGTAACTCCAGGAAACATGTGGATAGTACAATTTTCTTGAATATTGCAACCATCGGAAATTTCCACTGCACCCCAATCGCCACGAATGGCAGCTCCAGGACCTACATAAACATTCTTGCCAATTATTACATTGCCAGTAATAGTAGCATTTGGATGAACGAAAGAGCTTTCGTGAATTACAGGAATAAATCCTTCAAATTCAAATATATTTGCCATTTAAATATTTTTATAATTACGTGGTAAAATAACAGTAAAGATTGTACCTTTGCCCAATTTACTTTCAATTTTAATTTCACCATCAAGTATTTCGGTCCATGCTTTCACAATTGAAAGCCCTAACCCAGTGCCAGCAATATCTTTTACATTGCCACCTCGTTGGAAAGGTAACGATAGTTTGCTTATATCTTCTTGGGGAATGCCTATGCCTTGATCTTTGACAGAAAAAGCAATACTATGTTTGCCTTCAGTCACAATGATATCAATATCTCCACCTTCGGGTGAATACTTGATTGAATTGAAAACCAGATTACTTAATATTTGATTAAGCAAATTCTGATCGCTAATAATAATTGTGTTGTTATCTTCCACTTTTGTGTTAATTCTATGTAGGCCTTTTGTAACAGTGCTTCTATATTGAAGGGCTATTGCTTCACAAACATCTTTAACGTTTAGCTTTGTAAGTCTCCTTTGAATATTGCCACTTTCTAGTTTGCTATAAGATAGAACGTTTTCAAGCATATCCACCATACTGGCTACAGATTTATGAACCTTCTCTAAGTTAGAAAAGAATCGCTGTTCATTTTGCTTAACATAGTATTTTTCTAATAGAAAAGCTGAGGTTTGAATGATAGTAAGAGGAGTACGGTATTCATGGGAGACCATTGCAACAAATTTTGTTTTCATATCGTTAAGCACTTTTTCTTTATCTAAAGAAATCTGAAGAAGTTCTTTGGCATTTTCTGCTTCTTTTTGTGCAGTAATTCTGCTGTCTATTTCGGTGCTAAGATCCACAATAGCTTCACCAAGTTTACTAGTTCTTTCTTGAATTTTAATTTCAAGCTCAGAATTGAGAGCTTTCATTCTATATTCAAATTTCTTTCTGTCAGTTATATCTCTAATAATAGCAATAATAGTATTTTCTGCGTTTGCAACTATACGAGCTTCAAAATAATTAGATTCGTTATATTCATCTGAAATATTAAATTCAACAATCTCAACTGAATTATTGCTTATAGCAGATGAAATAGCACTCTTCAAATCTTCAACTGCATAGGCTGGCAAGCCCAAACTATCGAGATTGCCACCAATTAAAACATTTGGGCTATAAGATTCAAACTTGCTTCCAGCTTTGAAATCTAAAATAGTTAAATCAATATTAATTCTAATAATAGTATCAGGAATAGCATTAATTAATGCTTCAATTTCAAAAAGACTTAGTTGAAGTTTATCTTCGTTCTCTTTTAAGCTAGTAACATTAAGCGTGGACAAAGAAACGGCATATATTTCATCATTATTATCATAAGCAGGTTTAAATGCAAATGAAAACCAGTAATTACTATTGTCTGGACCAATTATTCTTCTGACAACATTTACACTTTTGCCATTTAAGGCATTGGTGTAATTTTTATGAAACTCATTAACTTTATTTGGAAGTACAAATTCATTATAATGTGTAACGTTATTTATTATTTCAATATTAAAAAATGCGAAAGTTTCTTCATACATTCTTTTATTATATGAAATTACTATTCCATCTTTATTAATTAATACATAAGTGTTTTCTGTCGTATCTAAAATTGCACGCATTCTACTTTGCTGCTCTTTTAGTTCAATTTCATTTAGAATTCTATCTGTTACTTCTCTTCCATTTACTACTATCCCATTGATACCTTCGGTATTGAGCATATTTTTGGCTATACCTTCAAAGTATATAGTTTCTCCAGATTTTCTTATGATTCTAACTAAAAATTCTTCCGTGGAGTTATTCACTTGAATAAGAGCTTTAAACTTAGCAATTAAGTTAGTTAAATCTTCCTTATGAATATAATTCCAAAAGCCAGTGTTTAATATTTCTTCCTTGTTATAGCCAAGTACCTCATAAAGTCTATTACTGTGGAAAATTCCTCTACCATCTTTATCGTAAATAGAAAATACATCCAATGAATTTTGCAATAAACTAGAAAAAATTAGTTCCTGTTTTTTAAGATTATTTTCTACGTTTTTCATTTGGGTTATATCGTGAACTGCTCCATCGAAAAAGAAATTACCTTCCTCATCTTTTTGCAAAACACTATTTACAATAGCAGTAAAGCTAGTTCCGTCTTTTCTTAAATATTCAATTTCTTTGGAAGTATAAATATTATTTAAAGCATATTTTTTTTCTAAATCTGACATTTCAACATTTCTATCTTCAATATTTTTATATAAAGATAGTGGGGTTGCTTTTGTGAATTCTTCTAGTGAATTGAAACCAAACATTTCCCACATTGCTTTATTGCAAAAAATACCACCACTTTCAGGAGTACTGCGATATAGCCCAGCTTTTAAGTTAGTATTAATTGATTGGACAAGAGATTGATATTGGAATTCGGTTTTATTCTTTATATACGTATCTGTAATATCTTGAGTAATTCCATTAAAATTAATTATTTCATCATCATTATTAGGCACACCTTTGAGAGTAGTAGATAAATATTTTAGATTTCCATTAGGAAGTAATATTCTATATGATACTTCAGTAGATGGATTAATACCTGACAAAGCCTCTTCTACTGTTTTAGTAACTCTTGCAACATCGTCTGGGTGGATATAAGATAGAAATGATGGTATGTCTAATAAATCGCTATTATGCTCTAAAATATTACGCAATGTTTGTGAAATTACAAAAAGCATACTCAATTTGCTGAAACTCCAAGTACCAGTATGGGTAGCTTCCAAAGCAAGATTAGTTAAATCTTCTTTATCTTGCAATTGAATATATTTTCCGTAACTATTTGTTACATTTTCGGCTCTTGTTAAATAATATTTTCCACCATTTATTGTTATTTCTCTAATTTGGTTTCTTTGAGTTACTTTTCCATTTGGGCTATCGAACGAAGAAAAATATGTATTCGACTTTCCGTTTAACTTTGCCTCTTCAAAATGAGTTGCAAAAATATCAGTTAAATCCTTTGGAAAGATTTCATCAATCTTTTTGCCAATAAAGTCACTCAACTGAAAACCATAATCTATTTTCGAGATATGTACAAACCGCATTTCTGAATCGAAAACAACAACATAATCTTCTTCGCTTTCGTTTGGAAGTTCATGTAGATTAGCAATTCTTTCAAGTTCTGCAATTCTCAATTCAGCTTTTAGCAACTCTTGATTTAGTCTAAGGTTATCTTCTATTAATTCTTTATTATGCAGTTCTTTGCTCATATAAATCCCATTTTCTTGCTGAAATTTTCAACTAACATTATTCAGCAATACTAATATTACTAAAATTTACTGAATTATATAAACATAATGGCTTGTATAGGTGGAATAATTGAAAATTTGTTAGTTTTACATATACTTTACTTTCTGCCAAAGAGCAATTTGATGTCTTTAACTCTCTCGGCGAGCCACTTTGGCTGAATCATAATATTCTTTTCTATTTAATGTGAAGTTCGTTCTATCTATATTGAAGCCTGATGAAATTGAATATTGAGCATCGAACTTATGTCGAAGTTGTCCCACAAATGAATACTTCTGTGTTTCAAATGCCCCCAATCCTTTCCTATACTCTTTTCTTGTATTCACATCAATTGAGTCGCCAATGAAATTTTCATCGGTAGCGGAAACCCCTAAAGTCAATTTCATAAAAGTATTATCTGATAAATTACTTTCGAATGAAGTACCAACAATACCTTTGCTATAATCTACTATTGTATTTTCGTTTTCATTTCCATAAAGGTTAAGTTTAGTAGTATCCAATACAACTGTAAGCTTAACTCCAGCCAATGGACTATTGGATTCAGAATCTGTGATGCGACCCATCACAACTTGAGTTGCTTTTTGCCTTTCATTTTGCGACAAAGCATTGTGGGATATAGTAACTATTCCGAGGAATAATAAAGAAAAATATACTACAAGGTTTCTCATTTGTTTCGCCTTAAAATTTTGAATGTGTTTAAATTAACTATTCAAAATTATCTACAAAATTAATGAAATTATTGCAAGTTGCTATGAATATATGACTTATATGAATGAATGGTTGAATTTTGGAGTTGAATTGTAAAACTATAGAAATATATTTTTTGATTAAACATTTTTCTTCTTATTTTTAGAAGTAATTGAGTACAAATAATTTAAAACAAGAAAATGAGAAACATAATATTTATACTTTTGCTTTTGGCAATGTTTACAAATGTCAGCTACAGCAAAAATGAAGAGCAAAAGTTAGTTCAGCAATCGTTTGAACTTTATAAAGCTGCTTTGCAAGATGAAAATGGGGAAGAAGCAATAAAGTACCTAGACAAAAATACTTTAGATTATTACACATCTATGTTAGAATTATCAAAAAATGCTGATTCTTTAAAAATAGAAAAGCAAACACTGCTAGATAAGCTAATGGTTTTCTCAGTTAGACATAGAGTACCAAAAGAAGAACTGCTCAAATTTAACGGAAGAAATTTTTTGGTCTATGCAATAAAATCAGGAATGATTGGCAAAAGTAGTATTGCAAACGCTAGTATTGGGAAAGTGAAAGCAAAAACTAAAACTTCAGCTGCTGGAGAATTTTTAGTTTATGGCAATAAAACACCTTTCAAATTTCTCTTCAACAAAGAAGAAGATCAATGGAAAATTGATTTAACATCTTTTTTCCCAGAAACAAATAAGAGTTTTCAAAAATTAGCCAAAGAAAGTGGACAGAACACAAACGAATACTTATTTGGTTTGCTAGAAATGCTCACAAAAAGAAAACCTGAAAATACAATATGGCTACCAGTGAGGTAGAAGTAAGCTAAAAATCATCTCTATATTTCAATTATACGCTAAATATAAACTTTATACACGCTAAGGTATAATTTAGAACAAATTGATGTATTTCTTACCTGATAAGGTAAAATAAAAGTAGGGTATCAATTTTGAAGGTTTTAATAAGTATTAGTAAAATTAAAAAAATATTTTAAATTGCAAAAGAGTTTTTGAGCTTTGTTTAGTCTTTTCGTAAAAGACTCCGAAGGAGTCAAATGTTTATAGTAAAAGCTACACCCCCATCCAAAAATTTGGCAAACTTTTCGCTATATACTTATCTTTATTGACTGTTTACTTTTGTTAATTATGCCAGAAACTCCTCTATTCAATGAGATTAAGTCGCTCGAAACTGAGCAACGCAATCCAGTCAGTAGCAATATTGACATAGCATCAACCTTAGAAATTCTTGAAATTATAAATTCGGAAGATAAGAAAGTAGCACTTGCAGTTGAAAAAGTTATTCCTGCAATTGAAATTGCTGTGGAGAGAATTGTAGCTGCTTTTCAAGAGGGTGGTCGACTTTTCTATTTGGGTGCTGGCACAAGTGGACGTATCGGTATTGTAGATGCGGCGGAATGTCCTCCCACTTTTGGCACTCCAGCCGAAATGGTACAAGCTATAATAGCTGGTGGCAATGAGGCAGTATTCGCTGCTCAAGAGGGGGCTGAGGATAGCTTAGAAGCGGGTGCAGAAATATTTCAAAAGTATGGCATTACCAATAAAGATATACTTTGCGGAATTGCTGCTTCTGGCAGAACTCCCATTGTGCGTGGTGCTTTGGATAGGGCCAAAGAACTTGGAGTTTATACGATTTTTTTAAGCACTATTTCCGAAAAACGTATAGCAGAACTTGGAATTTCGGCTAATTGCGTAATAGCTCCGCAAGTAGGAGCTGAGGTAATTACTGGCTCAACTCGAATGAAATCAGGAACAGCACAAAAACTTGTACTAAATATGCTCACAACTACCGCTATGGTAAAACTTGGTAAAACTTATAGCAATGTGATGATTGACTTGCAAATGACCAACAAAAAACTAATCGAACGAGCAAAGCGAACATTGATGGAAATTTGCGAAGTGGATTACGACAAAGCTACTCAAACGCTTGATATAGCAAACTATAATGTGAAAACTGCTATACTAATGCTTTTGGGTAATCACTCATTAGATTCTGCTAAAATTCTTCTCGAGCAAAACAATGGTTTTGTAAAAAAAGCATTACAAAGTCCAAATTAGAGTCTTTTTGAATTATTATCAATATTTTTTTGTTAATTTTAAAGATATTGAAATCTTCAAACGGTACTAAGCAAAAATGGCAACTCTTGGCGTAGCAATGATAGTTAAGGACGAATCCGCAAATGTGGCGAATGCAATCAATTCTATAAAGAATTTTGTTGACCAAATTGTGGTAGTAGATACTGGTTCGACGGACGAAACTCCGCTTATTTGCACTCGTTTAGGTGCCGAAGTTTATTTCAATAAATGGAATGAAGATTTTTCCGAAGCAAGAAATTTTGCCATTTCACATGTGCGAACCGACTGGATTCTTTCTTTAGATGCCGATGAGGTTTTCGATACAGCTTCTTTCGAGAATTATAAGCATTTTTTAGATGTGAAAGGAATTGGCGGATTAAATGTGAAAATCATTAATTCATTAGGCGAAAGAGATTTATCGCCCCAATCCGAACACCGCTACACCCGTATATATCGCAATGTAGCTGGTATAGCATACCGTGGCAGAATACACGAACAAATTCTTTCTTCTATCTACGATTTGGGAATGGAAGTTCCAGAAACTGACATAATTATTAAACATTATGGCTATGTGGATACATCGGAAGAAAAGAAAATGAGGAACAAAGAATTACTCGAACAAGAAATAATGGAACACCCTGAGGATAATTGGCTAAAGTTCCACTTGGCGGAAACTGAATTTGCTTTAGGAAATATTGATAAAGCAAAAGATTTATATAGATTTGTTGCAAACACATTCGGATTGAGCATAGAACAGGTTGAAAGAACTCGAATTCGTTTGGCACAAATAGGATTGGCACAAGACGAATTTGAAAGCATTCAAGAATGGTGCGATTTCAAAAGCAATGACATCCATAGAGATGGACTTCGTAAGTTTATTCTTGCGGCTGGCTGTATGACTAACAATCAATTTTCGGCAGCTTTGGAATTATTCCAATCTGTAGAAGTAGAGGGATCGAACCTTGTGGATAAAACAAGAGTAACTGATGCAATTCGTGCATTGAAATCATTCCCAGGGATATAAATATGATAATAAGTAAAGAAAATTTAGCAGCTATTTCCGATGATATTCGCAAAACTCAAAAAATAGTTTTCACAAATGGCGTATTCGATATATTGCATTATGGACACGTACGATATTTAGAAAGTGCCAAACGTTTAGGCGATATACTTATAGTTGGACTTAATAGCGATAGCAGCACAAAAAGATTAAAGGGAACTTCACGCCCAGTAAATTATGAAAAGGATAGGGCTTATGTGCTCTCTTGTTTGAAATCGGTAGATATTGTCTGCCTATTTGAGGAAGATACACCAATTGATTTAATTGAAATTGTGAAGCCAGATTTCCTTGTGAAAGGTGGCGACTATGTGGTAGAAAAAATAGTTGGTCATGACTTTGTGATTAATAATGGTGGCAATGTGATGACTATCCCATTTGAAGAAGGGCGTTCAACAACTAATATTATTTCTAAGTTAAATGATAATTCCGATGAAAATTAAAGCATTAGTTATAAATATTATACTAATTCTTGTACTAATTTTTAATTTGTCTTGCACCGGCAGTGATACTCCAAGGCAACACGATATGGAGAAAATAGCTCAAACTCCAAATACTATTGAAGCAAGGCAGTTGAATTATAAATTAATACGTTCTTTCTATCACGATGCAAATTCATTTACCCAAGGTTTATTTTTTATTGAAAATAAGCTCTATGAATCCACTGGCCTAACTGGGAAATCTACGATAAGAATACTCGATGAACAAACTGGGAAAGTTCTTAAAAAAGAAAAGATTAATACTCTGCACTTTGGCGAAGGCAGTGTGGAGTTGAATAAAAAAATATACATGCTCACTTGGCAAAATAATATTGGCTATATATTCGATTTGAAATTGAATAATATAGGTGAATTTGCGTATCAGGGGGAGGGCTGGGGAATTGCAACAGACGGCACTAACTTAATTATGAGCGATGGCAGTTCGGATTTGAAATACTTAAATCCAGATAATTTTAATATAGTAAAAACAATTAAAGTTACTTATGGCGGAATACCACGAAACAATTTGAATGAATTAGAATATGTGAATGGATTTATATATGCCAACGTATGGCAATATGATGAAATTATTAAGATAAATCCAGAAAATGGAAATGTTGTCGGCAAGCTTGATTTAAGCGATTTGAGAAGAATGTTGCCAAATCCTTATGGTGTTGATGTGCTCAATGGCATTGCCTACAACAAAAAAACAGATTCATACTATGTTACTGGTAAAAACTGGCAACTTATGTTTGAAATTAAAATAATTGAATAAGAAGAAGAAACACGAATTATTATGCTATTTAAAAAAATACTAATCGCCAACCGTGGCGAAATTGCAATTAGAGTGATGCAAGCTGCTCGTTCGCTTGGGATAGAAACTGTTGCAGTATATCATGAAGTTGACCGAGAAAATCAATATGTACGAATGGCAGATTATGCCTACGAATTACATTCTGTAACCCCAAAAGCTGGATACTTAGATATAGAGCAAATTATTGCCCTAGCGAAGGAATCGGGAGCGGAAGCTATCCATCCTGGCTATGGTTTTCTTTCAGAAAATGCAAAATTTTCTCAAGCTTGCGAGGACAATGGCTTAGCTTTCATAGGCCCTAAAGCACACGCTATTGAAGTGATGGGCAGCAAAACTGGTGCGAGAGAGCTAATGATGAAAGCTGGTGTGCCAATAGTGCCAGGACATAACGATAGAGTGGACGATATAGCTGTGGCTAAAGAAATTGCACTTGGCATTGGCTATCCGATTATGCTAAAAGCTGCTGCTGGTGGTGGTGGCAAAGGAATGCGAAAAGTAGATGAGCCAGATGATTTCGAAGATGCATACCAAGCTGCAAAGCGAGAAGCACTGAATGCCTTTGGCGATGATTTGGTTTACATGGAAAAATTCGTAGTAAATCCAAAACATATTGAAATACAAATAATAGCAGATACACACGGTAATTTTGTTTATTTGGGCGAAAGAGATTGCTCTATTCAGCGTCGCCACCAGAAAGTAATTGAAGAAGCACCTTCCACTGTGCTAGACGAGGATATGAGACAAAGAATGGGGGCAGTGGCTATCAATGCTGCAAAAGCTTGCGATTATGTGAATGCTGGAACAATTGAGTTTTTAGTGGATATAAATAGAAATTTTTATTTCCTTGAGATGAATACTCGTTTGCAAGTGGAGCATCCAGTTACAGAAATAATTACAGGTGTGGATTTAGCTCGTGAGCAAATCAGAGTCGCTGCTGGACTACCACTTTCGTTTAAACAAGAGGATATTAAAATACAGGGACACGCTATTGAAGTTAGGATTTACTCTGAAGATCCTTTGAATAATTTTATGCCTGAGCTTGGCGAAGTGAAATACTACGGGCTTCCGACTGGACGTGGGGTGCGAGTAGATGGCGGAGTAGAAACTGGCTCTGAAATTAGCATGCACTTCGACCCAATGATAGCGAAATTAATCACTTGGGCAAGCACTCGAGAGGAAGCTATTGATAAAATGATTGCAGCACTTGAGAGCTATAAAATAATAGGTATTAATAACGTAATTCCATTTTTGAAAGATGTGATGCACCACGAAACATTCCGCAAAGGATATTTCGATACAGGATTTATTGCTAAAGAATACGACTTTGAAAATTTGAAGCTTGAAAAAGCAGAACTTGAAGAAATAGCAGCTGTGATAGCAGCTTATAACTATACAGAGCAAGAATCTAAACAGAATGTGATGAATCCGAAAGCTGAATACAATAATTGGAAAGTAAATAATTTAAGTATTAAAAGCTTGAATTAATTAAGGAAGAACTATGAAAAATATTTTAATCGCACTTTTGATTATAATTTGCTTTGCAAATATGAATGCAGCCGATAGCAAGTCAGATAAATTTAATGTAATTTATGATAGAGCTTTGGCTTTGTCGGATCAGAATGATTATATTTCTGCTATGGATGTACTTGATAGTGCTTTGCAGTTAGACTCAAATAATTATAATGGGATTTACCTGAAAGGGCAAATACTTGTGCAAATTGCAGAAAATTTTAATGCAATTGAGTTATTTCAAAAGTTAATCAAGCTATCTCCTGATAAGGGCGATCCTTTAGTGGAAATTGCAATGATATATAACACATTGCAAAAGTATGACTCAGCTCTAAAATATATTGACTTGTCGCTGAAAGTAGAACCAAAGAATGCTATATTTAACAATAATAAGGGTTTTATTCTTTTTAGTAAAGGCGATTACAAAGCTGCTACACTTGCTTATTCAAAAGCGATTGGTTACGACAATAAAAATTATTTATTCTTCAATAACCGTGGATTGAGCAAATATAATTTGGACGATTACAAAGGTGCATTGGAAGATTTGAATTATGCTTTGAAAATTACCACTGTCCAAGACCCACTAATTTATTATTACCGTGGATTGACAAATTTGAAGCTTGAAAACGATTCTGAAGCTTGTAAAGATTTTGAAGAATCTGCCAAACTGGGCGAGAAAGAAGCTGAAACTGCTATTGCAGAATATTGTAATAAAAAATCAACAGAAAAGAAATAATGAAAGAAAATAAATTAATAGTAAAAGTGAACGAAAGTGAATTTGCAGTTGATGTAATAGATGGTATTTACCATATAAATGGCAAACAATACGATGTAAATTTAATTAAACAGTTTCCAAAAGATGTGCAAGCCCTATCCATTAATAATAAAATATTCACTTTGGGAATAGAGAATAGAAGCGATGGAGAAAAAAAAATTCGTCTTGAAAACTTCGATTATAATGTAACTGTGAAAACAGAGCAATTCGCTAAATTCGAAAAGTATATGCAAGTCAAATCTGGCGGCAGTAGCAAAGGCGGAAAAGTGAAAGCACCAATGCCTGGCTTAGTTGTGAAAATAAACGTGCAAATTGGCGACGAAGTAAAAAAAGGCGACAAATTAATTAGCTTAGAAGCTATGAAAATGGAAAACGCTATATCTTCATCCACAGCGGGTGTTATAAAACAAATACTTGTCAAAGAGGGACAAATAGTTGAAAAGGATGCTGTTCTTCTGGAAATCGAATAAGCTAAATAAAAATTACAAAGCACCAAAGCGGAATATATATTACTCTTCCTCTTTGGTGCTTTGCACTTTATATGCTATAATAAATGAGTTGGTATAGTCAATGACTTGTGATAATTAATTACCAAAAGACAAATCGTGGTTTAATTTTATTTGAATGTTTATTTCCTCAAACTTACTAACGTTCGGGGTAGTAAGTTTTCGAACTTCGATTAATTTGCTATTTTTAGTAAGCAATTTTATAGTAAATTCTTTATTGCAAGCCAAACCAGATATATAGAACTTGCCATCTTTAGAATTTGTTTTTGTTCTATTAATTAAATTACCGTCAGAATCCGTCACTTGGATAAGCACCACGCTCGGCTTATTGCCAGAATCCAACACTTCACCTTGCACTGCCACAGTTGGGTTTGTTAAAGCCGCATTTGCGGAAATGTATGATAATAATAATACACTTAATAAAAGCACAATAAATCTTGTGCAGACCGCTGATACAAATACGTTTGTCATTATATACCTCTCCCATTAATTAATTACACTTGCTTATAATAATACACTTTGCGTGCCAAATATTGATTTAACAATAGCAATGACAACTAAACCTATGATAAATAAGGACATAAAATTATATGTTTAGAAAATAGAATAAAATTAGTGTCAGGCAAAAGTGTCAGATGTGAGTAGGGCAAATGTGTGGAATGTGAAAATATGTTCATATTTCCTGACACTATTTCTAAATCATACAAATCGAAATGTTAATCCTAAATGCAGTTTTATTCATAAATTGCACTTTATGTTTAATTTAATTTTAAAAAATGGACTTAATTAAAGCAATTATTTTAGGAATTGTGCAAGGACTAAGCGAGTTTATCCCAATAAGTTCCACTGCACACCTCACTCTGGCTGGCTATATGCTTGGTATGGACGTGAAAGGAAACCCAGAGCTATGGACTGCACAAATAGCTGTAATTCAATTAGGTACTTTGGTGGCTGTCGTCGCCTATTTTTGGAGAGATTTGCTTGGAATAATCCAAGGGATAGCAAAAGATGTGAAAGAGAAAAACTTCTCGCTGGCCACAATCAATATTCACACCAAATTAGGACTGTTAATAGTGTTAGGAACAATCCCAATTGTAACTATTGGCTTAGCTTTGAAAAAAGTAATTGAAGGAACATTGACGAAAGATTTGACTGTGATTTCGGTTGGGCTGATTGTAATCGCCATATTGCTCTTTATAGCCGAGAAAGTAGGCAAAAGAGAACGCAATATTGAATCGCTTGGCATTAAGGATGCTATAATTATTGGCTTGTCGCAATGTTTGGCTTTATTGCCAGGAGCAAGTCGCTCGGGTTCCACAATTATGGCTTCACTCTTTTTGGGTATAGACAGAGAAGCGGCGGCTCGCTTTTCATTTTTGCTCTCCATTCCTGCTATTTTGGGGAGTGGATTGTTAGAGCTGAAACATGCTCTTAAAGTGTTACCACAAAGTGAGTTGCAGAATTTACTAATAGCTACAGCTGTATCTGGATTAGTGGGCTATGTTTCAATAGCTTTGCTTTTGAAATATTTGAAAAACCATAACACAAATATATTTGTTTTTTATAGAATTGCTCTTGGTATAATCATTTTGTCTTACTTTCGTTAAAGATTAAAATCAGATTAAAAGCGAAACTTTCTATTTATTTTGAATGTATTATTGCTAATTACTGTTTTTTTTAAGAAATTGCAGTTCAGAAATTGAAATTTAATTACAAACTTTAAAAACAAAAGGAATAACAATGAAAAGATTAAGTCTTTACATAGCTTTAATTTTCGCCACAATTAGCTTTGCTACGGCCGATGAGAACGATGATTTGCTCAAAACAATGAATCCTGGCCCAAAACCAAAATACACAATTGAAGTATCTCAAGCTGGAAAAGTGCTTGGTAAAATAGTAATCGAAACATACCCTGGTGTTGCACCTAAGCATTGTCGTAATTTCGATTCTTTAGTGGCTGTGAAATTCTACGATGGTACAAAATTCCACAGAGTGATTCCTGATTTTATGATTCAAGGTGGCGACCCTAACTCAAAAACGCCAAACAAAAGCACATGGGGAATGGGCGACCCAACTCAAACAAATGTGCCTGCTGAATTTAGCACATTAAAACATTTACGTGGTATCCTATCTGCAGCTCGCTCAAACGATCCTAACTCGGCTACATCTCAATTTTTCATTTGCCATGGCAATCCAACTTTCTTAGATGGCAAATATACAATTTGGGGAAAAGCAATATCTGGTTTGGATATAGTTGACAAAGTTGCAACAACTCCTAAAGAGCCAGGCGATAAACCTATTGAAGATGTTTCAATGACAATTACAAAAAATTAAATTATAAAATAACTTGGGTTAGGAAAATGAAAAGAGTAATTCTTTTAAGTTTGTTTTTTGTTATTTATACACTAAGTTCATTCGCTGACGACAACGATGAACTTTTAAAAACATTAAACCCTGGCCCAAAACCAAAATACACAATCACAGTTTCTCAATTGGACAAAGAGATTGGTAAAATCACATTGGAACTATTTCCAGAAGTAGCTCCAAAGCATTGTAGGAATTTTGATTCATTAGTTGCTATTAAATTCTATGACGGAACTAAGTTCCATAGGATAATACCTAGCTTTGTGATTCAAGGCGGCGGCTATAATTCAAAAATAGATAGCAATAAAAAGAAATGGGGTGTGAGCCATCCGAGCCAAACAAGATTGCCAGCTGAATTCAGCAAATTACTTCATATTAAAGGATATGTATCAATGCCTCGCAAAGGCAATGATTTGAATTCTGGCACATCGCAAATGTTTATTTGTTTGGGCGAAGCATCCGATTTAGATGGTCAATATACTGTTTTTGGCAGAGTGACCCAAGGAATTGAAACTGTGGAAGCAATTGAAAAAGTACCCGTCGTGGAGGGAGATTACCCACTAAACGACATTACTATGACAGTAGTAAAAAATAATTAATAATAAAGGAAAAATAATAAATGTCTGAACTAGTTAGACCTAAATACAAATTAAGCGTAACAAATGGTGGAAATCCATTGGGCGAAATGACTTTGGAAATATATACTGACGTGGCACCAAAACACGCAGAGAATTTTGATAACTTAGTGGCTGAAGGTTTCTATGATGGCACAGCTTTCCATAGAGTTATTCCTGGCTTTATGATACAAGGTGGCGATCCGAATAGCAAAAGCAAACCAAAATCATCGTGGGGAATGGGCGACCCATCTCAAAAGAAAGTCCCAGCTGAATTTAATGCAATTTCACACAAACGTGGAATTATTTCTGCTGCACGTTCGCAAGACCCGAACTCAGCTTCTTCTCAATTTTTCATTGTAACTTCGGATTCCAAATTTTTGGACAATCAATACACAGTTTATGGAGAAGTAACGGAAGGAATTGAAATAGCCGATAAAATAGTGTCAGCAGAAAGAGACAAAGCAGACAATCCATTAGAAAAAATTGAAATGAAAATTGTAAAGCTGTAAAACTAACAAAGTCCAATTCAAAAGAGTTAAACTTCACTATTGAAAAATAGTGGAGTTTTTTTTGTTGTGGTGTTTGTGAATAAATTAAATTTCACTAAATTGGATAAATCAATATTCCTTTTAATAAGAATACTATGAAAAAATCAATCCAAATCCTCGCTATAGCTTTTATAGCTATGTATTCAAGTCTTTATACACAGTAAGAAATCTTATGGAAATCAAGATACAATATGATTATAGATAAGAATGGAGATATTGACCCAGGTTATATTTATAATGCAATTTTTACTCCTGATGATAAGTTTATTATTGTTTCATGTGAATTTAGAACATTTTTAGTTGAGGCTGAAACAGGAAAATATGTTCGAGATTTGAAATATATAAGTGGCGTAATTCGTTTTTCCAACGATGGGAAATATGACAACAAAAATTTTAATTATGAAACTGGTTAACTGGTAGGTGAATTCAAGAATAAGGGAGATAAATTACCACGATTTGCTTCAATGGATGTTTGCGAAAAAGCAGGTATTATGGTAGGTGTGCTTTAAAACGCAGACTATAATAATTGGAGGAAAGATATTTGGGTATTTGATTTAAAAACAATGGAATTAGTAGAAAAATTAGGCGACTCTAATGAATTTTATGAACAAATTACAATGTCGCAAGATGGTAGTTTTTTCAATACAAACTCTTACTTATCCAAAAAAAGATATAAGAATACAACATAATTATTTTTGGGATATAAAATTAAGGAAGCAATTATTTAATGGCTTTGAAAAAGGACTCCATATAGTTCAATATTCGCCAGATGTAAATACAATAGCTAGTGTTAGAGGAGGTAATATTAAATTATTTAAAAAGCAAAATTTTGAAATAAAATGGGAAATGTCTCAAGGAGTTGGTGGTGCTCTCACAGGAATTGCATTTTCTCCAGATTCTAAGTATTTAGCTACAGGGGAAACTGGAAGTTTGAAAGACTTTAATGATATACCTATTTGGGATGTTGAAAGCGGAAAATTGTCTTATAGATATAGTAATTATTCTAAAGAAATTTACTCACAAGACAACTTGACTTTTTCTAATAATGGGAAATTAATACTAGGTTCATTAAGTAAAGGTTTAATAGTATATAATGCAATTTATAATACAACAAAAGTTGAACCTTTAATTATCAATGATACTTCTTTCATTATGCCAAACCCAGCTACAAAGAAAATAAGCCTAACTCTTGAAAACAACATGAATTTATTCTTAAAAATGATAAATAACACAGGTAGAGAAATTGATATAGCTTCCCATACAAATATATTAAACAACTTAATTGGAATTAATATTGAAAGTTTGAGTAATGGAACATACTATTTAAGTCTAATTCAGAATAATATTAGTAAAACTTACAAATTTATTAAGGATTAATAGATCTAAAAAAATACATTGACTATTACAACAACGATAGAATCAAAGTAAAACTAAAAAGACTAAGCCCTGTCAAATACAGAGCTCAGTCCATGTAACTAATTTTTACTTTAATGTCCAACTTTTTGTGGGCATATCATAAAAGAATTGGGCTTTGAATTTTCAACAACTCTCTCCCCTCACTCCTTAACTAACTTTCTCCAATAAACTGATTTGCCTTGGGTAAGTTTAAGTAGATATAAACCGCTTGGCATAGTGCCGAGAGATAATTTATTAGTGTTTTCGGCAGTATAGATTATTTCGCCAATTAAGTTTTGAATTTCTAACTTGTAGCCTAAATCACTTTCTAAGTTCAAAAGTAATTCATTCTGCACTGGATTTGGATAAATGCTAAATTGTGTAGTGTTCTCCATTTCTACATTGTCCAAAAACTTTGTTACAATAACAAAGCAAGAGTCTGAAAAGCTACCATCGGCTGAAGTTACATCAATGATTGTGATGCCATCTTTAAACCCAATTGGTAGGACTAATCCATTTTGGCTAACTTTAGCAACATTAGTATCTCTTGATTGCCAAGTAATTTGTTTGTTTGCTGCATTAGTTGGCAAAATTGTCGCTTTCAATTGAATACTATCTCGTATTTCAGTTGACTTTATAATCAGCTCTATAGTATCTCTGTCCAATTGAATGCCAGTAACTTTAATGATTGTTTCTATTGAATCCGATTCAATTGCTCCAATAGTGCGTTCGGCTTTGAATGGCTTGCCAAAATAATCTTTTGTTGGTTCGATTAATTTCAAACCTGATTTTAAAGCAGGGCTATTTGCGAGTAGTTTATAATTTGCTTTGGGTAAATCTGTGAAAAGTGGATTTGCTATTTTATTATTTATAAACTGCACTCCCTTGATTTCCTCTGCATCATAGTCCCCACCGTTAGGGTCGGGGCCAGTCCAAGTTGGCTTGTGTGATGCATAAAATAAATTATTTTGAATAAATATTGTTGAGAAAAATAAGTTTGCTGCACCAGAAGAGCCATTGAAATAAATTGTTTTATCCAAATAGAAAACATTATTTATTAACTTATTATTCTTATTCTCATACTCTGCTTCGTCCGAAAGCAGACGCAAAACGAAATTCTGTGGCGAAACAATAGTATTATTATAAATTTCCGAATTAATTGCCAAACCAATTGAGAAAGGAGTTTTGCCACCAACAAATATATTGGAGTATATTTTAATATTCTTTGCATGCCAATCCTTGGCATCAGGACAATAGAATTCTTTGCCGCCGCTTTCGCCAATTTTTAAAGCTGAGTCATCAATTCCCGCATTTTTAAAATAGCAGGATTGAACCAAAACGTCCATTGTGCCGAGTTTGAATTGAATGCCTTTGGTTTGTATGTTTTCGAAATAGCAATTAGTTATCACTCCGCTTCGGCTTTCATTTAGCGCAATTCCAGCAAAGCCGCTTGTGTTATTGACAAATTTGCAATTACTTACAAGGAAATTAGAAACACCACCTAATTTAAAAGTATTACCGGCAGATACATCTAAAAATTCACAACTATCAATATTGATATAATTGCTAAGTTTATTGCAATCGCCAGCGTGGTCGAAATGCAGCAAAGTGTTGTTATACTTCGCATTGCCTTTGAATTTAAGATTTTGCACTTTAATATATTCAGCGCTAGTGAATTGCCAGCCACCACCAATTTCCACGTTTTCATTTGGTGCTTTAGTAATTACTATCCAATCTTTTGCATTTCCTTTTAGCCCTGCAAAGTATTGGTATTTATCGTAAGTGCCAGTATGCACCATCACAGTATCGCCAGCTCCTAAAGTGGGGCAAGCAGCTTCTATATTGGCAAATTGTCTGCCAGTGCCTATATGCACAAGCTTAGCATTTGCCGTATTAAAAGTAGTAATTGCTAAAAGCAAGCAAATGATTCTACTAATTCTCATATTATTCTCAATTTTTAATTAATTTCTTTAAAAGCAAATATATACAAATTTTGCGAAAGGAGTATAATAAATTCTACTAAACAACCTTTAAATTAAATATTTATTTGCATTGAACTATTATAATGTTTTCAGTCTGCCACCATCTACTGGCAAGTTGATTCCATTGATATAACCTGCCGCTGGAGAAGCTAAAAAAGTTACTGCATAAGCTATTTCTGCTGGTTCGGCAAAGCGATTAGCAGGGATTTCCGAAAGCATTTCACGCTCAATAATTGCCGCAGTTTCTTTATTGCCATTAGCTTTTTTATCAATAATTGCCGTCAGTCGAGCTGTCTTTGTTGCCCCAGGAAGCACATTATTTACTGTAATACCAAATTGTCCTAATTCATTTGCTAATGTTTTAGACCAACTCGCCACAGCTCCACGAATTGTATTCGAAACTCCTAAGTTAGGAAGTGGCTGCTTCACCGAAGTAGATATTATATTAATAATCCTTCCATAGTTTGCTTCTTTCATAGAAGGAACAAACTTTTTAACCAGAATATGATTGCACTTCAAATGGTTATTAAATGCAGATTCAAATTCTTCTAAAGTGGAATCTAATATACTACCTCCCGCTGGCCCACCAGTATTATTTATTAAAATATGTACTGGCTCTGTAATTTTCGTAAGTCTGGCTTGAAGCTCTGTGGCATTGCTAAAATCAGCAACTAAATAGCTATGCTTTTGCCCAAACGAAATATTAAGCTCGGCTACAGTTTCTTTGAGTCGCTCTTCATTTCTTGCTATAAGTATCACTGTTGCACCAATATTTGCTAATTGCACAGCCGATGCCTTTCCTATTCCTTGAGTGCTGCCGCAAACTACTGCAGTCCTATCTACTAAATTAATTTTCATCTTCTTTTATATTACTTTGTAAGCAAAATCTAATTTTTCTTTCAATTCTTTTGGCAATTCTGGCAAATTGCTTCTTGGTATCATCAAAGTAGAAATATTATTTAATTCTCCAAAAATTCTATGTTGTTCGGCTGTTTTCTTCAAATAATCATAGCCGATAGAGCCACCAGTTCCCATTTTTCTTCCAATCACTCGTAGCACCATTTGCGAATGTCTATAGCGCCACATAGTAAACATTTCATCTAACTCGCATATTCCATGAATTAAATTAAATGGATTGCGAAGAACTGGTTCATCGCGATATAAATTAATCATCAATGCTGCTAACAATGCCTTATGCGAAATTTTCACTTCGCCAGCTTCATTTGCTCTTTTGTGCGATTCGGCATCTAAACTATTATTGATGTAATTCATTGTCTCGTCCAACATTCTATATCGAATAGACTTAGACTCTTCTGTAATGTTTGGAGCGGCAGATAATTCCGCTTTTTCAGCTGCTACCATATTTTTAACTGCTGCAATATATTCTTTGCTGAAATCGAAATTTGGAGTATTTAAAAAAGGAGTGCGTTCAAGCCATTTTTCAATTGTAGTATAAACTGAATCTGTCGCTTCTATAGCGTCCAGTTCGGATTGCTGTTCGGAATTGAAAACAGAATTATATGCTTTGTTGTTATAAGTCATTCGCTGCTCGCCACGAAGCCCAAGCATTAGCTCCACCTTGCGGAACTGAAAACTTTGGAAACCCGAAGCTGGCACTAAGAAATTACGAAAATCTAGAAAATCCAGAGGTGTGATGGTTTCTATCACTCGCACCTGCTCAATCATCACTTTCATAATCTCATTGATCCTACGCAAGCGGCTCACAGCAACAGATAGCGGACGTTCGTCGTTCACCAAGCCTGTCATAAGCTCGCTAATAGACTTAATCTCGTGAATAATTTGCTTAAACCAAAGCTCATAGACCTGATGGATAACTATGAAAAGCATTTCATCGTGGGCTGGTTCCCCAAGCTCCTCGCTTCGAAGAGACTGAGCTCCCAAAATTTTATTTAACTGAAGATAGTCGCCATAGACAACTGACTGAAATTTATCACTCATAACTCGATACCATTTTTAAGATTTGTCACAAACACAAACCCAAATTAATTCATTTGCAATGAAGTGCCAAAAAAATTACAAAAGAGTTCAGCAAAATCAGAAAGAATTGGAAATTGCTTAGGGATAAAATTAACAAGAATTAGGTGTTTTTAAAGAGGAAATGATAGAAAACACTAACTTAAATCCTATTACGCTGCAAATAAGAGTAAGCAAGTGCTAAATTTAATTTTTCATTTGTGAATTAACGACACGGAAAATTTGTTAGATTGAACATTAATTCAATTTATTTAATGAGCCTATTAAACGTATCAATTTTCCAAAAACTCATTTTAAGAAATTCAAATGGTGGTGCTCAACCAAATATTGGTGAAACTGACATTTTGAGAATTTCAATTCCATTATCACCGTTTGAAAAAAAGAAATTACAGACATTAGAAAAGAAGCCCAACAACTCAAAGACAAGACAAAAGAACTCTTGAAAAAAGCAAGTGAAGAAATTGAAGAAATACTCTTCTGGTAAATATTTTTATTATTAAGCAAATTAATATTAAATGGGCTGATACAGATATAATAAGTGAACTGATAATTGAAATAAATCAATATTCTAACTGTAATAGAATTCTAAGTATATCATTATAAAATAGTGATTTTTGCAAAGTCAAGAAAAAGAAAATAAAACTTTTCAACCTCAAGATGACAGAAAAAAAATATTCACTGCAAATCACTGCAATTTAATATTTTGTTCCTCATTTTTTAAAAAGTGGTTAGGGAGTTTTAGGCGAAGCCAAATGGAGCAGCATTCCGACAAGCTCAACGCCCCATTTCGACAGACTTAATGACCGAAAATAAAAAGTCCCCTAACTTTCTCAAATTAGAGGACTTTATTATTTTACAATTAAAACTAAATTATTTTAAAACGATTGCACTATTAATTAATTCAGTATCATTAGTGCTAACTTTAAAATAATAAGAGCCGTTTGGCAATACATTGCCAAAATTATCTTTCTTATCCCAATTGATTGTGTTAACTCCAGAAATAGAACCTAAGTTCATTTCTTTCACTAATGCTCCTGCACTATTAAATATGCTTAAGCTAGCAGTAGAAGTATTAGTTAATTCGAAAGTGATGTTTACATTTGAATCAGAATTAGTAGGATTTGGAGAGATAATTAATCCTTTGTTATCTTTTTTATCATCATTTTCAATTATGCTTGTGGTAAGTTTCACAGCTAAAAAGTCTTCCATAATTGGAGTCAAATCTGTGTTGTCCAAAAGTCCTTTTCCTGCTATTCTTGAAGCATAAGTACCATTGACGTTGTCATCAGCAAGTACAAGAATATCTTGTGGAGTGTGATTTCCTGGAGTGCCACCTATTTTAGTTCCATTTCCATTCGTGGTTGGATTTGAAGCGAATGAAATTACAATTCTTCTACCATTTGAATCAACTTTTGGGTATTGAAATCCTTGGAAGTCCACCATAGAATAATTTGGGAACCAACCATTTATATCTGAATCGCCACGAGTAATACCTACGGGAGTAGGATTATAAGCTGTTTTAGTAGGTTGTTTTGAATAAGTTCTAATTTTAGTACCATTTTTTTGAGCATCAGCTTCATCGTGCAAACCAACAACACCGAAACCACCACATTCGTGATCAGAAGTAGTTAAAATTAAAGTTTGTTCGTTAGTATTAGTTAGTAATTTTCTTCCTTCTGCAATAGCATAATCATAAGCAATAACTTCTTTTATCATATAATCAGAACCATAAATTCCAGGGTATGCAGCAGCCCCAGAATAAGTACCGTCTTCAGGAATTGCAGCTTTATCGGCAGTAATAGTAAAGTTTGTTTTCTTTCCAGTACTATCTGTTGTATAGCCAATACCACCACAGTTAGCATGTTCCAAGTGGTCAATTCTTCCTGACTCAACCATTAGGAAGAAACCTTTGCTACTTTTTCTTTTTAAAACTTCAATAGCCATTTGAGTCATTTCAGCAATCATTGGCTCATAGTCGTAGAATAGTTGTCTGTCTTGCTCATAAGAAACGTGAGATTTATGAGTCAAACAAAGTAATTTTTTATTATTACTTGGAGTGAATTGAGTTAAATCAATGTTCATCAATGCATCACGAGTGTTAGTATAAACATAACCTTTTGATTTTGCAATTTCAATTAAATCAACATCGTCAGCTCTATTTCCTTTTCCAAAAGTAACAGCTTTGCTATTTTTTTGAATTTGTACGCCATTCTTATCTTTCAAAGCAGAATTTGGAGACTCATAGCTTTTTGGTAAGAAATGTCTCGCACCACCACCAATTAATACATCTAATTCAATACCAACTTTAGTTGATGGCAAAATCCAATCTCGATTCGCATCGTATTTAGAAGCAGTAATTGTAGAAGAATTGAAAATTGATTCATATTCAGCTTGACTAGTTGAGATATATTGAGCAGCAATATAGTCTTCCAAATCTCTATTCCAGATATGAGAAGCAAAAGCAGCAGGTGTAGCGTGTGTTATACGTGCAGTAGAAACTAATCCAACAGCATAGCCAGCTTTTTTTGCGGCTTCTAATATAGTTTGAGTAGCTTGCCAGTTTGTTGGGTTCATAGTAATTACTTCATTATCTGTTTTACCAGCTTGACCAGAAGCATAGCAAGCAGCACCAGGAGCAGAGTCAGTCACCCAGCTATTAAGTGAGTGAGTTGTAATCATCCCTGCAAATTTTAATTTATCTAATGCCATTACTTGGAAGTTAGGGTCTGTAGAAAGTCTTTTACCAGTTGTACCCTGACCCAATGCAAGCCTGGCAGCAGTTTTTGGAGCAACTCCAAATCCATCGCCAATATATAGAATAACGTTTTTCTTTTGTGCAGAAAGAGAAAAGAAGCACAAAAGCAATAGGATGTAAGTAAGTTTACTAAATCTCATTTGAGACCCCTTGAATTGATTAAACAAAAATAAATTTTACATATTCAAAATTAGGATTATAGTGTGTAGTTTTGACTTGGATTAAATGAATTTTTTGTTAAGACTATAAGTAGTGGCATATTTTTTGCATTTTTGAATTATTGGTTTTAAGATTAATTCAAAAGTTAAAATGAAATATTACATAGTAATTGCACTTACAATGATTGGACTTTCGTCTTGTAGCATATTTAAACCTAATATGCCTACGATAATAGCGAGAAAAGATGATTTTGGACAAAAAGATTTAAAGTACTATTCAAGTATTGACAATAAAATTGTGGTTGCTGGTACAAATAATTTAATAGTTAGGGAAAATGGTAATTCTATTAATTTAGAATATGATGTTATTAATAAAGTACTTCAAACCGAAAAGGAAATATTCTTAGCTACTAAGCAAGGGCTTATGAATTATAAGTTTGGAGGCGAAAATAAACTACAATTGGTTCCAACTCCAACTAAATTCAACAATCCTCAAATAACAGATGTTATTTATAGCGAAATTGACAAAACTATTCATATCAGTACTAATGGGTATGGCTGTTTTAAATTAGTAAATGGCAAATTGGAGCAATCATATAGCACACCAGTAGCAAACTGCTTGGCAGAGACTGCCGATTCTTCTATATGGATAGGTACAAACTATGGATTGGTTCGACTAAAAAACAATGAAATTACGAGATATTCAGAGGAAATTGTTACTCAAGGATTTAACGTTCCTGATAATATTATTGAGAAATTATATGTAGATCCCGATAATATTCTATGGATAGTTATGAGTGAAGCAATAGCGTTTGCTACTCCTTCGGTTTATAACTCTCAAAGTGAACATACAGAAATACATTCTTTCCCATTTATTGGTTCTAAATCTAACAAGATAAATGGAATTGCAAAGTCTAAAAAAGGTGACGACTTTTGGCTATTTGCTACTGATGAAGGACTATTTATGCTTTATGGATTGGACATAGCAGAAGAGCACCACGAGCATGGAATGAAGGATAAATTATCATCGCTCGAAGGAGATGTCAAAAGATTTAAATTCGAGAATAATGAAACTAAAATTCGAGATATTATTGCTTTAAGTAATGGTGATGTGCAAATTATAACAGAGAAATCTGTATGGCTAATCCCAAGAAATACCCTATTAGATTGGCGAAAAGAATAAAATAGAAAAGTCCAAAAGTGAATTAACTTTCGGACTTTTTTCGTTGTAAAATTATAAACCAATAATTAAACTAATGCAGATTTCAATGAAGTAACTAAATCGGTATTTTCCCAAGGGAAGAATGTCCCATCAAATTTTCTGCCGAAGTGACCATAGCTTGCAGTTGGTCTGAATATAGGTCTGCGCAAGTCAAATCTTTCGATAATACCTTTCGGAGTCAAATCGACATTTTTAGATAGGAATTGTGAAATCTCATAAGCATCTACTTGTGAAGTGCCGTGGGTATTCACAAAAATTGAAATTGGTTGAGCTACTCCAATTGCATAAGAAAGTTGAATTGTACATTCTTTCGCCAATCCCGAAGCAACAATGTTTTTAGCTAAATAGCGAGCCATGTAAGCCGCCGATCTATCTACTTTAGTTGCATCTTTTCCAGAGAAAGCACCGCCACCGTGTGGAGCTCTTCCACCATAAGTATCAACAATAATTTTTCTACCAGTCAAACCAGTATCGCCATGAGGCCCACCAATTATGAATTGACCAGTTGGATTGATATGGTACTTAGTGTTTTCATCAATTAAGTTCGCTGGGATAACTTTAGAGATTAATTTCTCTCTAATGTCTGACTTAATTGTTTCCAAAGTAACGTCTGCATTGTGTTGAGTAGAAAGAACAATTGTGTCAATTCGCTTAATTTGATTATCTGGCGTGTATTCAATTGTAATTTGAGATTTAGCATCTGGGCCCAAATAAGTCATCTCTTTGCCAGCTTTTCTGATAGCAGCAAGTTCTTGCACTAATTGGTGGGAATAAACCAATGAAGCTGGCATTAATTCAGCTGTTTCATCGTTGGCATACCCAAACATCATACCTTGATCGCCCGCACCACCAGTATCTACTCCCATTGCTATATCGGGAGATTGTCTATTTATAACGTTGATTACGGCACAAGATTCCGCTTCGAATTTATAAGTTGACTTGTTATAGCCAATATCTTTGATTACTTCACGCACAAGCAAAGGCACGTCAATATAAGTATTTGTTGTGATTTCGCCACCTACTACAATCATACCAGTAGTTGCATAGCATTCGCAAGCCACACGGCTCATAGGGTCATCTTTCAATACAGCATCTAAGACTGCATCGGAAACTTGATCGCATATTTTATCGGGGTGTCCTTCGGATACCGATTCCGATGTGAAATAGAAGTTCTTATTATCTGACATAGATTTGAAACTTTAATTATTAATAAGATTACAAATTTACTGACAATTCCAATACTTATGAAATAGAATTTGACTTTTTTGCAAATAAATGAAATATAATGTCAAATCTCGAATAAAAGAAAAAAGCAAACATCAAGCATTTCTGCCTAATATTTGCTTCTAAACTATTAGAAATAGTAGAGTTTAAGTAGTTATTCGATAATTAATTTCCCAAAAAACTCTTTGCCAGTTTGTGATTTCACTTTATAAGCATAAACGCCAGATTTTTGATTTCTTAGTGTGCTATTTTCAAAGCTAATGTTAGAAATTTCTTTGCCAGTCAAATCAAATAAATTAAGAGTCATTAAATTTGAAGAAGATAAATTGAATCTTACTTCAGATTTGCTTGCTACCAAAGTCAAAGTTTCAGCGGAAACAGTTGGTTCGTTTTCAACATTTGTTATAGCAATCTCGCCTTTGAATAATTTACCATAATTACCAGCAACATAGATAGAATTACCAGAAACTTTAATGTCCCACAATTCTTGGTCATTAGCTACTATTCCAGGTTTTATCCAAGTTTTACCATAATTATTTGAAACATACAATGAACCTTTTTCGCCACCAATTATAACAGTAGAATCGTTTAAAGCAACTATACTATATAAAACTGGAGAATTGTCAAGGGATTCAGTATCCCAATTATTGCCACTATTTGAAGATTTGTAAATTTTCCCAGAAACATCAACAGCATAAATATAATTTTTTGAAGAACTGACCGAAGTGATTTGTACAGATGAAGTTAATGCAAGAGACCAAGATTTCCCGCCATCTTTTGTTCGTAGAAGTGAGCCTCCAGAAAAAGATAAAGCTGACAAATAAGCAGTTTCTCCCTGAAAATCATCGAAAAAATGTGCAACTCCAGTTATCCTTGCATTAGGCACATAAGTTTTATACCAATTAGCACCATTATCTTTTGATGTCATAAAAAAACCAAAAGTTGAATCTCCATCAATTCCAGTAGCATAGAGTAGATTGCCAGCTTTTCCCAAATCAAGCACATAACTTGTAGAATATAACCCTTCTTCTTTAAGTCCAGAATTTCCTTTCGTCCAACTATCACCGCCATTATTGCTGAAATAAATTTGTCCACCATACCCAGAAGTAACGGCTAATTTGTCTTCCAGGAAATAAAGTGCAGACAATTCATTTTTGGCGGGAGAAGGAAGTTTTTTAAAGTTTTTTCCTGCGTCAATTGTTTTATAGATTTCACCTGTGGTTGTTGTAAAAGCAAATGATTTTTGATCTATAACTGCTATTCTTCTTGTTTGGGTTGTGCTTGGTGTTTGAATCATTTCCCAACTGATTTTTACTTCTGCATTAGCTTTTGCTAAGCTAAATAGAGATATTACAACAAAAAGCAAGAATTTTATACTTCTATTTATACTTCTATTCATAACGTTTCTTTAGTGATTACTTGTAAAAATTATTCTCGGTATATACAACCGATACTGTACAAATTAACGAAAAAAAGCTAAATAATTGCATTAGAAAAAATAAATCAAATAGAAATGTAAATTATATGCCACTAATGAATTAATTTTGCATTCTTTAAATGTCAACATTCAAACAAAATGAAAATTAGAATTGGGGTTATAGATAACCCTATATACGAACCACTTTATTCTGAATTAGAAAAAGCTAAAGAAAAATACGACATTCAGTTTTTCAAGTTGGACGAGAAAAGCATAGTTGATTTATTCTTTGCACGCAGATTGGATTTGGCTTTGCTTTCGCCACTGGGCTATGCTAAAGGAGTTAAAAAAGCTGACTTTAGAATCATTCCCACAAATGCACTTTCGACAATTGGATTGACAAATGTGGCTAGCACTTACTATAAACCAAATGCAAAAAATGTAGCAAATGTAGGCTCTCCAAATCCTGAAGAATTTCTTATGGAAATAGGAAGGATACTAATGGCTGAGCGCTACGATTTGGTGTTTGACTTAAAAAAGTCAAGTACCGATTTGCAAGAATCTTTCAAAGAATTCGACTCCATTATCAAATTTGGCAAAGAAGATATAGAAGCTGTAACAATGGACGTTACAGAAGATTGGTTCGATAGCTATCAAATGCCTTTACCTTTGGCTTTTTGGGTGTGTTATTCCGATGAAATTTCAATTCCATTTGTGGAGGTAACGGAAAACTTGACGAATTTGAAAGAGAAATTCGTGGAATTGCAATTAGAAAATAAGCACAACAGCGAATCTGAATTTATGTGGAAATGGGACGACGATGTATTCAATGCGACTGAACAAGTTTTGCAATTGCTTTTCTTTCATAAAGTGTTAACAGAGATTCCAGCTGTGAAAGTATATAATCAAAAAGAAAAAGAAAAATTGTTAAATGATGATTTGAGTTTTGATATTTAATTTGAAGAAAATAGCCAACATATCGCTTTTTGCATTTTGCATAGCATTAGTTTTAATTAACTCTGCTGGCTATTTCATTTATTTCAAAACTGAAACTTTCAAAGCAAAGAAGCAATTCAAAACCAAGCTTCGCTCTATTGAAAACCTTATAGAGTTACCAAAAGAAACAAAAAGAATTGCAATTCATAAATTAGATTATAAAAAACTCAACTTCAAAGAGAAATATGAATTTGAGCTAAATGGTAATCTTTATGATATTATAAAACGTAAAGATAAAGGAGACTCCTTAATTTACTATGTGCTTGCAGATGAAGATGAAACTCAGCTCTTTGCTGCTTTTGGCAATCATATAAAAAATGAAAAAAAATCTGAACAGCACAAAATATCCTTCAATTTTGAGTATCTGATTGTAGCTAAATTGAATCATAATTTAATTGGAACCGATTTAGAGCATAGCGATAGCTATTGCTATAAGAGAACAATTCTTACCGAAACAAAAATTAAGCATCCTCCCAAATCTATTAGTTAAAATAACTAAAAAACATTTTTAACTAATTCAAAAAAATAATGACAACAATATTTAAATTATTGTCAGCTGTGCTATTTATAGGCATAGCTGGCTCATTATCGCTTTATGCGAAAGATGTAAAAAAAGATACTGCAAAAGGAAAAGAAATAGTAGTCACTGGGCTGCGTTATGCAGAATCTCTCATAGAACTACCTATGTCAGTTACAGTACTAAAAGGAGAAGATTTACTTTTCAATCGAGGATTTGGTGCAGAAGAAGTATTAAACAAAGTACCTGGGGTGCTTGCTCAAACTAGAGCAGGAGGCACAGATATGAGACTTACCATACGAGGATTTGGTGCAAGAGGAGCAGGAGACCGCTCCAATAGTGGTACAAGTCGAGGTATTAAAATATTACTTGATGGCTTACCTATGACAGAGCCAGACGGGCGAACTTCATTTGATTTGTTGGATATAGACAATGCTTCTAAAATTGAAATAATTCGTTCCAATTTAAGTTCAGTTTGGGGGAATGCTGCTGGTGGTGTTATAAATATTAGTACAATTCCAACTAACCCAAAAGATTTTATTCAATTTGATTTGCAGAATGGTAGCTTTGGATATCAGAAATATGGTTTGTCTGCTGCTGCTATTCTTGATTTTGGAAAAGCATATTTGCAAGTTTCAAATACAGACTATGATGGCTTCAGAGCAAATAGCGAAGGAAGTCGCTTTTTAATAAATGCTGGACTTGTTTCAGCCATTTCGAATAAAACTATGTTAGATGTACATCTGACTGCAACTCAGAACAAATTCAATATACCAGGCCCTTTGACCCAAGCAATATTTGATTCGGCTTACACCTCTGCAAATGAACTTTATCTGACACGCAAGGAAAGAAGAAATAATACTCTTGGCAGATTGGGAGTGAATTTAGTACATAATTTCAATGAAAATAATACTTTGCAATTTAGTTCTTTTGCAGAAACAAAGTTCTTAGAGCGTTCGGAAAGAAATACATACAGAAACTTTTTAAGATACCATATTGGTGCTTCGGTTAGCTATAAAAACGAAATGCAAATCACTGACGATATTAAAAATACAGTTTTGATTGGTTTCGATGAAGCATATCAAGATGGAGGAATAATGTTCTTTTCTTTGAATGCTGAAAAAGAAAGAGGACAATTACTAACGAATAAACGTGAAGGAGCTAACACTCTTGGAGCTTATATTCAAGATGAAATTCAATATGGTGAATTGTCTGTTTTTCTTGGTGGGCGTTTAGATGCTGTTAGTTATTATTCAGCTAATTATTTAGATGGGGGTACATTCAAAAATCTACCTATTGATAAAAAAGTCTTTGAAAAATTTATTCCTCGTTTTGGAGTAAACTATAGGTTAGATGATAATAATAGTGTATTCGTTTCTTTTGGTGGGGGGATAGAGGTTCCTGCTGCCAACGAAACAGACCCAACCCCTGAATTTGGTAATGATACTATTTTCATCATCAATCCACTTTTGGATCCAATTATATCTACTACAACAGAAATTGGATGGAAATTATTCCTACCAAAATCTAACTGGTATAATAATTTCGATTTAACATTTGCTGCTTTCAATATTGACGTTGTTAACGATATTGTTCCGTATCGTGGCGGTAGATACTATTTCACGGCAGGGAAGACTAATAGAAAAGGTGTTGAATTAGGTTTGAATATTCAAACTGAAATGGGAATTAAATTTAATTCTGCATTTACATTTATGTCAACAGAATACACTGACTACAAAATTGACTCCGCTTTCACATCGCCCAAAACACCTGGTAAATTTGCTGTATATAATGGCAATAAAATAGCTGGTATTCCAAGCAATAACTTTTTTATAAGCTTAGGATATGTTGCCAAAGCGTTGAACGATTTAGAAGTTTCGTTAAACGTGAATAGTATATCAAACTACTTTGTGGACGATGCGAATAAAGTAGAAGTTCCATCATTCACAACACTTGGATTCAGATTGCAAACAGGTACATTGCTAAATATTTCAGAGAACATGCCACTTAGTTTATACGCAAATGTAAGCAACATTACCGATGCCAAATACGCAGCCTCGGCATTTGTTAATCCTGATTTATTGAATGGTAAACCAATTTACTTAGAGCCAGGAATGCCAAGAAACTTTATGATTGGATTGAAAATAAGAGTACAATAAAATTGTTTTGTTTAGCAAACTCATCCATCCGATGACTTCAAGTCATCGGATGGTTCTTTTCTTATCTCAAAAATAGCACCGTAAGTGTGCTGCCTTTCAGTTATAATTTGTGAGAGATAGAGTGTGGGTTCAGCTTAATTAAATCATTAAAATTTATCAATAAATTCTCTACTTGCTCTTTTGTAGCTGGGTCAGTAATTTTGGAGCATTTACTAACTTTTGTTTTTATGTATGAAATTAGTAGTTGAGTTTCTTCTTTTATATTTGCTTCTATCACTCGCAATGTTCCAAGCAGACTTTCATGAGCTTTTTCGCCAAGCGATGAAGCTGTGATTAAAGCAACTGGCTTTTTAGAAAATTCCATACTCAACACAGTCCAATCTATAGCATTTTTGAGTGTGCCAGGCACTCCCATTGCGTATTCTGGAGTACAAATTAAAACCCCATCTGCTGCTTTTATTGAATTTCTAAAGTCAATTATAGCTTTTGGTGGATTCTCATTGTCCAAATCTGGATTAAACTGTGGCAGTTGGTCAATGCCATTTAGCAAAATTATATTGAAGTAATCGGAACTTATTTCATTAATGGCATTAATCAAATTCAAGTTAGAAGAATCTGTTCTTGTACTACCATTTATTGCCAAAATATTCTTTTTCATATTATTAATAATCATCACCACCGCCAGAGCCACCGTCTTCTCTTCTGCGTTTGCGATCTTGTTTGATTATGTCGTTAATTCTATATGAAATTCCTAAAGTGATTGATGTGAAATCCCTTGTGAAAAAAGCACTCGAATAGAAATTGTCCCCTTGGGAAATACCACCAAAACGCATAGTTCGAAATATATCCATCCAGCGAAGTGAAACAGTTAATTTCTTTTCCATAAAATCTTTTTTGAATGAGATATCCGCCATATAAAAAGCGGCTCTTTTTCCCTGAGCAGTTACAACTGGAGAGCTATAATTTGCCATAATCTGCATTGAAATATCTTCAAATAATACAGCTGAAGTCATATATTTGGCAGACCAAGCAAAACCCTTGTTCGAGTAAGTAACTCCTTTATAAGTTCCCTCAGCATATTGATCGAAGAATGAAAAGTCTGTATTCATTCTCCAAGTTTTAGTCAATTCATAACTTACAGAAAGATCCATACCATAAGATAGACCTTGAGCCATATTGAGTGGTTTGTCAATTAAAATATTAGTAGAATCACTATATTTTTCTCTAAATCTTTGGTTAATCACATCACGAATATCTCTGACGAAAAATTCTGAATTGACAGTAAATTGTTTGAATATATTAAGCATACCAATTTGATATGAATTGATATATTCGGGCATTAGAGTAGTGTTCCCAGTTCTCCAAAAAAGTGGATCGCTTTTGTCAATAAATGGATTCAAATCATTCAATCTTGGGCGATTAATTCGTCGGCTATAACTTAATTGGAAAGATTGGAAATCATCGAGTTTATAGCTAAATGTTAAATTCGGGAAAAAGTCAATATAATTTCTTTCGAAATTACTATAACCACCAGTAACATCTCGAACTCCTTGAATAGTATATTCAGTACGCAAACCACCTTGCAAATCTATATTATTGGATAGTTTAGAGCCGTATATAAAGTAAGCGGCTATCACATTTTCTTTAAATTTTCCCTGATTGGAAGCAATAGTATCTTTAATAAAATCACTATCTTTTGGTTTTGTGAAGAATTCCGAAACAGCAGCGATATCTCTTAATGTGTATTTCAAACCTAATTCAAGTCTATCAGTTTCAAAAGGTCGTACGTAGTCAGTTTGAAGTATTAAATTTTTGTTATCGCCAGAAGTTCCATTTTTCACTTGGTAAGTTCTATCTAAATTTAAGTCAATAGGAATTCCATTGCTTAAATTGTAATATAAATTGTCTTGGTTATTTTCTCTTGTAATATTATTTGTATTGTAGAACCCATCAAAAGTTAATTCATGACCTTTTCTATTAAATTTATGCATAAAGTTAATAGAGCCATCATAGTTTGTAAATGGATTTTTCTCATGAGTTACAAAATCAAAAATTTGACTTATGTTATTTGTATTATTGGCATATAAAGATTGAATATTTCTGCTTTGTTCAATGTCGTTATCTTCATATTTTCTGATTCCACCGCTTAAAGTAAGGTTAGTATTTCTGGAAAAAGTTAATTCCATTCCTAATTTAGCACCGCCACCATTTCCATCGGAATAACGATATCCATTTTTAGCAACATCGGATTCACTAATATTTGCTGATGAATCCAAAAAATTAGTTTTTCTTAAAATTTCTATTCTTCTTCTTCTATTTGAAAAAGAGTAATCTAAATTTGTGAATATATTGAAAAAATCAGTTCTATAGTTGAAATTTGCCGAAGAGCTATAATTATCGTAAGTACCAGTATTCAAGAAAAGCATTCCATTGAAGCCACCTTGAATCTGCTTTTTAGTAATAATATTTAAGATGCCTGTTTGACCTTCCGCATCGTATTTGGCAGAGGGATTAGTTACTACTTCTATACTTTCTACATTTGCCGCAGGAATCTGTTGGAGTAAGTTTGTGCTGCCGCCCATTGCTGCAAGTGGTTTACCGTCTATCATAATGTTCACGTTGGAATTTCCACGAAGACTAACGTTATTATCCTGATCCACATCAACAGCGGGAACAGCTCGCAATACGTCCAAAACATTGCCACCAGTATTAACTCCTGATTTATCCACGTTGAATACCTTTTTGCCCATAGAGTATTCGATTGCTTGCTTTTCTGCTACAATTTCCACTACATCAGCTTCGCTTGCACTTTGTTTCAATCGAATAGTGCCTAAATTGATTTCAGCATTGGCTTTAGTAGTTCTAAGATTCTCAAATTTAGCAATTTGATAACCAACGAATGAAATTTTTAAGTAGTAATCGCCATAAACTATTTTGTCATATTTGAAATTTCCATCTTTATCTGTGTATCCGCCACGCACAACTGATGAGTCTTTTGTGCTATAAAGAACAACAGTAGCTCCCTGTACTGATTTGTCAGTGGCATCGTCTATGACAGTGCCTAAGAAACGTGCTGTGTTTTGACTATAGGTAGTTAAGGTAGTTAATAGTAAGATTATAAGTAAAAATCTTAGAAGTTTTGACATTAAATAAGTCCAATTTCCGAATAAAAATAAAAAACCGTAAATGTTTGAATTACATTTACGGTTTTAGGTTTAAAATGTTTGAATAAAAAACTAAATTAGTCAATGTATTCACGTGCTTTTTCAATTCCTGCTCCCTCTCTTAGAATTTTCGGAATTTCATCAGTCATATCAATAATAGTTGACTCGCCATGGAAATGGTAATCATCGCAAGTTACAACAATATCTACAAGTTTAACATATTGTTCAATAATGTCTTCTGGTGAAGTGTGTACATTATCATCAGATTTGGCTGAAATCGAAATTATAGGATGACCCAATTCTTTCAATAGTGCTTGAGCGATTGCATGATCTGGAACTCTAATCCCAGCTGTAGCTTTTTTAGGGTCTTGAGCGTATTTGGGAACATTTTTAGAAGCTGGGAGAATAAATGTATAAGTCCCAGGTATTAATCGTTTAATAGTCCTATATGCTTCATTTTCTACCTTGGCAAATTCAGATATGTTTGAAAGTGAATCGCAAAGGAAAGTCATTGATTTAGACTTTGGTAAATTTCTTATTTGTCGAATTTTTTCGATTGCATTTTTCTTGGATAAGTCACAACCTAAAGAAAAACCAGAATCAGTAGGGTAGAGTATAACACTACCTGCTTTTAAAGCTTCAACTACTTTTTCCACTTTGTTTGTTTCGGGAGTTTTGTAATGGATATTTAAAATTTCTGCTGGCATAATAGCACCTCGCTTGTTTATGATTTTGAAATTTAACTTATTTGATTGAATCTACCAAATAAGTTTTAAATAATGATTTTTTCCATTAAGCTTTTTTTGCTTTTTCGTTAGCTTTTTGGAAATAGATATAAAAAGGAATTCCAGTGGACACTAAAAAAAGACCAAATACTGAATTAATAATTTCCGATTTGCCAGAAATATACATATCAATATCGTTATAAAGTGTGAACACTACAAATACAGACGCAAAGATTACGAAAATTGTTGGAACATAAGGGTAGCCCCAGACTTTATAGGGGCGGACAACATCTGGCATTTTCTTGCGAAGCACAAAAACACCGTAAGCTCCGAAGGCATAGAATATCCAGCTAACGAATATAAGCATATCTGTCAGAGTATCGAATGTGCCACTTAGCACCAATGCACAAGACCAAACTGCCTGCAAAGCCAAAGCATTAATTGGAGTGCGTCTTGTTTTATGCACTTTTCCTATTGACTTGAAAAACATATTGTCGTGTGCCATTGCATAATAGACTCTTGCACTTGCTAAAATAGTACCGTTGGAAGTACCGAAAGTGGAAAGCAAAACTGCTCCTGAAACAAATCCTGCCCCAAACTCTCCGATGGAGATTCTGGCAACATCCGCTGCAACTAAAGTTGATTTTGACATTGCAAACACTGGCATTACATATAGATATGCCAAATTGATTAAGATATAAACTGAAATAATTATCAATGTGCCAAAAAACAAAGCCAATGGAATGTTGCGTTGGGAATTTTTTACTTCGCCTGCTATATAAGTGATGTTATTCCAGCCATCATAAGCCCAAAATGCACCAGAGAGTGCTGCAATAATGCCAGTAAACATATTGATATTGCCCATATTTCCACCTACATTGGTGAAATTTTGAACACTTCCGCCTTGATATATAAAGCCAAAAAAGACAAGAATTAGAATAGCAACTATTTTTGAAGTTGTGAAAATTGATGCAATTGAGCCACCCAATCGCACATCAATACAATTGACTAAGGAAAGCAAAGTTATCAAACCACAAGTAACTAACTTCACTCCAATATTCTGCAAAGGGTAAATAATTCCAATAAATGGAATATGGATTTTATAAGCAAGTTCCATTGCTTCGGGGAAGCGGAAGAGATGAACAAAATTTTGAGAGTATTCGCCAAAAACATAACTAATGGAGGCAATAGAGCCGCACTGAATTACTGCGAAAAGAGACCAGCCATAGAGAAATGCGAACGCTTTGCCGTACATTTTTTCAAAATATTTATATTGTCCGCCTGTGGAAGTTATAAATCCAGCAATTTCTGCATTGGTCAATGCACCAAATAAAGTAACTATTCCCGCTATCACCCAAACAGCTATTAAAAGCTCTGGAGAGCCGAGCTGCTGCGACATAAGGGCTGGTTTTTTGAATATTCCAGAGCCAATTACAGCACCGATTACTATTGCAAGTGTTGTCCAATATCCTAATCTGGGGATTAAATGATGTTCGTTTTCGTTATTATTCAATTCTAAAATCCATTAATTTTGTTTTTTCACTTTTATGCTAATTGAAAATAAAAATAAAGTTTGAATAAAAGTTAAAAAATAGAGAAATTGTGAAATAAAAAAAATTAGAAACTAAGTTTACTTCTTTTCGTTTAATAAGCAAAACTAATTTACAACAAATTTTAAAGTTACAACATGTCCGATTCTACTAATTTCCCAAACAATCCAGAAACTCCTAAAGAACCTTGGCAAAAACAATATGCCAACTATCCTGAAAATAAACAAAAGAAGTCATCTTGGTGGAAGCCAGTCGTGATTATTTTGGGTGTTATTTTCTTACTTTTTGTCGGTTTCGTAGGGCTTGTTATTTATGGCGTTTCCAATAT
>CAZYXG010000006.1:16978-31446 GCA_964650885.1 uncultured Hyphomicrobiales bacterium | reverse complement strand
TCAAAGAAGTAACATCAAACTCAATCTTAGTGGTTGATTTTAGTGTGCCAATGAACGAACACAATCAGGGTGGCAGCTTGCATTTATTCGATGAAGACCATAGTGTGGACTTCTTCGATGCACTAAAAGCAATTGAAAGAGCAGCAATAGACGACAGAATTAAAGGAATTTACTTGAAACCACTTGGCAATATAGGTATGGCTCAAGCAATGGAGTTGCAAGAAGCACTTTTGAAATTTAAAGAATCTAAGAAATTTATTTACTCTTATTCAATTGCTTTCGATGAAAAAAGCTACTTAAACGCATTGCCTGCTGATTCTATCTTTATGCCAAAAGAAGGTATGCTAATGCTTAATGGCTTCTCTATCAATCCAGTTTATATGAAAGGATTCCTGGATAAAATTGGAGTGGAATTCACAACAATTCAATTTGAAGATTTCAAATCGGCTGGCGAAGGATTCTCTAGAAAAAGTATGAGCGATTCTGCTAGATATGAATATACTGTTTTGCTAAACCAAAGAAATAGAATTTTCACTGAGCAAGCAGCTAAATTAAGACAAATTGATGCTGCAAAAGTTACAGACGCTATGAACACTGGAGTTTATCAAACAGATGACGCTATGGAGAGAAAATTAATTGATGGCACTATGTCGGAATCTGCTTTTAGAGATTTCTTAAAACATAGAATCTATGGCGATAAAGCAAACGACAAAGATAAAAAGGTAACATTAATTGGACTTTCTGATTACCCTTGGCACGATGTGAAAACTAAAGGTGAAACTGGACCAGAAAATAAAACTATTGCATTGATTAATACTGTAGGTGAAATTTCTGCTTCAATGAATAGCAATAGCGACAACGGTATAAATGCAAAAAGAGTAATCAAACACTTACGTGATGCAAGAGACGACAAAAATATTGCTGCTATAGTTCTAAGAATTGATAGTCCTGGTGGAAGTGTACTTGGTTCTGATGAGATTTGGCAAGAAATTATGGCAACCAAAAAAACTAAACCAGTGATTGCATCAATGGGCAATGTGGCAGCTTCTGGCGGTTACTATATGGCAATGGCTTGCGATACAATTGTTGCCCACCCTGCTACAATAACTGGCTCAATTGGTGTGATATTGGCTATTCCAAACATAAGCGGTGCCATGAGCAAGTTGGATATAACAACTGATAATGTTTCTACATCTCCAGCATCAGAATTCTTGAACGTTTCCAAACCATTCTCAACTCAAGACAAAGCTCGTTTGACGAAAATGGCTGAAAGTGTTTATTTAAGTTTCGTTGGAAAAGTGGCAGAATCTCGTGGCAAAACACCAGAAGATATGCGTCAATTTGCTAAAGGCAGAGTTTGGACTGGCGAAGATGCTAAAGAAAGAGGATTAGTAGATGTGATGGGTGGATTGCAAACTGCAATAAATATAGCAAAAGTGAAAATTGGTTCTAAAGAAAGCGACAAAGTTCGATTGAGCATTTTCCCAAGAAAAGAGCCAATATTTGAAAGATTGCTAAGAGAATTCAAAAATGAAGATAACAACGAACAAAATATCTTGATAAAATTAGCATCGGTTTTTGGTTTCGGAGCAAGTGAATTGAAAACAGCAATAAGCTTTGTGCCTAAAGAAATTCAAAACCAAATAAAATACATTCTTAACATTTCGCAAATTTCTATCAAAGAAGGTGCGATGGTGGCAATGCCTGCGAAAATTGAAATTAATTAATAAAAATAATTAGGTCTTTTAAGTGTACGAAAATAATTTAGACTTTGCTAAAAAATTAGACAGTCAAGATAAATTGGCGAAACATCGTGGGGAGTTTTACTTTCCCACGAATGACGCAGGGGAATCATTATTATACTTTACTGGCAATTCACTTGGGCTGATGCCTAAGCGAACTCAAGATGCTGTGCAAGTGGAACTTGACGCTTGGAAAAAATACGGTGTAGAAGCCCACTTTATGGGCAGAAACCCTTGGAAAGATTACCATGAATATGTTACGGATTCTTTAGCTAAATTAGTTGGAGCTAAAGCTGACGAAGTGGTGGCTATGGGAACATTGACAAGTAATTTGAATTCGCTATTGGTTTCATTTTATAGACCAAACGGCAAGCGTAATAAAATAATGATTGAAGGCTCTGCTTTCCCATCGGATATTTATTCTGTGTCTTCGCATATTGCACTTCATGGGCTAAACCCCGACAACTGCTTGATTAAATTATATCCAAAAGCTGGTGCTAATAAAATTGAAACTTCGGATATATTGCAAGCAATTGAAGACAATAAAGATACATTGGCAGTTGTAATGCTTGGAGCGGTAAATTATTACTCAGGTCAGTATTTCGATTTGAAATCAATTACTGAAAAAGCACATGAAGTCGGAGCTTATGCTGGATTTGATTTGGCTCATACTATCGGAAATGTGAAACCAGAGCTGCACGATTGGGAAGTGGATTTTGCAATGTGGTGCACGTATAAATATTTGAATTCTGGACCAGGAGCAACAGCTGGAATATTTGTGCATAATAAATTTGCTGAGCGTTTCGATATTCCTCGACTGGCTGGCTGGTGGGGACACGACAAAACAGAACGATTTAAAATGGATTCCGAATTCAAACCAATGCGTGGAGCTGAGGGGTGGCAAAATTCAAACCCAGCAATATTGCCATTGGCGTGCTTAAAAGCTTCACTAAGCATATTCGATGAAGTTGGAATGGACAATCTTCGAGAAAAATCACTCTCACTCACTGGCTATTTGGAATTTCTACTTAATGATTTGAAGAACTCGGCTATTGAGATTATTACTCCAAAAGAAGCAAACGAAAGAGGATGTCAAATTTCAATTCGTGTGAAAAATGCAAATAAAGAACTATTCAATGAGTTAACTAAGAAAGGTGTCATATCTGATTGGAGAGAGCCAGACGTAGTGAGGGTAGCACCAGTGCCACTTTATAATTCATTTGAAGATGTTTATAGATTTGTAGTTATTTTAGGAAGCTGCTTAAAATAACACTAACTTAATCAGAAGCACCAGTAATATTCAGACGAATACTTGGAGTTGAAGTTTGGGTTAGACGGGTGGTCAAATCCAGTCGGAAGAAGAATAGTATTCTATTAATTCCGATTCCAGCTTCGTAATAAATATTGTCGCTTGTAACAGTGCTTGAAGGGTAATTATAACCAAGTTTACTATTATTCAATTTTGCTTGTGGTGAGAAATCGAACCATCCAGAATTAAATATTCCAATAATTTCTAACCCAACTGCTGCTATATTAGGAATACGAAATAGACCTGGAAAAATCTCTCCAAAATTATGTTCGAAATTGGCGGCAATAAACCTGTCGCCATAGAACTCTTTAATTCTAGCTGCACGAAAAGCTCCACTTGCCACAATGTTTGCCGAAGAAGACTCATTGCTGAAGTAACGCTGTGCGGGGGCATCTTGTTCAGAATATCCTGCCATCAATTTCAAATCGAGCGACCAAAGTGGCAGAGTTGCGAATTTAATATTACCTTCAAAATAATATTGTCGGAAAGTGAAAGCTGAGCCAAACTCATGCGACGAATTTTCAAATTCAAAATAAAACCCTGCATTGGAAATTCGTCTTTCAGGAGTGTAATTTATTCCAAGTTGAAACCCTGCCGAACGCAAATGACCATCATTAATAACTGGGTTCGGACGGAAAGGGGACTTCCAGCTGAATAGTGAAAAATTAGTATTATTTTGAGCTGATGATTGCAATTCATCTCGGAGAAAAAACCGAAGCAAATAAGGTCGAGTAAAGTTATCACGTCTTAGAAATACTAATTGCCCAGTGCTAAAAGTAAGGCCAGTTTCAAAACCTTTGCTATAGAAGTAATCACCATAATCTGATTTGAATAATCCAGAAAGAAAAGTAATAACTCGGCTAGGTATTATATTGCCTTTGTCTCGACGAGTAAGTTTATCGAAGTAATTAAAGTCTAAGCTATACTTACGTTTATCATCGAAAAACTGAGTGATTTTTGCATCACCATAATATCGTTGGTCTGCAAAGCTTCCTCCGCCCCAAAGATATAAATCAGTAGTTTTTTGTGGTGTGAATCTAAATCCAGTTCCAATAGTAAGACCACTTACTCTATTGTACTTAAATACATCTTCTAAACCAGTAAAAGGTGTTCTATTAAATCTGGCAAAAAATCTATTTATTGGTGCTAAGTATTGTGTAAAAAAATTAGAACCTTGCACTGAATCTGGGTTATCTCGGGCAGTTAGTATCTGTGAATATGCTAAATTTTCATCATCTCTAAGCGGAACAAGTTGATTGTTTGTCCAATAAAGTGTATCGAAATTATTAGCATTATCATCAAATTCCACTCTTCGTTCATCAAATAAATCGCTAGGCAACTCAGGGTTTATCTTGTAATCGAATGCAGCGGTTTCAATCAATATATCCAAACGTGGAGAAAATATCCAAAGTATATCCACTTTGCTAGTGCTGAATATTCGCATTCGTGTGGGCATTACATATTTATCATCGTATTGCTCAAAATCTTGATTATACTTTAAAGTTGCTCCCAAAGGCAATTGCACAGCAATATTCGGTTCTAATTCAACGGATACAGGCACTTCTTTTTCTTCGTCAATATTTATATAGCCGCTAAATAAACGGCGTGCAATTGTTTTCGGAGTTACTTTGATTTTTGTTAAGCGAGTTTTTTTGTCGCTTTTAAAAGTACCCACTACTTCAAAAGTATAATATTCGAGAGCATCAGGATTAAAAGGAGTAGCAATGTCTTCACCAAGAATATTTACATAATCATCATAGGCATTTATGTTAGTGCCAAATGCTACGAAATTAGCTTGTGGGGGTACGTTTACACTTTGCCTTTTTTGAAAGATACGATTGAAGTAATTATCTTTCTTTTTATAATATCCTTCGGAAAAAGATTCCAAAATTGAATTGATAGTAGTATCTTTTGGACTGTCAGTTCTGCCAGCAGTAAGTGTGTCGGTTGCAAATACAAATTTAGTGTATAAAGTATATTTGTATGTTTGTAAAGAATCTATTTGCTTTTGCTTTTTCCTTAATAATCTTTTTATTAATCTTGTTAAAGGGTCATCAGCATAAACTTCAAGTTCTGGTGCATCCATCTTCGCAATAGATAGATCAAAATTTTTAATAGTAGTATCACTTACTAAATCAACTTCCTGCTCAATAGTCTCATGTCCTACCATTGAAACACGTAAATAATATTTTCCTTTAGGTAGCTTTATTACATATTCACCATTAGTATTTGTATAAGCTCCTTTCTTAGTGTTTAGCACTTTCACCGTAACTGAACGCAATGTTTCTTTACTATCTGAATCAACCACTTTACCTTTTAAAATGAGTAAAGATTCAGCATTTGCTAAATTAGAAAATATAAAAAATGAAAATATTAATATACAAATTCTCAATTGCTATTTATTCCTTTCTGTACGAGAAAATGCATAAGTTCCTACAGTCACAAAAACAATAAACATTGCAGTAATGATTAACAAATTAGTCAGTGGACTGTATATAACTAAATTTCTATATTCAGGCCTAACTACTGCTAATGCACCATGGGCAAAATCAACAACATAAGTAAGAGGTGCTATGTGGCTAATGACTGTAAGAATTGGGCCAGAGTGATTAACTGGAGTGATAACACCGGCTACAAACATTTGAGGAAACATAATGAATGGGAAAATCATGTTCACAGTTTGCTGATTGCTTATATTCCCAATTATTAGCATACCAAAAGCACCTCCCAAAAGAGTAGCAATTACAAAAACTGGTAGTAATGCAACAATATCGGCAACTCCAACAGGCAAGCCAAGTATCAAACCATAAATAACAATTCCAAGGATTGAAATAATACTTATAACGCCCGAGCCAATTATTTTTCCCATGATTATTGTAACTCTTGAAATAGGTGCGACAAATAGTTCCTGAGTGAAATCATTCTCTCTATCTCGTACAAGTGAAACTAAACCATTGACAGAAGTAGAAAAAAGTGATTGTACAATAATTCCTATGAATACAAACAATTGATAATCGTAAGCTAGATTACCACCCATATTCTGTTTGAACATTCCACCAATTATTCCAATAAAAATAACTGGAAAGAAAAGCAAAAAAGCAAATCTAGTGCGATCTCTGAAAAATTTTATTAAATCCCTTTGGGCAATAGTAAGTGCAGCATTAATTTCCTTCATTATTGTACTCCTCTTTGCTTTTCCCAATAAGATTAATATATGCTTCTTCAAGCGATGGTTTATTGATTTCAAGTAAATTTAGTGGTGTGTGAACTTGCTGTATTATATTCTGAGCAGTTGCATCATCATAATATACTTTAAAGTTTAATTCCTCATCGAATTTCAAATTCAAATTGGTAAGTTCGTTTCTTAAAGCATCTTTATTTTCTGCATTCATCAGAATATACTCATTAATCATATTTTGCTTAATTTCGGATGGCAAACCATTGCTAATAATTTTCCCATTATTGATAATGCAAACTTTATCAGCTTCTTCGGCTTCTTCCAAATAATGTGTCGTTAGAAAAATTGTTGTTCCTTCTTCGCTTCTTACTTGTTTCAAATAGTTCCAAAGTTCTTTGCGAGAAACTGGATCTAAACCAGTGCTTGGTTCATCTAAAAAAAGCACTTTAGGCTTATGAATCAAAGAGCGAATAATTTCTAATTTACGTTTCATTCCGCCCGAAAATCCTTTCACTTCTTTGAATAATTCTTTCTCTATTCCAATTACTTCAGCCAAATAGTTTACTCTATCTTTATATTCCTTTGGCATCATCTTGTAAAAGGGCATAAAATTATATAGCCCATAAATGCTGCTATGCAATCGTATATTTTCTTCAGCTGTTAAATTCAAATCGAGTGATGGATTTTGAAATATTATTCCAATATTTTGTCTTACTAATTTGCTTTGTTTATCCAAATCGAAACCAGCTATTGTTACATCGCCACTAGTTTTGAAAAGAGTTGTTGTCAAAATAGAAATAGTAGTAGTTTTGCCAGCACCATTAGGGCCAAGAAAGGCAAAAAATTCTCCTTTATCTACAGAAAAGCTAATCCCATCTACTGCGTTTTCGGTAGCTTTCTTGTATTTTTTGACTAAGTTATTAACCGATATAATTGAATTTGTCAAGTTATTTTCAAGCATAATTAGTTTATTTAATGGAATATTGACTAATATTTGTGCTAATTATTTGATTAACATTGTTTTAATGAATTTGGCTGAAGAAACAATTTCTCTAATTGCTAAGTATATTTATTCGATAATTTATATTAATTTTGTAAATATGTTTAAATTGGAATAAGAAATTGAAATCAGAAATAATCCTACTTTTCATTGGTGATATTGTTGGCGATATAGGACTAGACTATCTTGTAGTTAATATGCCAGCCCTGAAAGATAAATATAAGCCAGACTTTCTTATAGCAAATGGAGAGAATGTTTGGCAAGGAAAAGGGCTTAACGATGAAGAAGCAAAGCAACTTTTCGACGCTGGTTTCCATGTTATAACAACTGGAAATCATATTTGGGAAAATTGGAAATCACGACCTTTGCTATCTTCAGAGCCAAGAGTACTAAGACCTTTGAATTATCCCCCAGGCAATCCTGGTAAAGGTTATAACATTCAAACAATTGATAATGTTAGAATTGCAACAATACAAATTCAAGGCCGCACTTTTTTGCAAACAATTGATTGCCCATTCCGAGGAATTGATGCTGTTTTGAAAAATATTGAAGGTAAAGCTGACTTAATAGTTGTTGATTTCCACGCCGAAGCAACTGCGGAAAAAATGACTATGGGTTGGCATTTAGATGGGAAAGTTACTGCAATACTTGGCACTCACACCCATGTGCAAACTGCCGATGCTCGTATATTGCCATCGGGAACTGCTTTCATTTCCGATGTGGGAATGACAGGACCTTATGACTCCGTCCTTGGTATGAGTAAAGATATAGCTTATCGTAGGGTCACATTGCAAACAGCTCACAAATTTGAATTAGCAAGTGATGATTTGCGAATTGCTGGGGCAGTGGTTTCTATGAATCCACTGACTGGTCAAGCAAATTGGATTGAAAACTTTATGTTTCCTGCCTTCACAAAGCGCAGTGGAATATAGTTAAAAGTTATTAAAAAAGTTTGATAGCTCTGCAACAATGCGTTCATTATTAATTCCTTCTAATGGAGTAGCGTGTTCATCTGGTGTGATGATTACGCTACCTTTAGTTAAAGGAGCAAAACGAGTAATGTTATAGCTATCGAGCTGATAGAAAGCAAATACTTTCTTGCCAAATGCAGATGCTATATGCACTGTAGATGTATCGGGACTTATTAGGAATTGACTATTTGCTATAACTGGGAAAATCTCATTAACAGTTTGAGTTTGATAATAAAAAATATTATCTCCCATTAAGCTTTCTGCTTTTTCTTTGTCGGCTGGTGAAGAGATGATAATGACTGGCATAAACAGAGCAGCAGAATTTATTATCACTTTCCACTTTTCTTTGCTCATAATCCGAGTGGCAGCTGTAGCAGAAATATTCACACAAACAAATTTATCTGGCGTGAAAAGTCGAGCAAACTGATTGAAGCGTTGCTCATCTATTGGCGATATAATTAATTCTGGTGTGGCATCTAAATCGCTTGGCTGAATTAAGTTAGCCTTTTCTAAAGCCAATTGTGCTTTCTTTGAAAAATGAATTGTATCAGATATATCTTTAGTGAAATTAATATCGTAAACTCGTTTATTTGCTTTATTGAAGCCAACTTTGATATTTGCTTTAATAAACTTAGTAAGCAAAGCACTTTCGCTTGAATAATGGTCTTTGAAGTCAATATAGTAATCGTAATGAGTTTTGCGTAATTCAAAAATCATTTTAGCAAAAGCTATAGGACTTTTATCGAAAATGATAATCTTTCTAATATTTGGGTTATTTTCGATTATTGTAAAATTATGTTTACTAGATAAAATGTCAATAATCGCATTGGGATGAGTTTCTTTCAAAATCCGAAACGCACCTGTATCGAGTATCATATCGCCAATTCTGCCAAGCTGTGTGCAGAGTATTTTCATAATTTCGTAAATCAAGTGGAAATAAAGCACAAAATTAAGAAAAATAATGAGCAATAAAGTTTTAATTGTTGGTTTTGGACTCGCTGGGGCTACTTTAGCTTTCAAATTGGAGCAACGTGGAATCCCCATTGAAATAATTGAAGGGGATAAATCGAACAGTTCCAAGGTGGCGGCAGGAATTTATAATCCGCTTGTCTTTCGCCGTTTGCTTAAATCTTGGCAGGCGGATACATTCATTCCCAATTTGCAAAAATTCTTTGATGAACTGGAAATTAAACTCGATGCACAATTCCACTTTAGAACTAAAATCCTAAAATTTATTTCCTCTGCAGATGAACTTTTCTTTTGGGAACGCAGAGCAAACGAAGGAGAAATCAATCACTATCTGCCAAATGTATTTGCGAAAATATTCAAACCAGACTTTACAATTCCTCAAACTGCTTATGCTGAAATCCAACAAAGCGGTTTTGTTCGACTTGATATAATGCTCGGTGCCGCCAAAGATTACTTTCTAAAGCAAAATGCAATGCAATTAGCAGATTTTGACTTTGATCAGATTGATTTGACAGGAGAATTTCCTTTATATAAAGGCATAGATTACAAAACTATAATTTTTGCTGAGGGATATAGAGTTGCCGATAATCCTTACTTCAACTATTTGCCTTTCACATTAGCCAAAGGCGAGATACTGAATGTCCGTATCCCTAATGCAAAAATAGATTACATAGCTAATAGAGATGTATTCATTTTGCCAATAGGCAATGACATTTATAGAGTTGGTGCGACTTACGTTTGGGACGATATTAACGAAATACCGACTGAACTTGCTCAAGAAGAGCTTCGTTATAAGCTTGAGAAAATGATTAAGGTACCCTACGAAGTGATTAAACACGTGGCAGGAGTTCGACCAGCCACTCACGACCGACGCCCTTTGCTTGGCAAACACCCTCTGCATAGCCAAATTGCCATATTTAATGGATTGGGAGCTAAAGGTGTGATGCTTGCCCCAACTTTAGCTGACACTTTATTAGATAATTTGCTTCACAATAAAGAAATTCCATTAGATTCGAACATCTCTCGATTTGAAAATTATAGATTAGGAACTAAAACTAAGAAACTCTTTACCTAAGAATTAGGTAAAAATCTATAAATTTAATTATATTTTGGGTTTACGAAATTCTATTTCGCCCTACTAACACTATCATTTCCACAAAATTTCCTCAATTTCCATTTCTAAGTAGTAATACTGAATTATCAATTTAGAGTTAAAGAACATTAAAGTTTAGTGCTATTCAAACCGATAAAACACGTAGCTAAATAGTGTGATTCGAAGATACTAATTAGTCGGCGAAATTTCGTCTGAAAAAAAACAAAAACACTTCCATAAGCGCGAAAATTAAAAAAATAGTTAAAAGTTAGAATTGATGCCACCTAGAGGGCATAACTAGATGAAAAGCTCAATGAAAATTGGCTAAAACTAAACAGACTGAAAGTAGTAGAAAAAATTTATGGCATTTTGATTGAATTAATATGTGGAGAACATAAGTTTAATTGAAATCATAAGAAAATTGGTTAATAATAAACATAAAAATAAAGTTTGGCGATTATTCAAAGCCAAAGTTGGACTTAATATCAAAAGATTCAATGAATTTATTCATTAAATCTAAAGTATTTATGTTTTATTTCCGATATTTCAGAAAAATGTACTTTTTTTGTGAATTTGAAATTGAAAAATGGTTTGCAAACTATAAGCAAATCAAATAATTAGAAAAATGAAAGTTAGAAATAGAAATATGAAAATAGTTTCCACTGAAACAAAACAACTACACAGGATGTGGAAGGATTACCAACAAATTATGGAGGATTTATGGCGGGGTACATAGTACCGGAAATTCGCAGTCCTGGTGATTAGCGAATGTGGACACTAAGTGCAAGACAGATTTGGCAAGGATGCAAAAAAGAGAAAACTTACAACATTAATAATAGGCTCTAAAAAATAGCCGAAACAAAACTCGAAAATTTACCAAATAAATGGATTTTTCAAAATAATTACAGGAATAATTATGAATGCTAAAAACAGAATATTGATATTCGCCTTATTCATGGCAGCAATGCTTGGATTGACGAATATAGACGTTTTAGCGGCAAACATTTCTTCGAACGGAACTGGCGGTGGTAACTGGAGTGTTGCTGCAACTTGGTCAGGTGGCGTAGTCCCTACAGTAGGCGATAACGTTACACTTGTTAGCTCGGACGTTGTTGTTGTCAACACTAACATTGAAGTTAGTGACCTTATTGTGAGTATCACAGCTACATTGAAACCCGATGTAGGAACTCGTACCGTTACTATTAATGACGATTTTGATGTTACTTCGGCAACAGCTATCGTTAACTATAATAATAGTACAGGTACATTGAACTGGGTATTTACCGGTTCGGACGACGGTGTGTCTGACATTACTACTACGCCTACTGCTGTAGTGCAGATGAACAACGTTACTTTTACAGGTACTACCACTACAACTGTTGCTGCCGATTTCACAGTTTATGGAAATATGAACGTAACAACTGGTAGCTTAAATGCTTCTGTTGGTACTATCACTTTCAGTAACTCTGTGGCAAAAACAATTTCAAATGCAAACTCACTTGTATTTTTTAACGTTGCAACTGCTTCTGGAGCTGCCGTTAATTCTTCGAGTGATTTCACAATCAGTGGCGATTTGACTACAACTGCTACTTCTAGTTTATCTTTAACTGGATCTTCTGTTGTAATTAAATCTGGTGGTGCTAAAACAATTACTAATAATGGTACATTGTCTTTTGCTGCTGGAACTACTTTGAATATTACTGGTAGTACTACATTAGCTGGCTCAAGCATTACTAGTTTTGCTGGTGCTTTGCAATTAGCAGCTAGTACTACTTTAGATTTCGCTACTTTTTCAATCTCAGGAACTGGTACAGCTTCTTTGGGTAGTTTGTCTGGTATATTGTTCAATAATGCAAGCGGTTTAGCTGGTGCGTTGAATGTAACTGGTACTAGAACTTTTCCAACTACTGCTGGTACTGCAATTGATGTTACTATTTCTGGTACTTCAATTACTGGTTTTGATTACTCTTCTGGAAATGACTTAACTATCGTTAATGATTTAACTAACACTGGTACGGTAACTTCAACTGATTCTTTTACAGTTGGCGATGACTTTGTTGGTGCTGGTTCATTTACTGCTTCTGCTGGAACAATTACTTTTTCTGGCACAAACACAATGGGTGCTGGTACTTATTCATTTACTAATTTGACAGTTTCTGCCGGTACTTCTACTTTGGCTGCTGACATTACAGTAAGTGGTTCATTAGTAGTTGCTGCTGCTGCTGTTTTAGATGTAGCAGCTAATAAAGTTACTATGAATGGAACTGGTAATTTGAATATTGGACACGCTACTACAGCTTTCTTAGCTACTGGTGCTACAATTGCTACTGATGGTATCTTTATCAACACAACTGGAACAGTAACAAACGTTGCTTCTTTCTCAGTTCCTGCATTGGCTTCTTTACAATTAGTTGCTGGTACTATTGATATGGCTTCTACGGCAATTACATCTCTAGGTTTATCTGGTGTTTTATTAACAGCTGGTACAGTAAGAACTTCAATATCTACTGGTTTTGTTGGTGCATTCCCTCAAGGTACTACTTTATTTGTAAGTGTTGCTTCTGGGATTAACTTCGACTTTTATGGTACTAACGCACAAACAACATTTGGTTTCTTTAGTGCTGCCACTTACGCTGGTACTGGTATCAATGCTGGTCAAGTATCTAGCATTGGGAACTTAACTATAACTGGTGGTGCAACAACTGCACTTTCTCCAGCTATCGCTACTTTTGGTACCACTTATTTGACTGCTACAAGTTCATTAACAGTTGCTGGTAACTTCGCTGCTACTGGTGCTGCTGTAATGACAATTCCTTACTCTGTAACAGCTAATGCAATGATTATTACAGGTGTTAGAACAATTTCAATTGCTTCTACATCTGCAATTCAATTTAATTATTTGTCAACTCCTGGTACATTGACTACAAGTTCTAACTTCACAATAGTTGGTATTTTAACTTGTGCTGGTATTTTAACAGCTTCTACTCCTTCAGTAATTACTTATGCTTCTGGTTTAACTGCACAAGTAACTCCAGTAGCTGCTGGTACATTGACATTCTTTGATTTAGCTTTAACAGGTACACTAACAATAGCTCCTGCGACTAACTTTACAATTGCGGGTAATCTTGTAAATAATACAAGTGTTGCTGGTATAGTTGCTTCAGCTGGTGTAATTACTATGTCTGGTACAAGTAAAAATATTTACTTAGGACCTACTCCAGCACTTGCTCCAACATTCTTTGGTTTGACAATTTCTGGTTCTGTTACTGCTCCTGCAGCTTCGGCTTCTTCAGTAACTGCTGCTGGACAAACTATGGCAACTACAGTTGTTTCTAACTTTAGTATTCTAGCAACTGGTACATTAACTGTATCTGGTTCATTAACTGCTGGTGATTTGCAAACTACTACTTATGCTGGTGCTGGTACACTTGCAGGTGCTGGAACTAAAAATTTCTTCAATTTGACTTGGGGTGGAGCAATTGCATCTGCTGTAAGTTTGTCAGTAAGAAATGATTTATCTGGTGCTGCTGGAGCTTGGTCACAAACTGGTGCTTCTACTACTTTCACAGTAACTGCTGCTGATGGTATTTCAGCTATGAATACTGGTGCAATTACAGGTGTAACAATCAGTGCTTCTGCTGAATTTGCTTTAGCTCCTGCTGGTGCAAGTGGTACATTCACAACGAATGCTGCTGCTGGTTTCACTGTAACTGGTACATTTAAAGTATATTCAAATGCAACTATTGATTTGAATGGTACTTTGCAACCTGCTATTACTGGTGCTGGTATATTCCAAACTATGTCTAATTCACAAATTAAATATGGAACTGTTGCAGGATTACTTTCTGCAATTATCAATACTTCTGGTGCTAACTCAATACATGCAAATACTGACTTATATGTTGGATCTGCTGTTACTAACTTTGGTTTTGTTACTGGTGCTTTCTTGGGTACATTTAGAAATGTACAGGTACAAGCAGGTGCTTTAGTTGTAGGACAAACTGGTAACGTTATTATTTCTGGCAAATTAGAAATGTTAGGTAATGCTTCATTTGTGAATGCAACTGTAACTGAAGTTGTAACTATGAGTGGATCTGCTGGTTCTATAGTGAATGCTGCTGGTACTCTTACTTTTGGCAAATTAATTATCACTGGTACAGGTGTAACAACTGCTGGTACTTTTGCTATTATTAACACAACTGCAAC
>CAZYXG010000006.1:0-16878 GCA_964650885.1 uncultured Hyphomicrobiales bacterium | reverse complement strand
ACTGTTGCAAACGTTGCATCTAATAACGTAGCAACTGCTACAAGTTTCACTGTTGGTAAAGATATAACTATTGGTGGTGCTTTAGGTGGTAAATTCACAGCTACTGCTGGAACTGTAACAGTTTCTGGAGCTACTTCTAATATTAACAATGCGAATACTTTAAACGGTGCTTCAGCATTAACTTTTAACGGATTGAATTTAACTGGAAATGCTCAAACTTTTGACGTAGCAAACGCTGGTCGTGAAATGTTTGTGAAAGGTGATTTAACTTTCGCCAATGCAACATCTTTCATAGCTGGTACTGGTTCAAAAATTTGGTTGAATGGAACTACTGAACAAACTATCACTGGTGGTGCTGCTGGTACAATTGATTTGCAAAACGTAACAATTAGCAATTCAAATGGTGCAAAATTAGCTTCTTCAGGAACTAACATAACAGCAAGTCAGTTGACTATCTTCAAAACATTACGTCTTCAATCTGGCGATTTGGATTTGAATGGTAATAACATTCTTGAAATAGACGGAACAGCTGGTTTATTGAGTGAAACTCCAGGAAACACAGTTAAAAACACTGGTGTATCTACTGCAACTGGTTATGTATATATCACAAAAGTATTGGCAATTGAAACAGCAAACAACTTAGGTGGTTTGGGAGCTCAATTTACTTCAACTGCTTCTATGGGTAATACAACAGTTAAACGTTCACACATCGGCCGCACAGTAGGTGCAGCAGTTGGTATCTCAAGATACTATGAAATTACATCAGCAACTGCTGGTGCAACTATTGCTGCTACATTGAGATACGATGATTCAGAACTTTCTGGAAATACAGAAGCAAATCTTGATTTGGTTAACTCTTCGGCTGCTGCTGGTCCTTGGTACTATGCAGTTTCTACAAAAGACGCAACAAACAACTACTTAAGAGTAACTGGTATTGATCAATTCACAGGTGCTAACTCATTCTTTACTGCAGCTATTCCTAGCTTAGTAGATATGACACAAGTATCTTTGGGTGTAGAGCCAACTACTACAGCTTTGGTAGCAGGAACAACTGGTAAAGCAATTCTTGGTGCTAAATTATCATCAACAGGAGCTGTAACAGTTAATTCATTACAATTTGATTTCAATAGAACTTTAACAGGTTCAGAATTGACTAACTTCAAATTATATGCATCAAGCGATAATGACTTCTCAACAACAAGCGACAATACATTATTAGTAATCACTCCATCATTTGGAACTTCAGCTGATAATAAAGTTACTTTTGCTTTGACTACAAACAATACACTTGCAAGTGGCACTCCAATCAACTACTTCTTAGTAGCTGATGTGAATTCTACAGTAACAGCTGCAACTGCTGCTCTTACTCCATCACTTGCTTACACTAGTATTTTAGTAACTGACGGTATCGTGAAAGCGGCTACTTCACTTTCAAACTCAAGCTATACATTCTTGCCAAGTATAATGGCAGAACCTTTAAATAAAGGTATTTCTGAGTCTGGATTAGTAGCTGGTTCAACTAATAACTCATTAGTAGGTTTCGCAATTACTTCAACTTCAGTTGCAGATTTTACTGGCTTTACAGTAACAACTTCTGCTGATGCTTCTGGAATCTTTGAAAACTTCAAAGTTTACCAATCAACAGATAACGATTACTCTACAACTGCTGATAACGTATTATTGACAACAACAACAACACCTGGTACAAATAGCTTCGCTATCGCAATCACAGGTGGTGTTGGAACTTCATCTACTCAGAAAAACTTTTTCATAGTAGCAGGAGTTAAAAATGGTGTTGATGCATCTGCAGCAAACATCACTACATCAATAGCACATTCATCATTCGTTAGCACAACAGCTGGCAAACGCTATACAAAATTGAATGGAACAACTTCAGCTACTACAATAGCTGGTAAAACATTCAGCTTCGTAAAAGCGACAGCAACATTATCATCTGCAAATATGCCAGTTGCTGGCTTTTTGGGACGTAATGTAACTAACTTGCCAATTTTTGGATTCACAATCACTCCAGATAACGCAGTTACAACAGTAGGATTTACTGCATTAACAATGAACGTTACTTTCGGTGGTGGAGCTTCTACTAGCGATGTAACAGCATGGAAATTATATAGCGACTTAAATGGTAATGGCTATCCTGATGCTGGAGAATTAATTGCTAACGTTAGCTCTTTGGCTAGCGGACAATTGATATTCCCATCATACACTACAGTTCAAAGCTTAACTGCAGCACGTAAATATATCGTAACAGCTTCAATGGCTTTATTAGCTACAAGCAACGGTACTATCGTAGTGTCTATGCCAAGTAGAGATTTTTTGACAATCACTAGCCCAGTTCAAATTAATACATTTGCAACTGTAACTGGAAATACTCAAACAATCAAAATACCTGGTACAGCAGTTAAATTGGCTTTAGTTGGTCAATCATCTACTCAAATTACAACAGGCGGAACAGTAGCATTTGCAGTACAAGCACAAGATAACTCTGGTGTACCTGCAAACGTAACAGTAACACAAACAGCTACTTTAGGTAGTGCAATCAATGCAACTGTTACAACAAACACTGGTTCAATCACTGCTGGTTCTAACTATACAACAGTTACTCCAACATTGACTTACGCTTCTGGTACAGTTTCTGAATTGTTAGTATTATCTGGTTCATCATTAACGGTAACAGTAGGTACTACTAAAACATCTTCAGCAATTAAAATATTGCCAGCACAACCAACAACACAAGCAACTAATATCGTATTGGGTACTTTAACTGCAACAACAGCTCCAATTTCAAGCTTCACAGCTGGTAATGGTGCTGCACGTTTAGTAGTAGTAAGAGAAGGATTGCCACCAGTAGCACCTACTGATGGAATGTCTTACACAGGCGTAGCAAATGTTAAAAATGCAACAGCTTCTTCTCAAACAGGTCCTGGTTCATTCGTAGTATTAAACACAACAAGTGCAACTTCAGCGTTCACAGTATTAGGTTTAACACCGGATAAAGAATATTACTTCCAAGTGTTTGAATACAATGGAACAACAGCATCGGCATTAGAAAACTATGTTGTAACACCAAGTTACACATCAACAACTGTACAAAATCCTAAAGCTGGCTTAACTCCAGCTGGAAGTTTGGGTGCAATTGGAACAGCTTCTTCTGCAGCAGCTATTGCAACTGATTTGGATATAACTGGAGCAATAACTTCAGCAACTGACACATTGTTCTATCAATTTGTAGTTAACACAAGCAAACCAAATGTTATGGTAAAATTATCAAACATGCCAGCTAACTATACATTGGAACTTTATGACATCAATACTCCAAACTCAGTTGGATCTCCTAAATTGTTACGTTCTTCAGCAGTATTATCTACTGGTAACGACATCGTTATCTTAAATAGTGTTCCTGCTGGAAATTACATTGTGAAAGTATATTCTGCAACAAGCACACAATACAGCACAAGCAACTACACAATTAGAGTTTCAACAAGCGGAAGTGAAATTTATTCACAACCAGTACAATAAGATTAACTTTCCTGGCGGCTCATCTCGAACGAGGTGAGCCAAATGGATTGATGACAAGAAAGAAATCAAAAATTAATTTTAATAAATTCAAGGATTAAAAAATGAACTTGAGAAGAATTTTTACGGCAAATAAAGGCAGCCAAGGATGGAGCCTACTATTGCTACTAGCTGCAGCACTAATTGTGTTCGCACAAGATGTAGCTGCCCAAAACTATTCGGTATCTTTGACTCAAAGAAGAATGGGGAACCAAATAGGGGTTGAAGTTTGGTTGAAAAAACTAAACACAGCTGCACCAAGAATCTCAAATATGTCACTTGCAGTGTCATATAACGCAGGATTCTTAACACCTGCTGCACCAACTGTATCGCCAACATATTCATTGGGCTCTACAGATTCAGTTAGCTATGATGCTAACGCAGCAGCACCTTATGTGTCTATCACATCTGGTTTCAATGGTTTAAATGACTATAACAACTTAGCTGCACAAGCGGCTAACGATGGTTCAACTTACGTTTATCAATTAGACGTAACAGCATCTGGAGTTTTACCTTTCACAGGTGGCTTAGATGTAGCTTCAACTGGTCGCGGTACATTTGTTGGTATTTTGAAATTCAACATCACCAACCATGCTACTTTGACTACAACAACTAACACAAGTATTGCGTTAGTGTCTGGCACAGGTATTGGTCAATTCGCTGCTGCTGATGCATCTGGTAATAACATTGCATCTACAGTAAGTTTGACTTCAGCTTCTGCTTTCACAATCAAAGGGATTACAATTTTAAATCCTAATGGCCCAAATGAAGCAGTAAACAGAAACAAAACTTATGCTTCTTTATCAGTAGCTGGTTACCCAGTTTATTTTGAACGCTCTGGTTTAATTACTCCAGCTGTTTCAAATGAATACGGTACAAACGTATTAGCTTATGCAGTAGATTACTCTACTAATAACGGTACTACTTGGTCTGCTGAAACTTTCAGATTTGCTGAAGTAAGAGATGTTGAATCAAGCATTACTTCTGCAAACCACAAATCTGGTGAAATCACAACTACTACTGGTACAACTGCTGGTTACATAGTAACTCAAGCAAATGGTAGCCAATTACCAGTTGTTTCAAACCCAGGTTTTGGTGGAATTTTAAGAGTAATTTGGTCACGCGATCAATATTTTGCTCCTCGTTCAGAAGAAGCAAAATTAAGAATTACTCAATTAGATCAAACTGGTAATAGTGCTGCAATCTCTTCAAGAGGAAAAGCTTCTGGCAACCCTTTTGATATAAGTGATTCTAAATTCGTACTTTCTCGTTTGTTCTTCATGCAATTGAATGGAACAAGCACTTACTTGAGAACTAGAGATAACTTTAGTAACTCTTCACAATTGACTGTAGAATCTTGGATTAACTTAAATTCAATTCAAACTGCAGCTGGTGCTGAACCAGGTGTTGTTTGTACAGGTCCTGCTTCTCAATCAGCAGTTACTGAAGGTGCATTCAGTCTTTACTTACAAGATGGTAAATATCCTGCATTTAGAGTTAGAGAAAAAACTGGTGGAACTGGTCGTGGTGAAAATGGTGGTGCTTACATCGCTACTTTGATTGCTCCAGATGCTTTAACAGCTGTTAGCGATGCTATTCCAATCAGCAGCACTCACTCTACAAATTGGGTACATTTAGCTGGTGTTGTAAATAATAACGTTGTTTCATTATATGTGAACGGTGAATTAGTTGCAACTACAACAAACAACAATGCAGCTGATATTCGTTTAGCTACTTTTAACCACCCAGTTTGGGTTGGTGTAAATCCTACTAGTGGATTACAAGCTAAAAACTACTTAAATGCTGGTGTAAAAGAAGTACGTGTTTGGAGACTTGCTTTAACTCAAGCTCAAATCCGTGCAAACTTAGCTGGTGTTACTACTCCTGCTACTGTTGCCGCTAGCGATATGAGAAGCGGTTTAGAACTATACTATGACTTTAGTGGAGTAAGTAATGATTTGGCTTCTAATTCAATCCAAAATGGTATCAACCCAATAGCACTTTACACTAATCCTTCATTTACTTCTGTTTCAAGTGAAGTTGCTACTGAAACTTATCCGTACAGACCAGATAGAGGTCACTTAAAAATTACTTCACCAAGCACTGGCTCTGGTGTATCTAATTTAACTGCTTCTAACACAGCTGTTCGTTGGGCATCATACGGTTTGGGTGATATCTCAGCTACTTCTGGCGATGATTTGACAATTGAATTCACAAGAGATGGTGGTACTCAATGGGCAACTGCTATTGACAACACTACTCCTGGTGCTTTGTTAAACAATCTTGACATTGAAACTGGCTCTGCTACTTGGCAGCCATACAAATCTGCTACTTCTAGTGGTGCTTACAATGACTTGCAGAACATTTATCCAATTGCTACTCAATACTCTAAAACAGTTAAATTGAGAGTTAGAGGAAATTCTTCTAAAGGTCAAACAGACATTTCTGATATTACTGGTGATTTCGTAGTTGCTCCTTACTTTGCAGCTAAAAATACTGGTACTTCTGAAATGAGAATTCTTTCTGGTTCAGAAATGAATTTAACTGGTGGTGCAGCATTTATTGAATCTTGGATTCGTCCTTACAGATTCCCAACTACTACTGAATCATATTTCCCAATTATTGCGAAAGTTGATTCTACTACTAACAATTACCACTATGCTTTAAGATTAATGAAAAGCGGTCAATTGCAATTCGTTTTGACTACTACAAATGGTACAGTTTTAACAGCTACTTCTGATACAACTGATTACGTATTTGAGCCAAATACTCAAGTTATGGATTCAGCTTGGACTCACGTAGGTGTTTTCTTAAACTTAGCTAATGGCGTTGGTACTTCTTCTATCAAATTCTATATTGATGGTAAAGTACAAGAAGCTTCTGTAATCACTGCTCAATTGGGTTCTAATGTTGCTGTAAATACAGTAAACACTTTCCCTACTTATGTTGGGTATCAGCCAACTGGAGCTTCTGCTACATTGACTAAAAACTTCATTGGTGAATTGAAAGGATTGCGTTTCTGGAACGGTATCCCTGGTGGCGTCGCTATCACTGGTAACGAACCAACTGAATTGACTAACTTCATCCGTGGTGCTATGTCAGTACGTGGCAATGAATTATTGTCTACTTTCAACACTAACTTAGTTGCTTCATTCGATATGAATGGTGGTGCATTGCAAACTTCGGATTATGCATACAACAACATTCTTTCAACTGCTGGTTCTGCTTCTATGGAAGCTAGACAACTACAAGTTTACAGAAACAATGGCTTCAGCTATGCTGGTGCAATTCCTTTCTTGAAATTAGTTGAACCTAAAAAAGAACAACTTGTTGCTAACACTAAAACTGATGTATTAGTTCGTTGGGTTGGATTCGACTTCGATAGAACTGCATTTAGATCTGGTGATAACGCAACTGCTTTAGCTTCTGACTTAGAATGGTCAGGTAACTCAGGTGGTAACGTTGTTACTTTCCCTTACAATGCAACTGCTTCTGATAACGATATAGTAACTTTGACTGATGCATTTACTTTGCCTTTAACTACTACTTACAGATTTGCTGGTGTTAACCCACCTCACTTACAATTTGCTGGTAAATTAGATATGAGCATTGCTAAATTTAACACACCATCTCAAGAAGCTATCCCAGCTATCTTGGAAAATGGTCGTCTTCGTTTGAAAGGCCGTACTACTATTAATAGTGCTGCTGCTAACGAATACACTACATTTAGCTTATTGCGCACTGAAGGACCTCGTTTCACTATCACTCCTGCTTCTAACTTCACAGTTCGTGCATTGTTAGAAGGTTACCACCAAGGTGCAGCTACTGCGTTCACTGGTAACTTGGGTACTACATTTGTTACTAACGGTATGAGAGTAAAACTTTACAATTCTCTTGCTGGAAGACCAAACGCTGTAGTTGCTGAACAAGTTTCTGCAAGCGGTTATTCTGATAAAGATCCATTGGGTACATTCGTAAGAGGTACTGCAGGAGCTTCATTCGGTAATATTCCTTTCGTATTCCAAAGCTTACAAGATGGTAACTATTGGGTATTGGTTGAACACCAAAATCACTTACCAGTTCTTTCTAAATATGCTGCTGCATTCGCTTTCACAGGTGACAATTTGTCAACTTGGGCTGTTGAATCTGGTTGGGATTTCCAAGGATGGGGCGGTACTGCTAGCAATACTTTGACTGCAGTTTCTTCTACTCCTGGTCTTACTTACACTGCTTATGGTTATTCTGAAACTAACAAAGCACTTACTAACTATGGTGCTACTGGTCTTCACTATAATGATGGTCAATCTGAAAACATTACAACTAATTCATTAGCTGCAATGGTTGCTGGTGACGTATTTAGAGATGGTAAAATCAACTCTGCTGACCGTGTTCAAGTTCGTTTGGATGCTGCTGGTGCAGGTGCTTCTCGCTCTGACGTAACTGGCGATGGTATCGTAAACGGTACTGATAGAAACATAGTTGATAGAAACAATGGTAAATTCTTCTCATTAGCTGATTTGTTCCCGACTTTATACTCTGGCGCTAATCAAGTTAATGACAACAAAGGTATGATTGTTAATAACCCGCTTTACGAAAAATTTGAAACTTTATCAGTTAAAGATGCTGAAAAAGGTCAAACTAAATCTAAAGCTAACCAAACTGAATCAAAAGGTCTTGGATTTAAATACAAAGTTAATGCTGAACCAGAACTTAGTGCTGATGAACAATTCATCAACATGCCAGTTTACATCACTAATCAAGGTGATGATTGGGCATTTGCTAACTCTACTTTTGGCTTGAACTACAATCCAAACTTACTTGAATATGTTGGTATCACTGGTACTGAAGGTAGCCCTTGGAGCAATAATCCTGATTATGGATATATTGGTTCTATCTACTCAGGTCCAACTGAATCTGCACCAAATGCAGTTCCTGACTTAAGAACAATCGAAATTGATTATGACTACTATGCTAGAAAATCTGGTATCAATGTACCTAGCACTAAAACTTTAGTTGGTACTTTAGTATTCAAAATCAGAAAAGAATCTAACGAATACGCATTCAAATGGAACAACTCAACTGTGGTTTGGACTGTTGATGGCGTGAACTTGACTAAAGACGGTTACTTTGTTGACGTAACTCCAGTAAGCACTGTGAAAATCGCTTCTATTACTTCACCAAACGGTGGAGAAAATTGGAAAGCAGGCAGAGTTTATGAAGTTACTTGGAAAAAACCTTCTTTCACAACTAACGTAAACATTCAATACTCATTAGATAACGGTAGTGTTTGGTCTAAAATCAATGCTGATCCAGTAAGTGTAAACAACTTGAGCTTCGTTTGGCAAGTGCCTAACGTAAACTCTAGCGAAGTACTTGTTAGATTAGTTGATGTGAACACTGGATTGGAAATTGATAGAACAGATAACATCTTCTCTATCTTGCCTCCAGCTAACTTTATCTCTAAACCAGCTGCAAAAGATCCAATCTACTTCGGTGGAACTAAATCTTCTATCAACTGGGTTGTTGAAGAAACTTCAAACGTACGTTTTGAATTCTCTGCTGACGGAACTAACAACTGGACTACAGTAGTTGGCGAAGTTAACAGCGCAAACGGACAAGTTGAATGGACTATTCCTGCAAACGTGAACACTAAAAATGCAGTAATTGCAATGTACGATGCGACTACAGGTCAATTCCTTGCTGCTTCAGAACCATTCAAAGTATTGGCTGGAACAGTTAGCTTGACTCGTCCTTCTGCTGGTGAAAAACTTACTGGTCTTTCAAACGCAAAAGTACAATGGAACTCTAACAACGTACAATTGTTCGACCTTCAACTATCTATCGATGGCGGTGCTAAATGGCAAACTGTTGCTACTAGTGTAGCAGCTTTGAAAAAAGCTTTAGATTGGAAAGTTGTTGATGGAATTACTACAGACAACGCTATCTTGAGAGCTGTATACTCAAACGACACTGACTTAGAATATTCTCGCTCACAAAAATTTGGCATCAAACCTTCTGCTACAGACGTACAAGAAGACAATGCTAACTTTACAGTAGGTGCAGCATATCCTAACCCATTCGTAACAGAAACATCAGTTGAATTTAATCTTCCACAAGAAGAAGCAGTTACAATTGAACTATACAGTACAACTGGAGCAATGGTTTCTACAGTATTGGAAAACGCACCAATGAAAAGCGGTTCTAATAATGTAAGAATCAAATCAAACGGTTTAACTCAAGGAGTTTACTTCGTGAAAATTACTGCTGGTACAAAATCAGTAATCCGTGAAGTAGTTCTAGGAAAATAATTTAACTTAGAAATAAGTTAGAATTAAACAAATCCCTCTCTATTAATTTAGAGAGGGATTTTTTTGTTTAAAAGTCCAAATACCTGAAAAAGATTATAGAATTAAAAGATTAGCAAGATTTGTGTGTTATACTGAACGAAGTGAAATATCCAAAGGAAAGCCAAGAATTGCAGAAATGTTCTGAACTAGAAATGATAAACACGACAAAAGAAGAAATGTTATAACAAATCCTCTTGTATCTAAATCAAAAACTTATCTATTCGATGGTTCATTTCCAAGTCATACCAAACAATAAAGGGGGTTGTTGTAGTGTGTAATTTTGTAATCTATCAATATAAACCCTAAAGGGATATGAGTTTAGAAACTTTACGTATTTGGTATGACCGAGTAAAATTATACAGGTATAAGGCAAGTCTCTTCACATTCAAAACATCTATTAGTACATTTCGCTTCCAATTAAGGCCAAAAAAAAGGTAGGTCTTTTTTTTTGAACCTACCTTTATTTTATTTAAATTTAATTATTTCCAGCCACCACCTAATGCTCTGTATAGATTTACCTTAGCATTTAGTTGTTGTAGCTTGATTTCTACTAGTTCCATTTTCGATTTCAATGCTTCTTCTTGAGTGAGTAAAACTTCTACATAGTCTGCTCTGGCTGAATAAAACAAGCTATTTGCTATATTAACAGATTCGTTTAATAACTCAACTTCTTTACTTTTTGTATCGAAACTATATTTATAGTTGTCGTTTTTTGCAAGTTGGTTTAGCACATCAGCGTAAGCATTTATTATAGATTGTTCATAAGTAAATACAGCTTGTATTTGCTGTGCAGAAGCAGTATTATAAGCTGCTATAATTGCGTTTCTGTTGACTAAGGGAGCTAATATATCACCAGCAGCATTATAAACAATAGATGCTGGGTTAGTGAGAAATGTAGGATTGAATGCATTAAATCCTACTCCAGCTTTCAAACCTAAAGATGGATAGAAATTAGCTCTTGCAACTTCTACATTTAGTTTTGAAGCAGCCAACTGAAATTCAGCCCTACGTATATCAGGTCTATTTTTTAGCAAACTTGATGGAAGACCCATTTGAAGAGTATCAAGCTTAAATTCTAAGAACTTAATTGAATTTCTTTTTAATGATCTCGGGAAAGTCCCTGTCAAGTAATGTATTCTATTTTCAGACTCGGTTATTCTTTGTTTGACAGCATATTGCAGATTTTGAGTATTAAGCAATTGTGCTTCAAATCTATTGACTGCTAAGGCTGTAACCTTGGCAGATTCTTTTTGAAGCCGTACCGATTTTAACGCATCTGTTTGCAATTTAATATTCTGCTCTATTATTTCTAATAAATTATCAAGTGCTGTAAGCTCATAGTAAGAATAAGCTATTTCTGATATTAAATTAGTTTGTAGGAAATTCTTACCTTCTATTCCTGCTAAGTAATTCATTTCGGCAGCACTTTGAGCATTTCGTAGTTTCTTCCAAATATCAATTTCCCAAGTTGCTATAGCACCTATCATAAATTTAGAATTAGAAAGTACTACATTCTTTTTTTCGGTAGCGTTCAAATTCTCTTTAATGGCAGCACTTGAAGTGTATCCACCCTCTTTTGTGTAATCGGCTCCAGCTGCTATTTTCACAGAAGGCAGGTATTCACCCCTTCGAGTCAAAATTTCATTTTTGGAAATTTCAATTTCTTGTTTCATAATGTTCATCTCTTGATTGTTCTGCAAAGCAGAATCTATCAAAACCGAAAGATTATTATCGTCAAAATAATTTTTCCAATTTAAATTAGCAATGCTAGTAGTATCTTTAAATTCATTGCTAAATGACTCTGGTGTAAAGTTGTTTTCTGTTTTTATTTCATTATCGGGAATTGAACAACTCGCTAAGGCAAATAAAATAAATACAATTCCCGTAATTTTAGGTTTCAAATTATTGCTCATTTCTACTCTTTTTTCTTTTAGCTAATTTCAGTAAAACATTTAATTTTTTCAATTTCTTAATCAAAGACGCTTCCGATACATTACCTATTAAATCCTCAATAAGTGGGTTTTCATCTTCGTTTTGAATTAAACTTTTACCTTCAGATAATGTTCCGAAAATAAAGTAAAGACCCGGAACAATTAATACACCGAATAAAGTTCCTAAAAGCATACCGCCTAGAGCTGATGAACCGATAGTACGATTTCCTACAGCACCAGGACCAGTAGCCAATGCCAATGGTATCAACCCAGCAATAAATGCAAAGGAAGTCATTAATATTGGCCTGAATCGTACTTTTGCTCCTTCAATAGCAGCATCCAATACACTAGCTCCATTTTGATGTTGCTGAACTGCAAACTCTACTATTAGCACTGCATTTTTACCCAACAAACCGACAAGCATTATCAGCCCTATCTGTGCATAGACATCGTTGGTTAGTCCCATTAGTTTTAATAATAAGAATGAACCGAATATGCCAGGAGGTAATGATAGCAAAACTGCAAAAGGCAACAAGAAACTTTCATATTGGGCAGCGAGTACCAAATAAACAAAGACTATTACTACTATTAATATGTAGAGTGCTTCATTCCCTTTTCTAGATTCATCATAAGAAAGTCCTTCCCATGCAATATCGTAACCCCTAGGTAGAGTTTCCTTTGCAACTTCTCGTATAGCAGTAATTGCATCGCCTGTTGTATATCCAGATGCAGGTACTCCATTTATAAGAGCAGAAGTGTACAAATTATATCTTGTAATTTCATTTGGTCCTTGAGTTTTCTTAATGCTCATAAATGCTGAATAAGGAACCATTTCACCTTTATCGTTTTTAACGTAAAGGTTTAATATATCGGAAGGTAATTTTCTGTACTTTGGATCTGCTTGGGTATAAACTTTATAAAAGTTATTAAAGCGTATGAACCCCTGTTCATAGGTGCTACCAATCATAATGTTAAGATTATCCATTGCTTTACCAATAGAAACACCTTTTTGCATAGCTAATTGATTATCTATAATAAGTTCGTACTGAGGATAGTTTGCAGCATAGAAAGTAAATAATCCTGATAATTCTTTTCGTTTTTTCAGGTCTTTCATAAACTGTGTATTTATTTTGTCGAACTCTTGATAATCAACATCGCTACTTTTGTCCAAAAGTCTTAAAGCAAACCCAGCAGATGCTCCATATCCAGGAACAGATGGTGGTTCAAAAAATTCTAGAGTGGCCCCAATATCTTTGGTTTTTTCTTCCAATTCTTCAATAATTTCTTTCACAGATTGCTTGCGATCAGACCAATCTTTTAAATTAATAAGACAAGTACCAGCATTAGATCCTCGTCCCTCCGTTAAAATTTCATACCCAGCCATTGATGTTACTGATTGAACTCCTTCAATGCTTTTTGCTATTTTTTGTAGTTCGGTTGCCACTGTATTTGTTCTTTCAAGAGTAGTGCCTGGTGGAGTTTGAATAATGGCATATATCTGACCTTGGTCTTCATTTGGAATAAATCCAGCAGGCAGTATTTTATTAATACCAACTATGCTAATCCCAAATACAATCAACACACCGAAAGTAACCACTCTTCGGTTTACTATTTTGGTTAGAAGTCTTGTGTATTTCCCAGTTAATTTATCGAAACTTCTATTAAACCAATCTATAAATTTCTGTACTGGAGATTTTTTCTTAGCTTTGCCATGGTTGTTTTTCAGAATTATTGCACAAAGAACTGGAGTCAAGGTTAGTGCTACCAAACCCGATAAAACAATAGCTGTAGCCATTGTGATAGAGAATTGGCGATAGATTACACCAACTGGGCCAGTCATAAAACCAACTGGGACAAATACTGCGGTCATAATCAAAGTGATGGCGATAATTGCACCACTTATTTCAAATAGTACCTTTTTTACTGCCTGATAAGGCGATATATTCTCACTTTCCATTTTAGCATGTACTGCCTCGACCACTACAATGGCATCATCGACTACAATCCCAATAGCTAGTACCAATGCAAATAGTGTCACCAAATTTATGCTTAAACCAAACATTTGCATAAAAATAAATGTACCTATTAAAGATACAGGTACGGCTAGTGTTGGAATAAGCGTTGAACGCAAATCTCCAAGGAAAATAAACACTACAAATGAAACTAAAATAAAAGCTTCAATAAGTGTATGTATTACTTTTTCAATAGAGGCATTTACAAACTTTGAAACATCATAATTGATTTCATAGTCCACTCCAGGAGGAAAATCTTTTTTAAGCTCCTCAAGCTTGGCTTTAACATCATCTATAACTTTATTGGCATTGCTACCTGGGTTTTGCTTCAACACCATAGCAGCAGTAGGATATCCGTCTTTATTTGTGTAAATATCCACAAACTCACTTCCCACCTCAACTTCAGCTATATCTCCTAGTCGAAGTATCTCTCCTTCCGGAGTTGCCCGCACAATTATATTTTTGTATTCTTCTGGTTTATTGTACCATCCTTTATAGGTGAATACATATTCGAGCGACTGTGCACTCCTACCGGAACTTAATCCAACCCTACCAGGTCGAGCAAGTACACTTTGCTCCTCAATTGATTTCAAAACTTCTTCAGCAGACAAACTATAAGCTCTCATTCTATCTGGCTTTAACCAAATACGAATTGAAAATGCACGACTCCCAATTAAACTTGCTCTACCCATTCCCTCAATACGCTGTATTTCTGGTATTAAGTAGGTATTTGCATAGTTAAATAAAAATTTCTCGTCATTGCTTTTGTTTGTACTGAATAGATTGACATACATTAGCATACTTGGCTGAATAGGAGTGATTACCACTCCCTCTCTTTGAACCAAAGGAGGTAAATTTGTCCAAACTTGGTCAACTCTCAATTTTACTCTTGAAGCTGCTAATGTTGGGTCGGTGCCAGGCTCAAAAACAATTTGCACAGTAGCTTCACTGGCACTAGTAGCATCTGATATTATGTACTGCATTCCTTGAACGCCATTAATGGCACGTTCCAAAATTGTAATAGTAGATTTAATTAGAACATCTGCATTAGAGCCAGGAAATTCAATAAAAATACTTACTCTCGGTGGAGCAATTTCTGGGAATTGTGCTATTGGTCTAGTTACAATTGCTAGTATTCCTAGAAATACTATTGCCAATGAAAGTGTAATGGCAAGTACTGGTCTTTGTATAAATTTAGTAAACATGATTTTCTATTATTAAATTATTATTATCATTCTGCATGCAAATGACCTAATTCATTTAAAACTGCTTCTATTGGTTGAAACTTAGTTTTAATCTTATCGTTATTTTTTACTTTTCGTAATCCATCAATTAAAATCTTGTCGCTAGTATTAAGTCCTGAAAGCACAGTGAATAAATGTGGCATCTCAACACCAATAGTTATTTCTCTTGCTTTCACAGTATTTGTCTCATCAATTACATAGACATATTTTTTATCTAAAACATCAAAAGTAGCTGCTTGCGGAATTATAATTGCATTCTTCAAGCGAGAAGACATTAAAATTGTTCCAGTTTGCCCATGTCTTAATACTTTGTCTGGGTTAGGAAATGTAGCTCTAAATGCAATATTTCCATTTTCGTTATTGAAATCAGATTCAATTGTTTCAATGATGCCTGATTGGGGAAAAAGCTCATTATTTGCCATAATTAGCTGGACGGTTTCGCTACCAGTTTTTCTTGAGTGGGATACATAATTTAGATATTCAGCTTCTGGCACATTAAAATATACCCACAATTTGCTGTTATCAGAAAGTGATGTTAGCAATTCTCCTTCGTCCAATAAACTACCTAATCTAACTTTATTGAAACGACCAACTATACCATTAAATGGAGCTCTAATTTCAGTAAAGCTCAAATGTGCATTTGCAAGTTCTAAATCAGCTTTTGCTTTTTCTAATTTGGCATTAGAAAGTGCAAGCTCATTCTTGGAAACAATATTGTTGTCAGATAAGTTTTTTGTGTTCTGATATTCAATTTCTGCCGTATTTAATTCAGCTTTAGCTTTGTGGGCTTCTGCTTGAAACACTATAGGCATTATTTGAAATAGCATTTGCCCCTTAGTTACTGTCTGACCTTCGTCAACATAAATTTTTTGCAAATATCCTTTTTCAAGTGACCTCAGCTCAATATGTTGAATTGATTGAATTTGGGATACATATTGAGTAATTACAACTGTATCTTTTTGCATAGGACTAGTAACAGTTAATACTGTTACCTCAACTTTTTGATCTTTGTGATTGCAGCCAAAAAACATTATTACTGCAAACAATAATAAAACAGATTTAAGTTTCATTGTTTAATTTTATTAGAAAAATGAAAGAAATAATCACAGTACAAATAGATTATTAGAATTAATTCAAACAATCAATTTGAGTAATGAAAATAAATTATGGATTGGGAATTGCTGTGCAATTAGTTGTTGTTGTAGGTTTTCCAAGAAGAAAAGAGAATGTAAAGAGGAATAACTTTTCTCTTTTGTAGATTAAGGGAATAAATATATAGAAGATTAGAGTTTGATTTGAATTTACGCAAATTATTACGATTTGATAATTCATCTTCTTCAAAAACATCTATTTCTTCTTCATTTTCATTGACTTCGAATGCAAATATTTTATCTTGACTATTTTCTGGAACAAACTCACTCAAAGTCTCAGAACCAAAGAAATTGCTCGATAGTGATTTTGAAGTAAGTAGGTTGGATTCAAATAAATAAGAGTAATTTGTTGATTCCGATATGGATTGATTGGCAGAAAGTCCAGTAAAAATATTACTTGAATACAACACAAAAAATAAAATCATCGCAAGGAAGCGATAAGAAGTGGATGAAGTTAAGTGTTTGTTTACTTTTTGCATTTGTAAAATAATTAACGGATTTATCTCAAACCCAAGATTCTGACGATGCAATTTCAGATTAATTTTAAGTTATCTTAAGTTTAATCAATTGCTTCTTGTAGTTGGCTTTGTAAATTACAAGCTAAAATTTCATTATCCAAC
>CAZYXG010000005.1:59922-85849 GCA_964650885.1 uncultured Hyphomicrobiales bacterium | reverse complement strand
TCTGCACCAGTAGCTCAAGCATCTGCACCAGTAGTGGCGTCTGCACCAGTAGTTTCTCAATCTACACCAGCTGTAGTTACTACACAAGCTCCAGTTGTTGCTTCAGCTCCAACTAAACAAACTACTACTTATTCTGGCGGTGGCGATTTCACAGAAGTTATACCAATGAGCAGAATGAGACAAATTATTGCTCAAAATATGGTTGATTCAGTTCACACTTCACCTCACGTTACAACTGTAGGCGAAGCTGATGTTACAAATATCGTTAGAATGAGAGATAAAAACAAAGCTGGATTTGAGCAAAACGAAGGATTCAAACTTACTTTTACTCCTTTCTTCTTGAAAGCTGTAGTGGAGGGATTGAAACAATTTCCATTAATGAATGTATCTGTTGATGGCAAAAATATTATCCGCCACAAACGAATTAACCTTAGCTTTGCTACTGCATTGGCTGATGGTAATTTAATTGTGCCTGTTATTAAATCTGCTGACGCTTTGACTGTAACTGGTCTTGCTCGTGGAGTTTATGATTTGTCAACCCGTGCTAGAAACAAACAATTAAATCCAGATGATATTCAAGGTGGTACATTCACAGTTACTAACGTTGGTACATTCGGAACATTATTTGGTACTCCAATTATCAATCAACCGCAAGTTGGTATCTTTGGTATTGGTGCTATCCAAAAACGCCCAGTTGCTCGTGAAGTAAACGGCGAATGGATTGTGATGGTTCGAGATATGGTTTATATCTCTATCACACACGATCATAGAGTTGTGGACGGACAATTAGGTGGACAATACTTACAAGCTGTAACTAAAGCATTGGAAGCAATGAACGCTGAAACTATTTCTTGGTAATTAGTTTACAACAAAAAATACATAAAGGTCAGGCAAGTTTAAACCCCTGACCTTTTTTTATTATTATGAAAAATTTCAAACGCAATTTAGCACTCAAATATATATTCTCTAAAAGGGAAGTGAAGTTTATTAACTTCATTAATATACTTTCCATACTCGGCATATCGCTTGGAGTGGCTTCACTTATTTGTGTCATTTCGCTATTTAATGGCTTTCATTCTTTCAGCGAAAAAAAGCTATTTGAGGTGGATCCAAACTTAGTGGTTAGTGCTAAGAATGGTGATTGGCTAAATAATTTTGAAGAGATAGAATCAAAATTAAAAGATTTGAATTATAAGGTATATCCAATTATTAATAGAAAAGCATTGGTTTTCCAAGATAATGCTTTCCAACCAATTGAATTAATAGCCACAGAAAGTAAGTTTGCAGCTAATTTTGAAATATTTAAGTCATATATGGTAGCTGGGGAGTGGCAACCAGACAACAAAAATGGAATAGTTTTGCCAGTGCTTTTGGTAGAAAAAATGAGAGTGCGACTTGGTGACACTTTGAATATTATTTCTCCAAATGGAATAGAGAACTATTTGAATTCTATGAACTTGAATAACACAAAGCAGTATGTTGTGTTAGGAATATATCAATCGAACAATAAAAACTATGATGCTTCTACTTGCTTTGTTTTCGACAAATCAATATCAGAGATTTTTAATCAGTCGGAAGCATGGAATCAAGTTTGGATAAAAACAAATGAAAAATTAGATAACTTAAATAAAAACAAAGAAACAGTTTCTCAAAGATTACCAAATATGTCTATCAAAACTTTCTTCGATTTGAACAGTGAGTTTCTCAAGGTTATGCAGTTAGAAAGGTGGGCTTCTTTTATAGTTATATTTCTTGTGATTGTGATTTCTGCTTTCAATATAATTGCTTCGCTAACACTCACTATTTATGAAAAACGTAGAGATATTTCCATACTTTTGGCTATGGGAATGAATGAGAAAGAGGTTAAGAATATATTTTCACAAATTGGGCTAATTATAGCTTTAATAAGTAATTTTATTGGTATTTTTGTTGGGCTAAGTTTGTGTTATTTGCAAATTTATTTCAAGTTAATTCGTTTCGATGAAGCAGTCTTTATAATTGATTATTTGCCTATAGAAGTTAGACTTAGTGATATAATGTTAATTGTAGTACTTTCCTTTGGTCTTTCGTTTTTCAGTGCAATTTATCCATTAAAAAGGATTGCGAAAATAAACATTACAGAATCTTTAAAAAATGAATAAGGGAAATAATCTAAAATGAAAAAAATAATTTTGCTTTTGTTTACAGCTGTTACAGTAAGTTTTGCTCAACACTCTGTTGTTGGAGTTTTAGTTAAATTAACCGAAGAAAGTGGTGAAGCGATAAATGCCAATGTGAAAATAATTGGAAATAATAAAGTAGAAAAAACTAAAATCACTAATGGGAATTTTAATTTTTCTCCATTATCTGGATATACTTATAAGGTTTTCATTCCTAATTATATTATGGAAAATGGAAGTAAAGAAATTGTAATACAAGAAAGTAGTAGCTATCAAGATATTGAAAGAAATTTAAAATGTAAGAAATTGAAAGATGGCGATGTTTTATTTTCAGAAACTTTATTTGAAGTAAATTCAATCAAAATGGAACCTACTGCGGAGCAGAAGATTAGAAGTTTCAAAGATTTCTTAGATAATCAACCAAACTTAGTATTCAATTTAGTTATATCTTCAGCTGATTGCAACTTCAAACCAATCAAGAAAAAAGAAACTGTGATGGAAGGCAAAAAGAAAAAAACTAAAACGACTATAATTACAGCCGAAGACCAAGCAAAAGCAATGATTGCAGAAAGAAGAGCATTTTTAACAACTGTTATGCAAGCAATTGGTTTGCGAATTGCTTCATTCAACGTTATAGAAGAAGTGAAATTAGCAACAGCTCCAGCTAAGAAAAGTAAATCAAAAAAAGACCAAGTACAATCAAATTCAGTGGCCAATGTGAAATTCAACATTGCTAAAATAAGAATCTAAATGCCGAAACAACAAAGATTAGTAGGATATTATTTTTTATGGACAGCAATAGGTATAAACCTATTGCTGTTTATTTTTAAGATATTTGCTGGATTGAGTTCAAATTCAATAGCAATGATAGCCGATGCATTCGATACTCTATCGGATACAGTTACATCTGCAATAGTATTCTTTGGCTTTTGGATGGCTTCGCAACCTGCCGATCAGGAACACCCGTTTGGGCACGGTAGGGCAGAATCAATTACTGCAATAATTATTTCTACAATTATTTCGATTGCTGGAATCAAGATTCTATATGATTCAATTCATGGTTTTTTCTATCCAAGAGTTGTTCATTTCGGGAATTTGGAAATTGGAATTTTCATTTTTGCTGTAATAGTAAAAATATTGCTTTATTTTGCTGCAATTTCTTTCAGTAGAAAAACTAAATCTGCTGCTTTAATGGCAGATGGACTTCACCATAGAAGTGATGCAATTACAACTGCCGTCATTGTGATAGGTTCTATAATTGGAGTTAATATTTGGTGGTTAGACTCTGCTTTAGGCTTAATAGTAGCAGGTTTGATATTTTATTCTGGTTATGAAATTATGCGTTCTTCGGTAAGTGTATTGCTTGGCGAGAATGCAGATGATAAGTTAATTAGCGAAGTAACCCAAGTAATTGCTGTAATAAATCCACAAATTAAAGACTTACACGATTTTAAACTTCATCACTATGGAGAGTATAGAGAATTAACCCTTCATATAAAATTGCCAGGAGAGATGACTGTTTCTTCTGCATCTGAAATTATAGATAAAGCAGAAGAGAGGATTTTGGCTGAGCTTAAAATAAAAGCGACTCTACATATAGAGCCGCATAATATCAAATAGCTATTCAAAAAAAGAATGATTAAGAATCGTTGTTATTTCTTTCTCTTTCTTCCCACGAAACATTTTTCTTTTTGTGAACAATTACTATAGGAGTGCCTGATAAATCTAAGCATTCTCTAATAGTACGTTCAATATATCTTCTGTATGCCTCTGGTATTAACTTAGGGAAATTCGAAAATAAAGCAAACATAGGTGGATTCACTTCAATTTGCGTGATATATTTAATTGACAAACTATGTCCACGAATGTTTGGTGGCTGGATTCTATCAATTGCAGGACGAACAACATCATTTAGTTTTGAAGTTGATGTACGAGTTACTCTACGCAAGAAGATAGCTTTAGCTTCTTCAATAATTTTTATTATTCTTTGTTTAGTGGTAGCAGATATATAAATCACAGGAACATAATCAAATGTTCTCATATCTTCTTTAATAGTTTTTGTGAATTCTTCAGCTGTTTTATGGTCTTTTTCTATTAAATCCCATTTATTAACCGCTATAATGATTCCTTTTCTTTCAGCACCAAGTTGATTGATTATGCGTTTATCTTGCTCTTCCAGCCCTCTAGTGGCATCAATTAGAACAACACCTACATCGCAACGCTCAATTGCTCTTGCTGTACGAATAGTAGAATAAAATTCAATACTTTCATTGACTTGTGCTTTCTTACGCAAACCTGCCGTATCAATGATTACAATTTCTTCGCCGTGGTATTTTAAAATAGAGTCAATAGAATCTCTTGTAGTACCAGGAATATCAGTTACGATTGAGCGCTCTTTGCCAAGAAGGGCATTTGTAAGACTTGATTTACCAGCATTTGGTCTTCCTACGAAAGCAATTTTTAATCGTGGATCTTCTTCGTGTGGTGCTTCTTCTGTCAAATTTTCAGTAATTCTATCAAGCAAATCACCAGTACCTCGACCAGCTAATGCACCAAGTGGAAAAGGTTCGCCAAGTCCAAGTTGATAAAATTCATAGATATTCATATCCTGATTTAGATTATCGCATTTATTAACGGCTAAAAGGACAGTTTTTTTAGTTTTTTTAAGAATATTTGCAATGTCTTCGTCAAATTTTGTGACCCCATCTCTACCATCGCACATATACAAAATAACGTCTGCTTCTTCCACAGCCATCATTGCTTGCATACGAATAGCATGTTCGATAGTATCTTCAGAGCCAGGCACGAATCCACCAGTATCTATAACTGTGAAACCTTTGCCATTCCATTCCGAAGTACCATAAATTCTATCACGAGTAACACCAGGTTCATCTTCTATGATTGATTTTCTTTCTCCAATCAACCGATTGAAAAGTGTAGATTTTCCAACGTTGGGTCTGCCAACAATTGCTAATATATTCATTTATTTCTGTTTATGTAATTTTATTGAATACAAAAATACACAAAATAAAAAAGCCAAGACCGTTTAATGTCTTGGCTTTCATTAAAATGTGATAAAAACTGATTATTTATCAAGTTTAAATGTTTCTTGTAAAGCTCCACAAGGAGTAGGAACTACCCAAGAAGTTGTCAAATCAAGATACCCACTTGCAGAAATAACAATTTTATAAGTTTTGTTACATACTTTAGAAGAAATCCAATAACCGTCTCCATTTGTAGTACCAGTTTCAATTACTGTATTGTCAATCATGACTTTTACAGTTGCACCAGAAATCATTTGACTTGTAGCTTTATCCATAATTTTGAATTTCAAAGTAGAAGTACAGCAAGAATCTGTTGATTTTTTTGTCAATGATTTTGAAATAGTAACTGGCTCTTTGCAAGATACAGCAAATGAAGTTTCGATTCCACTAAAGCCATCAGCTGAGAACGATACACTATATCCATCGCCTTCGCAAAGACCGTTTAGAACAAACGGCTCGTATTCAGAAGATATAGTAGCTTCTTTGATTAAAGTTGAGCCTTTGAAAACTTTGATTTTAGCACCAACAATAATTTTGCCTTCTGAATTTTTCACGTAGAATTTAGCGATACCATCGCAACAAGAATCAGTAGTTTTTTTCTCAAGCACTTTAATTAACGTAACTGGCTCTTTACAAGAAACAGTAAATGAAGCTTCTACTGAGTTATAACCATCTAAACTGATAGTTATACTATATTTACCTTCGCAAAGTTTATCTAAAGTGATTGGTTCGTTTGCACTTGTGAATGTACCTTCTTTAATAGCTTTACCATTTAAGTAAAGTTTGAATTTAGCACCTACTAAGTATTTACTTTCTTTATCTTTTGCATAAATCTTAGCAATACCTTCGCAGCATGAGTCAGTAGTAGGTTTTCCCATAACTTTAGAAACATTTACTGGCTCTTTGCAAGAAACATTAACATCCATTTCAATTGCATTGTAACCTTCAGCAGTAATTACCAATCTGTATTTACCTTCGCAAAGTTTATCTAAAGTAACTGGTTCATTACTATTTGAAACAGAACCATCTTTAATTACTTTACCATTTAAAGACAACTTGTATTTAGCACCAATGATATATTTTCCATCTTTATCTTTGATGAACAATTTAGCAATACCATCGCAGCAAGAGTCTTTTTTATTGCTTTCTAAAATTTTAATTAGTGTAGTTGGTTCTTCACATGAAACTTGAATTTCAGCATCTACAGCAACATAACCTTCGAAAGCGATTAATACTTTATATGGTCCTTGGCATAATCCAGAGAAGATTATTGGATCTGTGCCATTTGTAACTACGCTTTTAACAACTTGTCCATTTTGCATTAATTTTACAGTAGCTCCAAGTAGCATTTTGCCAGAAGCATCTTTAGCATAAATTTTAACAATACCATCACAGCATGAATCGCTAGTTGGTTTTACTAATATTTTATTGACATTTGCTGGTTCTTTACATGAAATAACTAAATCAGACTCACTACCTTTATAGCCATCAGCAGTAATTAGTAATCTGTATTTGCCTTCGCATAGTCCAAGTAAATTTACAATGTCTTTACCATTTGTAACAACTTCTTTGATTACTTTGCCATTCAATACTAATTTGATTTTAGCATTAGGAATTAAGTTACCATTTTCATCTTTAAGGATAATGTTAGCAATACCATCGCAGCAAGAGTCAGCAGCTTTTTTCTCTAATATCTTTGAAACTGAAACGGGTTCTTTGCAAGAAACAGTTAAGTTAGTCTCAACTCCGTTGTAGCCATCAGCATTAATAGAAATGCTATATTTACCTTCGCAAAGTTTATCAAGAGTCAATGGTTCGCTATTGCTAGTAATTGAGCCTTCTTTTATGACTTTTCCATTTAAATACAATTTGTATTTAGCACCAACTATATATTTTCCATCTTTGTCTTTAACGAACAATTTAGCAATACCATCGCAGCAAGTATCAACTGAAGGTTTTTCCATTACTTTGGAAACATTTACTGGTTCTTTGCAAGAAACAGTAACATCCATTTCAATAGCATTGAATCCTTCAGCAGTAATTACTAATCTATATTTGCCTTCGCAAAGTTTATCTAAAGTAATTGGTTCATTGTTGCTGGTAACGGAACCATCTTTAATAACTTTTCCATTTAAAGAAAGTTTAAATTTAGCACCAATGATGTATTTTCCGTCTTTATCTTTTATGAATAATTTTGCAATTCCATCGCAGCAGCTATCAGGTGGAGTTTCGTTCATACTTCGCATCAAGATTGGCAAATTGGTAATTGAATCAGAACCACCGATAGTAACAGTGCTTTCAATTGTTTTGTAACCTTCTCTAGCTAATCTAAATTCATATTTACCAGCACAAACGCCTTCGAAATTTATGTTCCCTTGGTCATTTGAATTAGTTTTTCTGATTAATTTACCATCTCTATTTAGTCTAACTTGTGCACCAGCTAAAGCTTGCTTTGAAGTTGAATCCAAAATTGTAAAATTCAAGCTAAAACCACATTCAGATTTATTATCTAACTTAGTTTGAAGTTTGTTATCTTTAATTTCAGATTTCAAATCTTTTAGGTTGACTTTATATTTCGAGAAGTCTGAATGTTCTGCTTCTAAGGTAAGATTCTCAAAATCGGCAGGAATGTTTTTAACTTCGTAGTTACCATCTTCATCAGTGGTATCTTTAGCTAAAAGTTTATCCGCTTGGATTACTGTTTTGCCACTGCTTATATCGTAAATATTTACAATTGCAAATGGAACAGTGTTTCCTTGTTTATCGGCAAGGACACCTTTTAATGTTGTTGTCTCAATTGTTGGAGCAACGTTATTTTCGCAAGACCAAATGGCTAACGATAGGCAAATTATAGCAACAGCTGATGCTAAAGATTTGTAGATTTTATTCATGGAATAATCCTAAGATGAATTAATTTTAATTGTCCTTTGAATATAAATGAATAAACATCAAAAACGTTACAAGAATTTGAAAAAAAACAAAAAAATTGAAAATAGTTGAATTATCTTGAAGTAATAGCTTTATTTGTGTCAGTTTTGACTTTTAAAGAATCTTTTTTGATAGGATTTTTGATTAAGTTCATCTTAGATTTTAGAGAATCAGGGCTGAAATAAGCATTAAGCAAATCTTTTGCAATTGGTGCAGCAACCACGCCACCAAATCCCATATTCTCAACTATAATAGCAATTGCGATTGTTGGATTTTCTCTTGGAGCGAAACAAACAAACCATCCGTGGTCTTTACCGTGTGAATTTTGTGCTGTCGAAGTCTTGCCACATACATCCACACCAGGCACTTGGCAATGAGTAGCCGTTCCACCAGGAACATTAACCACTCTAAACATACCTTCATGGATAATCTCAAAAACTGCAGGATTTATCTTTACATCACGACGTGTATAATCGAAATTACCTTGTTTTTTAAGTAAGTTATTGTAATAAGAGCGAACTACGTGGGGTTTATTGATTTTACCTTTATTAGCAATAGCTGCAACATATTGTGCCATTTGAACAGGCGTTACTAAAATTTCACCTTGACCAATTCCATAATTGAGCAATAAACCGTGAGGTATATATCCTTTGTATATTTTTTTCAATCTTTCAATATCTGGGTAATTTCCACCATTTTCAAACGATATATCAATATTTGTTTTAGCACCAAAACCAAATAGCTGACCATATTTAATCATATTTTCCAACCCCAATTTAAGGGCTGTTTGATAGAAAAATGAATTGCAGGAACCTTGAATTGCAGTTACTACATTTACAGTGCCGTGATTGTGCATACATTTGAAGAATCTCCCACCATAATGATAACCTCCACCACATGTAAAATTTGTTTTTTCGGTAATTATTCCTTCGTTGAGTGCACCAATTGCAACTAACATTTTCCAAGATGAACCTGGCGGGTAAGCTGAGGAAACTCCTCGATTAAGCAATGGATTTGATTCATCGTCAGCAACTGAGCGATAGTATTCAGGACTAATTCTTCCGCTAAATTCCCTTGGGTCATAATCTGGCTTAACTGCATAAATTAATACTTCACCATTGCGTGGGTCTATTGCGACAACTGCTCCACGCTTACCCTCTAATGCCTTTTCTGCAAGCAACTGCAAATCTTTATCAATAGCTAAGTTTAAATCGAAGCCATTATTTGAGGGAATTTGGCTTTTCCCATTTGTAATGAAAGATGGAACTTGCTGCCCAAATTTATTCACAGCAACATATTCAGTACCTTCTCTTCCTCGGAGGAAAGTTTCATATTCTTTTTCAAGTCCAATTTTACCAATAATGTCGCCAGGCTGATAGTATGACATTTTCTTTATATCTTCTTTTGAAATCTCACGCGTATAGCCTAACAGATGAGCCATATTCCCATCGAAATCATATAGCCGTTTTGAATCCACACTTATACTTACCCCAGGTAAAAAGTCTGATAATTCTTCTATACCTGCAATTACATTAAAGTCCACATCTCTCAAAATTTTTATAGGTATAAAAGGGGAGAAACCTTGGTAAGACTTAATTGTTTGTTGAATAAATGTAGAGTCAACATTAAGAATACTAGCAAGCAAAGGAATACTTTCTTTCAGGAAATAAGTCGGAAGTATGTTCACAGAAAAAGATGGTTCATTGTGAAGAATAAGTTTGCCATGACGATCGAACATATTCCCACGGAATGGCTCTTTACGCACAGCTTTAATTGCCTGAGCTTCACTACCAGCTCTATAGCCATTACCTTCAATCAATTGCAATTGAGCTAACTTTACCACAAAAGCTAGGGCAATGAAAATAACAATGCCTCGAAAGACTTTGTATCTTTCTACATTACCAAATTCATTACTATTTCCTAATAAATTAGCCATTTAACTCTTTAACATCTGTAATTAGTGTTTTATTGTTTTTTAATCTCTGATACTCTATATGACATACAGACGAACTAAAGAGCAAAAATGCTGTAACGAAGAAACTATCTCGGTAGAAAAACTGTGCACTTGTATAATTTGTCAGAATCATACTAAAGTATGCCAGAAAAGTACCAATTGATAAAGGTTTATAGAAATCATCATTGAATTTGAAAGTCAAATAAAAACTAGTTGTTAATCCATAGATAAACAGAAAACTGTACATTATGGCTAATGGATACCCAAAACGAAAAATTAAGAATAAGAAACCATTGTGTATGTTTCCAGTACGGTTCACGTATAGATCTATCGGTGTTTTAAACTGTATAGTTTTTGCGTAGCCTTGCCCGCCTAATGGGTAATCGGCAATTTGTTCTCCAACTTCTTGCCATTCCACAAATCGAGCTTTAAGTGAAACATCTTTTGCTGCATCGCCCGATGAGCTAAACCTTTTCTCAATAAACTTAGTCATATAAACGAACTTATCGCTAAATAAGGAATAAGTTACTCCCAATATAGCTATTGAGCCAAATATTAAAAATATAATAAGCTTCAATCTATTCTTATTGTTCAAATAAAACAGAATTATAATTATATCTAATATTACCATTATCCAGAACGTTCTTGAAAACGTTAAGATTAAAGCTCCAATAGTAGTCATTATTATTCCAGTAAAAAGTAACTTCATAAAATTACTTTTTAAATAAAACATAAATATTATTCCTGCTGGAATTGCAGTTGTATAAAGTATTTGATTTATACGTTCACTAGTGGCAAGCTGATAGGCATAAACAATGTTAGATTTCATGTAATAATAGTATTTACCTATTTGAATTAAATCGCAGAAAAATATCATTATAAAGAAAAAAACAAGCACTTTCTTGCAGTCTTCTTTATTCATAAAATAAAATCTAATTGGAAAATAAAATAGAATTATAGAATGTTTTGCAAACTCTTTAAACCAATTTATTAAAGTGGTTTCAGATTCATTTGTGTAAATTCCAGTAAGAAAGGAAAAGAGGAAGAATGTTATTAATAGAAAATCTGGCAAGTCTAAAACAAGTCTTTTTTTGCTTATTAGCACTGATTCTATTAACCAAAAGAAAAGACTTAGTAAATAAAATACACCAATAAGTACATCGCTTGTTGAAATACCAAAACTACTATCTTGGGAATAAAAAGGAAAGATAAGAAGTACTGAGTAAATCCAATACTTAGGTTGGCTAATCATTAAATACAATGCAGGAAGCACCACTAAAACTAGACCAGCAAACAGAAGTAAATCAATACTTTGTAAAAATACAACCAATCCTGTGAATACAACAATTAAGCAAATTGATATAGTTTTAGATAGCTTGCCTATATTGCCAATACTTAAATTTGTAGATATTGTTTGAGTATCCATTTTAATTTACTGAGATTGTCTATACTTTTTAAAATTAACAAAGAATTGTCTAATTGTAAAAATTGTCAGTATTAATAGTATAGCAAACACCATTGAGCCAATAAAAGCACCAAGAACTATAATGCTCCGTTTAGGTTTGTCTTTTTGTTCGGAAACAATTGCTTTATCCACAACAAAAAGATTCTTTTGATTTCGTGTTAAATCAAGTCTGTATTTTTCTACAGTTGGCAATAATACAGCTTTTACTTTTGAGTATGTTTCAAACTCAGTATATAATCTATAATATTGCAAAGTTACTTCGGATGCACTATTGACTGCAAAATTACCAGCAAAGCCAGGTTCATATTCTGCTTTCTTTACAGTTTTATCAAGTTCATTAGCTAAATTCTTGTATTTGATAGTATTTGGGTCGTTTGCACCGTAGTTTGATTTAGCAATATCGGAATTCATTTCAGCAAGTAATTTTTGTGCTTTAAGTTCAGCCAATGAAGTACTAACTGCCTTAGCTTGATCGGTAGGTGAAAAGAGCATTTTACTTTTTGAAAATCTTTCTAGCTTGGAGCTAACTAATGCTAAATTAGAATCTATCAAAGAAACTCTTTCTTCCATATATTTCAAATTCAAAGTAGCTTCTTCTTTGAATAACTTTTGTGCTAAATCATTTGAAAGGTTTGCTAATTCATTTGCAATTTCAGCTGCAATTTTATTATTGCTGTGCCAAATGCTAATAACATAATTGCCATCTTTTTCATAAGATATATCTTTGTTTTCATCGAAAGCCATTCGAATCTTTGTCATAGCAGTGTCTGGCAATCCATACTCTTTTGCTAATTTATATCTATTGATTATAGTATCTTTGATTGTTCTACTTTCCAGTATGACTGTATAAGCGTAGCTTTCGCCAGAAGAACCAGACATTTTGGACAAGCCAAAGTCTTTCAAAGCTGATGTAATCACACTACCCCCACCAGCCAAATCGGAAGGTGCATTGGCAGCAGGCACTAAATTCACTGTAGCTTTATATTGATTCTTTAAGTATTTGAAACTATAATACCCAACTGAGCTTGTAACTATTAAAGTGAAAAGAATTATGAACCATTTATTGTTCCAAATAATATTGAAATAATAAAAGCCATTCTTCTCTTTGTTTCTTAATTCATTTTCCATATTCGATTTTCTTATTTGATTGGGTTTGCCATAAATGGAGGCTTTTTGAAATCTGTATCTAATGTTTTTATTTCGCCATCTTCAATTAAAAAGCTTGGGCAGACTACTGATGAATTCACATAGCTATCTCCGCCACTAATAAAGCTAGAAATTATAGCGGGTGCTAAAAAGTTAAGTGCGTATTTGCTTTTGCTCACATTAATAATGTCTTTGAATGTCTGCGGTGTGAAGCCAGCTCCTGTTACTCCACGAACTAATTCTTCTCTACCATCTTGATATACTTTATAGACAAGTGATGGAATGAATGCACCAACTGCTCTTGGAAATTGCATATTGCCTGCTGCTAAATTAAGTATTCCAGTAGCCAAAATATTTTGATCTAATATTTTCTTAACTATTATTCCGTAAGGTAAATCACGGTTTTTTATTAATTCAATTAGCTTGCTTTTCAATTCATAATCGTTAAGTTCCTTTTCAGGTTTGGAAGTGATTAACAAATTGGTGTACATTGTGCCACCACGTCTGTTCCTCCCGTTTGAGGTTTTGATTTTTTTTGTTGGAATTCTACTTGAAAGCAATGTTTTCAAATAGCCATCTTTTACCAAAGTTAAATCTTGGCTTGCTATTCCATCGTCATCTATCTGGCTAATTCCAAATAGCTTTGTTTTACCCCAGTTTACTAAGCTTGGTTTATCTTCCAAACTTATAAACTCTGGCAGAACTCTTGCTCCAATTTTATTTTGGAAAGCACTTCCTCTTTCATTTTCTTGCACGCCACTTTCGGTCATTATAGCACGCTGAGCGGCTAAGTTGTTAGCAAACATCTGAGCAAATAACTGTGCAGCAGCTTGCTTTTCAAACAAAATTGGACCTGAATAAGATTCTTCTAATTTTTTGGTGATTGTTTGTCTATTAATATTCTCACAAATTTCTTTTGTAGCTTTTGTTAGAGAGTCCAGGCTTGGCAAATCTGAATAATTTTCTTGGTAAAAAGAAATAAAATCAGCTACAGGAGAGCCATCGCTTGCTTGAGTGAAAGCATAAACTTCCAAGCCAATGTAGTTTTCACTCTTCACATATTCAGTACCCTCTGTGCTTATGTAAAGATATTTTTTGGGAATTACTTCCACTATAACTTTTGAATTTGTAATTTCAGGATAATCTTTGAAAATTGCGGAAATCTTACGAACTAAATCTTCGCATTTGCTTCTATCATAAGTCATTTTGTTAGAAGCTACTATTCCTTTGTATGGATTAGTTATCTTGCTGAAATCGGGTGTAGTGTCTAAATTCAATCTATTCTTTTTTGTTGCAATTTTTTTTGAATAAATCTCAGCCGACTGCTTATAAGCAGCGTCGGTAGCAAGCCAAAGCTCTCTTCTAAGCCCACTGTAATCTATATAATAAGGAATATTTCTACGTTTGAATCTTTCTTCATCGTCGCCACTGCCAAAAAAGGAAAGTCCAAAATCGAAGAAATTAGTGTTGTCGAAATTGTAATCGCCAACTCGAACGTTTGCAGTCAAATTTGCAACTTTATTATCTTCAATGTCCAGCAAGCTGCCTAAAGAAGCAGTAACTTGGTAACTATCAATAAAAGTTAATCCATACTCAATAAAGTAAGGTGCATCTAAATTTTCTAATTTAAGTGATTTGATTGATCTGGCAGACTCATCTTTCATTGCTTTCAAAAGCAACTCATCGCTTGTTTTTGTTTGCGACAATAATGTTAATGAAGTAAAGAGTAATGCAAAACTATTTAAAATTAATTTTCTCATTTATGTTTTAGCCAACTTTGTAATGTTGTTGTAAAATTGCTTCTATTTCTTCGGCTTTTCTAGTGCTGATTAATAGTTTTTGACCGTCTTGAAATACTATCTGTATCCCTTTTTTGGTCCCAGTTACGTTATAGCAAAGCCCTTTGCCAAAAATACTATATCTAATTCCCCATCCACCAAATTCTAAGATAGGTTTAAATTCCCTAATGTAAATTTCTGACATATAACTTTTAGGATATACTTTTGGTTTCTTAATAAGTGGAGCGAAAGTAATTTCTATTCTATTATCGTAAACCATAGTTTTTAAAGTAATTGAATAGAATAGCCATATCACACCAATTGCAGTTAATGAGAATGCGGCAAATCCAATTATCCAACTTGAAGAAAATTGGAAATTATTAGTAAACAAATTACTAAAAGCTATTACTGCAAAAAATGGCCCAGCCAATAACAATATCCAAAATAATGGATGTCTAAATTTTTGTTCTTCTTCTAATAACATTCTTTTTTACTTACTCTATAAATAAAAGAAATTCTGACTAAATGAATATACATCTCTATAATTTGTTGCAAATATCTCGTCAATTTTTTTAGCATTTGCTAAGCTAATTAAGTATCCTTTCATTTGCTTATCTATAATTAATATAACAAATTCGGGATTCAAAGTAATTTTTTCAAATGGCACATTGTGTTTGCCGACTGATTTATCTATTGTATTAGATGAATACTTAACAATGTCTAAATATTGAATTTCAATTTTTTCAATTTTTACTAAACTTATTCTTCCAAATATTTTCTTTTTATGAATAAGAATTTCTGATTCATAAAAATCTATTTGTATTGCTCCATATTGCTTAATGCCAAAGACTATCAATACAGCACACAAAAAGAACATAAAGAAAAATAAGAAATAAATTCCGTGTGCATTTCTTTCTGCCACTGTGAATTTATTAATTATTGCATACAGAAAAAATGCTCCACTTGCCGAAACAAAAGCAATAAAATTCATAATGATTATTAGAATAATTGCTTCTGTACTTTTATACTTTTGCAGTTCACTATACAACATATATTAATCTGCCAAAAAGTAAATAAAATTATTCGCCAACAGTTATTGGCGATGCTAGCAGTGGTGGTTTAGCTTGCGATTTTTTCTTTTTCTGTACTTCAATTGTTGAAACCAACAAACTTGGTGAACTTGCTGAAACTGGAACACCACCAGACTCAGCCCCACAAACACCATTGAAAACGCCATAATCTTTAGATGCCATAGTGATATTAGCAAATGTAGAAAGTGGAGTTCCGATTAAATCCACCCCACGAACTAATTCATCGCTTCTACCATCTGTAAAAACTTTATAAACTACAAGTGGCAAAACATTGAAAGCATTTGGAATTGTTCTACTAGTAAAAGTGAAGCCACCTTGTACTGTTTTGAAAAACAATCCATATTCTTTATTCTGCTTTTTACATTCGTCAATTAAGCCCTTTCTAAGTTCTTCATTTGTAAAAGTTACCATAGATTCTACAATAAGGTTAGACTGTCGAGAAACCGATTTGAAACCAGCTTGTTTTCTTCCGTGTCCGTTCGATTTGTCGAATCCTTCAATTGGAGAGCGACTCATAAGAAATGATTTAAAAATACCATTTTCCACTGCTTTAACTGTCTGACCTGCCACACCTTCGTCATCGAATAAGTAATTTCCGCTAAGTTCTTTGTCGCCAAGTGTACGTTTAGTTGGGTCGAAAGTAACAGATATAAACTCAGGTAAGATTTTTTTTCCAACAGATTGCTTAAATGTTTGACTTGAATTAGGGTCTTTTTCTCTATGTCCTTCCACTCTATGACCAAATATTTCGTGGAAAAAGACACCTGCTGCTTCGCCTGAAAGAATAGCTGGTCCAGTATAAGTAGTCATCATCGGAGCTGAACGCAAGCTATCAAGAGTAGAAATCATATTATCTATATCACGAGATATTGATTCTTCGCTGGGAAGTCCATCAGCTGTGAATGAGAAATATGAAAGATAAAGTGGTAACGTCATCCCATCTTCAGCTTTGGTATTTGCTATCACAAATAATCTTGCGAAGCATTCACCCCAGCTCATATCGGAATTTTCTGTGTTAATGAAATGCTTTTCTAATTCTTCTGCACTCAAGCTAACATTGCAATTGTAAATCCAAGGATACTTATTGAATTTGGCAGAAAGGCGGACAATCATTTGCTCAAATTTTTCTGCTTTCAAATTCAATTTTGGGAAAGTACCATTGTATTTATTTGGCTCTTCCTTGCTCATATCAGCAGAATTATCTTCTTCTTGCACTTTCACTTTTTGATTGGTTTGTGCTTTCTCCAATCTTTCAATTGCACTTTTGTATTGTCTATCGGTTGTTTGCCAAATCACATTCCTAACCGACATTTCATCATCGTCCAAAGGTAACTTAGCAAAGCCAGCACCAGAAGAAAAATCGAAAGGATTACCTCGTATAATATGAGTGTTGTCGAATTTATAATCGCCAACTCGCAAATCTATATCCAAGATTCTTTCTGTTTCATTATCATTTGTTCTTAGGTTGCCAAAGGCAGCACTAATACTATATGATTTGATTTGTGTCAAACCATAAGCAATATAATATGGCTTGATTGGTTGATTTTGCAATGCAAGAAAACTGCGGTCTAATTCTTTTTTAGCAGCTGATTTCCAAACTTGCTCTGCCGAAAAAGAATTTAATGTGATTAATAGACTAAGGAATATGATTTTAATTTTCATTCAAATATCTTTTTGTTTTTATATTTAACTCACTGTCCATATCATAGACATAAGGAATGCCTGTTGGGATATTGAGTTCAGTAATTTTATCTTTGGAAACATTTTCCAAAAGCATAATTAAAGAGCGAAGTGAATTGCCGTGTGCAGCAATTAGAATATCTTTGCCTTCTAAAAGCAAAGGTTTTATTTCGTTTTCATAGTATGGAATAACCCTAGCTTGAGTGTCTTTCAAAGATTCGCCATTTGGTGGTGGAGTGTCATAGCTTCTTCTCCAAATATGGAGCTGCTCTGCACCATATTGTTTGCCAATTTCATCTTTATTAAGCCCTTGCAAATCACCATAATGTCTTTCGTTGAGTGCTTCCGATTTAATAGTTCTCAAATCAGATTGCCCAATTACATCTAAAATAATTTTAGCTGTATTCTGAGCTCTTTTCAAGTTTGAAGTAAATAAGCAGTCAAATTTATAACCTTTCAGCATTTCGCCAGCATTTTGAGCTTCCTTTTCTCCTTCTGGAGAAAGTTCCACATCCACCCAACCTGTGAATCTATTCTCTAAATTCCATTGCGATTGTCCGTGTCTTACTAAAACTAATTTTGGCATACGACCTTTTATCTCAATTTTCTTTTTTAAACATAAATTTAAGTCCGCTCCAATTGCTATCCACAGAGCAAACTTTTGTGGCTATCCAACCACATGGATAAATAACATCTTTTAAAATATTATCTGTAATAGTAGAATTAAGTTCTTTCTTCAATTCACTTGTACCTTTCAGCCAAGAAACCCAAATTGCTCCTTTTGGCTTCATAAGGTATATTGATTTGAAAAATATCTCAGCAATTTCTTCTATATCAGTGCCGAAGATATGAACTAAATCCAAACTCTCTTCTTCAATTTTATTTTCTAAGTCAAATTGAACACATTCAATTAGAATATTTTCAGTAATCTCATTATAATGTGATGGCAAATTCCAAGTCGCTACATTCATATCTACTTTAAAACCTAGCTTTTGTTTCAAACTAGATTGAGAAATGTAGGGTATATTATCCGACTTTGCCAAATTTAATCAATTTTTGGTTGACAAAGTTCCATCAATACGCCATTTGTAGATTTTGGATGCAGAAATGCAATTAGCATATCGTGAGCTCCATTTATAGGAGTATCATTAATTAAATTTACATTATCTATTTTTAATCTTGCCAAATCTTCCTCTATAGAATCGCTAGCAAAAGCAATATGGTGAATCCCTTCGCCACGCTTTTCAATAAACTTATGAATGGTTGACTCTTCACTTGTGGGAGCTGTTAGTTCTAAAATAACATTTCCAACTTTGAAAGATGCAATCGCCACCATTTGCTCTTCTACAGTTTCTCTATGAAACTTATCTGTATTAAATATTTTAGAGAATAATTCAATAGAAGCATCTAAATCTTTTACAGCTATTCCAATATGGTTTATGTTTTGAATCATTTACCAATCATTGTTAAGTATTTGCCAGCTCTTTCCAAATCTTCCTGAGTATTAATTCCCTGAAGCTCTTCAAAGCTAACCAAAGTGAAAGCTTCTACAATTTTATTTTGGTTTGCCAATATTCCAACTACATCAGTCAGATAATATTCGCCTTGAGCATTGCTATTTCCGACAATTGAAAGTGCTTCGAATAGCATTTTACTTTTCACAATGTAAATTCCACTATTGACTTCTTTAATTGCTCTTTGAGCAATATTCGCATCTTTTTCTTCTTTAATTGCTAAAAACATACCATTGTCATCTCTAATAATTCTGCCATAACCTTGCGGAGCTTCAGTCATTGCAGAAAGTACAGATAAATCGCAGTCGTTTTTATAATGAGCTTTGAATAATTCTAATATAGTATGTTTTTGAAGCAATGGAACATCGCCACAAAGAATTAAAACGTCAAAATCTTCATTTTTAAAATGTTCTCTTGCTTGGTTTACGGCGTGACCTGTACCCAATTGTTCCAATTGATGAACAATATGATTATTTGGCAAGTCAAAATCTTGAACAAACTTATCAACTATTTCTTTCTTAAAGCCAGTTATTGTAACATTTAAATCAAAATCCAATTGTAAGAGTACATCAAATACATAAGTCAATAATGGTTTTGAATGCAAAGTAGCCAAAACTTTAGGCGTTTCTGGGTTTCCCATTCTTTTGCCCTGACCAGCAGCAAGGGTTATACAAGCTTTTTTAAAATTTGACATATATTTGCTTAGTTTGATTAATTATTCTATTTCTTTAATTTTGTTATTTGAGTCAACAAAGACTTTAATTGGCTTATGGTTAGCAACTTCGCTTTTGTCGAGTATGACATAGCAAATCACAATAAGCACATCTCCCACCTGCCCTTTGCGAGCGGCAGCACCATTCAGCCCAATAACTCCACTACCACGCTCACCTTTAATCACATAAGTTTCGAATCTTTCGCCGTTGTTATTGTTAACAATACTTACTTTTTCGTACTCAGCAATCTCGGCAGCATCCATCAAATCTTCGTCAATAGTTATACTACCTTCGTAATTGAGGTCGGCTTGAGTTAAATGAACTCGGTGAATTTTTGATTTTAAAAAAATTCTTTCCACTTTACCACAAGAAAATTAATCTCAAAATTAAGATTATTTATTGAGACGAAAAAAGAATAAAGCTAATTTATTTGTGGGAAAGATTAATAATCACGTTTAGTACGCAAAACTCTCATTTTGAGATTTGGGTCGGCACCATCATTATTAAGCCATTCAAAGCTTTCTCCAAAGTTTTCGTAAGTCTCATCGAATTGATGTTTTGATATGCTAATTAGCTTGTCATTATATAGATTGCGGGAATAAAACTTAACAAAAGCAGATTGTGGGGGAATAAATTCTAAATCTAAATTGAGAGTGGGGTAATCTTTGGCATCGAAACCAATATCGCTAATTGCGAAAATTTTGAAGCCATGGCTATCAACAAACTTAGCATTTGAAAGGTGAATATTGTAATTATAACAGTAATCAGACCAAAGCCAGCAATATAAGAAGTACTCTCGAAATCCTTTATAGCCATAAAAAATGGAAAAAGTAGAATTATTGAAATCTATTTCGCCACTTGTTGAAATTCGTTTCTGAGGTCTAATGATTCGTCTATCGGTCATGTGCTTTATAGCATCAACTTTTATAAACTTGCCTAGTTCAAAAAAGAATTTTTTGACAAATTTTTCATAAGCAATGAATCTTTTCTGAACAAAAATATCATAATCTAATTGCGATTTAAAAACTTCATTTAACTTTGCTCTAAGTTGATCTTCTTGCTTTTGAGCATCATTCAAATCAACAGAGAAGTCATTGAATAAAGCATTGATATGAATTTTGATTGGAAATTCACCAACCTTATGTTTTCTTTTGATTCTAATTTCAATTACATACTTAAGAAATTCATCTTTCGCTTCAACAACCAAGAAAATATTGTCGAAATGTTTTGAAATAAGGGGATCAATGTTATATCGAACTGTATTTACAGCTTGAAGCAAGTCGTCATCGTTACTATTTTTATCGAAAAAATAATCAAAGTCATCTACGGCAAGTCTAATCACATTTTTCAAATCCAAAGCAACTAATCCATCATAGATTTGTTCCAAAATTGATATAGCTGTAAAAGTCTCTAATTCCTCTTTAGAACCACCTTTAAGCATTTGAAGTGCTTGACCAATTAAAGATTTTTTGCCTGAATAACTTACTTGAGTTATTTGGGTAGGATCTATTTCAATTTTGCTTGAAAAAAACATATAAGTACTGCTTTATAAATAAATTCAATATATTTATTGTTAAATTAAACAATTAATTTTAAAAAAAAAATAAAAAATTATATAAACAAATGAAAGTAGTAATTCAAAGAGTTTCCAAATCAAGTGTTTCAATCAACAACGTAATGACAAGTGAAATAAAAACTGGTTTGTTATTGCTTGTTGGGTTCTCAGATACAGACACAGGAGAGACATTCGATTGGATGGTAAAGAAAATTTTAAATTTGCGAATCTTTTCAGATGCATTAGGGAAAATGAATTTTTCTTTGCTTGATATAGGTGGTGAAATATTAGTAGTTTCCAATTTTACTCTATTTGCAGATGCTAAAAAAGGAAACAGACCAAGTTACACTGAAGCAGCAAAACCAGAAACAGCTAAGTTACTTTACGACAAATTTTTAACAATTTTAAAGGAAAGCACCGAATTGAACGTTCAATCAGGGGAATTTGGTGCAGATATGCAAATAGATTTGCTCAACGATGGACCTGTTACAATAATATTAGAAAAATAATTATCAAAGAATAGATTGCAAAAATGGAAGAGATAAAAGAAATTGGTTTGGTGAAAGGAAGTTTTGGTTTGAAAGGGGATTTGATTTTAGGAAGTACTCCAAAGGGTTTGAACGAAATTGATTTGGGTAGTGCAATTGGCATTGGTTTTAGTGCGAGTTTCCTTCAATACTACACTTTGGAAAACATTAAGAAAAACAAAGATACCTTTAAAATAAAACTCAAAGGTATAGATACACCAGAAAAAGCAAATGAACTTAAAAATAAAGCTGCTTTTATTGATATTGGCATACTAAACCAAGAAATGAATGAATATTTTCTAAATTCTCCGCTAAATTACATGGTTTACTATGAAAGTGGAAAAGAAGTCGGAAAAATTATAGATGTTTGGGAAATGCCTGCAAATGATGTACTGGTAATTGAAACTGAAAAAGGAGATTTACCATATCCTTACGTTGATAAATTTGTGATTTCGAAAGATAACGAAAAGAAAATTTTTGTTCTAACAGAAATTGAAGGATTGGAAGATTTAATTGAATAATGCATTAAAAAAGGCAAAATTTTAATAACTATTCAACTAATTGGTTTTTGCATTAAAAATTTCTTTGTATTTTGTATTCTGAATGTTTTTATTTTTGAAATAATTTTTTGAGGAACTATATAATGCCTCACGTTATAATTGATGGGCAACGAATAGAGACTTCGCCTGGCAAAACTATTATCCAAGCAATCTATGATAATGGTATGCAGGTTCCTCACTTTTGCTGGCACCCAGAGCTATCTGTTGCAGGTAATTGTCGTATGTGTTTGGTGGAAGTTGGTAGCCCCAAAAGAAATTCCACTGGTGATATTGAATTAGACGAAGCTGGTAATCCAATAGTAAACTTTATTCCTAAGTTGCAAATTGCATGTGCTACTCCTGTTTCCGATGGAATGGTGGTACATACACAAAATCATAAAGCAAATGAAGCTCAAGAAGCCGTTATGGAATTCTTGCTGATTAACCACCCTTTAGATTGCCCTATTTGCGATGAAGCTGGCGAGTGCAAATTGCAAGAATATGCTTTCCGCCATTCAAAGGGTGAAAGTAGATTTACTGAAGCTAAGAACCACAAACCTAAACGTCAAGTTTGGGGACCAAATGTGCTGTTCGATGCTGAACGTTGTATCTCATGCTCTCGTTGTATTAGATTTTCTCAAGAAGTTGCAAAACAAGATGTATTAACTTTTGTTCAACGTGGCGATAAAGTTACAATTGAACTCTTTGAAAATACTGTCTTCGATAGTCCTTATTCTATGAACGTTATTGAGCTTTGCCCAGTTGGTGCATTAACTAGCTCTGATTTCCGTTTCAAAGCTAGAGTTTGGGATATGACTTCCAATCCTTCTATTTCATTTGCAGATGGCAGCGGAGCTAACACAAATCTTGGTGTTCGTAATAATGAATTATTGAGAGTGCAGCCAAAAGTTAATATGTATGTAAATAAATACTGGCTAAGCGACTATGCAAGGCTTTCGCAAATTGACTTTGTGAACGAAAATAGAGTGACTGAACCACTTGTGAAACAAAATGGAACTCAGCAGATTTCTTCATGGGATGAAGCTATAGAAGCTACAACTCAAAAGTTGAAGTCATTTAAAGCTGACGAAATTATGTTTTTAGCTTCTGGAAAAACTACAAATGAAAGTAATTTTCTTTTTGCTAAATTTGTTAAAAACGTTGTGAAATCTAATAATTTAGATTTCTTGCCACACTTAAACAAAAATCAAAATGAAGGACCTTTTGAAGCAAATCCAAATTCAGTACCAAATATGACAGGTGCTAAAGAAGTAGGAGCAAATGGGACAGGACTTAAATATAAAGATTTGGCTGAGAAAATTAATAATGGCACTATTAAAGCACTTTATATAATGGAAGATGATTTTAGCGAATTTTCAGAAATTAGTAGTGTTTTAGATAAGTTAGATTTACTTATTGTGCAAGCATACAACTTTTCTGATTTAGTTAATAGTGCAGATATTGTATTACCTGCTTCTACTTACGCTGAAGTGGAAGGTACGTACACCAACACTAATGGAAGAGTGCAATACTTCAAACCAGCTTTAGTAACTAAAGAAAATCTTCGCTATATGGGACTTTCTATGAGCAGACTGGATAAATTCGGGGCTTTCAATGACCGTTGGACTCAGCACGAATTAAGAAGTTGCAGACAAAGCTGGAGAATTATTAGAGATTTGGCATTGAGCTTTGGTGCTGGATGGAGATACAAAGATTCTGAAGCAGTATTCAATGAAATAGCAAAATCAATACCTGCATTTGCTGGTATGAGCTATGAACTATTAGAAGAATATCAGGGCTTGGTGCTGAATAAAGCGAATGCACCAGAACCTAAAATAAACAATTATGTTTCACACGTAATGAAACTAGATTAATGGAAAATACAACAATTACTTGGCTTTTAGCTGAAGCAGGTGTGAAAGCACTTATAATTTCGCAAATCGTTTTGGTTCTAGCTGCCGCAGAAGTATGGATTGAACGTAGGATAGCTGCATTTATTCAAAATAGAATTGGACCAAATAGAGTTGGCCCAATGGGCTTATTGCAACCATTTGCAGATGTGGTTAAGCTCTTTATGAAAGAGGATATTATCCCAGCTGCTGCACATAAGAATTTCCATAGACTTGCACCAACACTTGCCTTGATAATCGCATTTTCTGTTTATGCAGTAATGCCATTTGGCGATTATGTGAATATTATGGGTCACCAAGTGAAAATGGGTATTTTGCCCGATTCAAATATTGGTTTGCTTTATATATTGGCTATGACTTCGGTTGGAGTTTATGGTATTACATTGGCAGGTTGGTCTTCAAATAGTAAATACTCATTGCTTGGCGGATTGCGTGCATCGGCACAAATGATTTCTTATGAACTATCTATGGGATTGTCATTAGTTGGAATCATTATGTTGACTCAAACATTATCGTTAGATGCAATGGTGAAACATCAAGCTGGTTGGTTTTGGAATTGGCATATTGTAACTCAGCCGTTAGGGTTTATTATTTTCTTAGTTTCTTCATTTGCTGAAACAAACAGAACTCCTTTCGACTTGCCAGAGGCAGAGCCAGAGCTTGTTGGTGGATTTAATACAGAATATTCGGGTATGAAATTTGGTATGTTTTTCTTAGCAGAATATGCGAATATGGCAACTGCTTCTGGGCTAATATCATTGTTCTATTTTGGTGGATATAATCTACCTTTCCCTCAAGAAATGTTAGGGCTTGAAGCCGGCTCTATTCCTTTAGCATTAGTACAATTTGGTGCATTTGCACTAAAAGTATTATTCTTTATCTTCTTCTTCGTTTGGGTTCGTTGGACAGTTCCACGTTTCCGCTACGATCAGTTGATGTCATTGGGCTGGAAAGTGATGCTTCCACTTGCAATTATCAATGTGTTGATTACAGCAAGTGTAATAATGTTTTTAAAATAATTGAAAATTAAATTTTAGTGGTTTAAAGTATGGAAAATACTCAATCGTATGAAAAAGATAGGCTAACTTTTTGGGAAAGTCTCTACTTACCTGAAATAGCTCGTGGCTTAGGAATAACTTTTCGCCAAATGTTCAAGCCAAAGTTTACTCGTCAGTATCCAGAAGAGCGATGGGAACCAGAAGGTTCATATAGAGGTCGACCAGTACTTGTGCTTGAAGAAAGCGGAGAACGTTGCGTTGCGTGTGGGCTTTGCTCAAGAGTATGCCCTGCATTGGCAATTGAAGTGCAAGCTGGCGAAACTGAGAAAACAAAAGAAAGATACCCAATTAAATTTGAAATCAATATGCTTCGCTGCATCTATTGCGGATATTGCGAAGAAGTTTGCCCAGAAGAAGCAATTGTGATGAGCAAAGATTATGATATTATCTTCACAGACGCAAACGAAGCTATACTAGGTAAAGAAAGATTGCTAGTACCTGTAGAAAGACTACAAGACAGGCTTGAATTCCTAAGACAATATAAATAAAAAAACAAATAAAAGCCACTGAAAGGTGGCTTTGCTGTTTATAGGAGGTGGAATTATTTATTTAATTCATTTTCAATAATTTGGTCTGGTTTATCGATTGGTCTTGGAGCTTCGCCGTTTACTATGTAACCATTCTTATCTATAAGAAAATAATGGGGTAGAGAATTAATCTTATACGAATCAGCAACATTCGAGGCAAATCCTTTCTTTTCAATCAAGTGTACACCCTTAAATGACTTGTAATCAATAAATCTTTTGAGTTTGTCTATTGAGTTATCAAATGCGATATTAAGAAAGACTACATCTTTATCTTTGAATCTTTCTTTGAGTTGATTAGCAGCTGGAATTTGTGCTAAACAAGGTGCACAACTTGTTCCC
>CAZYXG010000005.1:42471-59822 GCA_964650885.1 uncultured Hyphomicrobiales bacterium | reverse complement strand
ATTACCTTCTAAATCGAGAAGTTTAAAGTCTGGAGCTAATTGATTATCAACTATAAGATTATTATATTTAATTATTAATCGGTTATATAAATCTTCATTATTAAAATGATTATTATATAGCTTTAGTAAACTATCTAACTTGAATTAAATTCTTTGTTGGCTTTTGGATTGCTATAAAATTTTTCTTCCCAATCAAACATAAAATTTAGACAATCTTCGCATTTTGCAGTGAATTCCATTGAGCTATCTTGAAATTTGAAATAAAGGCTATCTCCGATGGCAGCATATTTATTAATAAACATCCAATGTTCACCATTAAGTAAGTTAAAATTTAAAGGAATATCTGTTTCAATTTCAAACATAAAGTTGTTATTTTCATTGAGAATTACTTCTTGTTTGGTGGTAACATCTTCTATATAGCTTAGAATGGAAGTGTTATACTGGATAGTAATTGTATTATCTTTGGGCTTGTCGAACTGACCGCCAATATATGTTTTGGCTGCTTTCAAACCTGATGAAAATAAAATTATGGCTGCGATTACTAAATATCTTATTATTTATTTCTCATAAATATATTTTACGTAAAATAACTATAGTATTATTAATTACCAAATTACTAACCCCAATCATTCCATAATCGTATCACAAAAGTATCTAATCGTTGCAAATCGTATCTAAATATAAAATAAGTGATTTGGATTAAGCTCTATAAATCGCCAAGTCCAACTTTTGCTAATCTTGCTAAAATTGCACCACGAGTTCTGCCGAAATGTTCTGCCATTTCAGCCACACTCGATGAATTATAATACATATCGCTTAGTTCACTATCTTGTGGGGAAGTCCAAGGTCTATAAGCATCTTTGTGTTTTTCTCGGAATTTATCAACAGAAAATGTTTTTTCACTATTTCTTTCGGCTCGTGGCTTTCTCTCAGTCCTTGGTTTTCGTTCTTTTCGATGTGTGCTATTCGTAGGTTTTGCTAGCTCTTTTTTCTGTTCTTTAGTTGCTTGAACCGTAACGAATATATCAACTGACTTTTTGAAGTCAATGGGTAGCATTTTCTCTGGAATGTAAAGTAATTTCTTTGTTCTTGTGATAGCAACATATAGAAGATTAATTTCTTCATTAATTTTTGCTAAATTAACTTCTTCGCCTTTTTCAATATCTATTTCTATTTTTTGTAATTTCTCTTCAGTAATAAAATCATTTACTAGATAGACAGAGTCATACTCCATGCCTTTGCAGCGGTGAACAGTAGAAAATACCATTTCGGCTTTTTCTTTTTCATCGTTTTCAACGTGCTTCTTTTTAAGTTTATTAATTAGTTTTGGAATTTCATTGCCATATTCCTTCACAATTTCCAGCATCATAGATAGCTGACCATCTTCAGTTTTTTCAATATAATCTTCCAACTCTTCTATGTCTTTCATATTTTTAATGAGCGAGTCTCTAATCTTAGCATGCTCACCATTAAATAAATTCAATACATCATAGAGAGAAGCTCCTTCGTCTGCATAGGTATAAGAATTTATATTTCCTTCAAAATAAATATTACTAACGCTCTTTCTTTCAGTAATATATTCAATAGCTCTAAGCAATAATCCAAGATTTGTTCTTGCTATTGTGGCATTCGATTTAACTACTTGAGTGCTTCCTTTTCCGAATATATTAATATCATTTTCTTCGCCTATATAACTTTTGAATGCTAGTATTTCTTTTGCAAGATTAGCAATGGAAGGACTGAAGCGGAAACTAGTAGTTAAATAAAAGTTTTTGAAATTTGCTTTTTCTAGCGAATTTATAGCATAACGCCAGCTATAAATCTGTTGGTTTGTATCACCTACAATGACTTTTGTGGCTTTCTGATTTAAAAATACATCGAGCATAGCGGCTGAAGCATCTTGACCCTCATCGAATAAAATATAATCATAATGTAAATCGGGATTAGATAATTGAAAAAGTTTTAGATAGAAATCATGAGTAATTTCTATTTCTCCTTTATACATTTTGCCTAATAATATTCTTGCTTGCTTAAGTATATAAGGGTAATAAGTAGCAACAAAAGTCTTAGCTTTTTTATCGCTAATAGTTTCTATAAAATTCAAATCTGCGACTTTTGGTTTATCGCTATTGCAGAAAAAAGAAATTAGTTTGCTAATATAATTTGCAATTACATATTCGGTATGCTTTTCGTCACCACCTTGCAAATTCAATAGTTCTACTATTTCATTTATCTTATATCCCTGAGTTTTGATTTTAAAGCCAGACCTCATCACTATATGGCGGTAGGCAAGTGAGTGTGCGGTTTCTACTTGTACGTTATGTATATTGTTATCTGAGAATTTTTTTACAGCTTCCAGTTTTACAGATTTATTGAAAGCTAAGTAAAGTATTTTACTCCCAGCTGGGCGAGTCTTGGCATATTCAATTACAGTAGTAGTTTTACCAGAGCCTGCCACTGCATTAATTTTAATGTCGCCTTTGGAATTGATTATACTTTTTTGTTCTTCGGTTAGTTGCATATTATATAATTATAATATAAAAAATAAATATTATTCAAGTCCATATTCTGCGATTTTTCTATAAAGTGTTCTTTCGCTAACTCCTAATTCTTTGGCTGCAAGTCTGCGATTACTATTGAATCTTCGCAATGCCTCAGAAATAAATTTTTTCTCAATTGAAGCTAAATTCAAATTTTCAACTGCTTCCATTTCATCGAAACTCTTTACTTCCACTTCATCTTGTTTAACATTAATTCCATGATAAAGTGTATCTTTAATTTCATCTACAGAAGCAATAGTATGGCGAGACATTGATTTCAAATCATTAACTTCATTTTGCAAAGCTAAAAGACTTCTAAAAATTAGTCCCAATTCAAATTGAGGATTTTCTTTGTTGGCATTGCTATTAGAGCCAAATCTTACTAAAGCATGAGAATCAGGTACATTTGTAGCAATATGTGGAGGCAATGTAGGTTTTAAGTATTTGCGAGCAACTTCTGGTGTTATATAGCTAACTTTTTCGAGAGTAATCATTGTCTCAACTAAGTTTTTCAGCTCACGTATATTGCCAGACCATTCCAATCGTTTGAATATTTCTACAACATCATTGGCAACGCCTTTATATTCAATTCCAATTTTTGAGCAAATATTTCTTGCAAAAAAGTCATATAAAGCTGGTATGTCTTCTGGGTGGTTTCTTAATGCAGGTAAATAAATATGTACATTCTTTAATCTGTAATATAAATCTTGTCGGAAATTCCCACTTTGAACTTCTTCTTCTAAAGTACGATTAGTAGCAGCTATAACCCTTACGTCAACTTTTTGAACAGCAGTTGAACCTATTCTCGAAAATTCACCAGACTCAAGCACTTTAAGTAGCTTCACTTGTGTGCTAAATGGCATTTCGCCAATTTCATCAAGAAAAATTGTTCCTCTATTTGCTACTTCAAAGAAACCCTTTCTTTGCTCATGAGCGCCAGTAAAAGCACCCTTTTCGTGCCCAAATAGTTCCGATTCAAGCAAGGATTCTGGAATAGCACCACAATTAACGCTCACGAAGGGGAATTTCTTGCGATTGCTTAATGAATGAACTGCTTGAGAAAATACTTCCTTGCCCGTTCCTGTTTCCCCTGTTATAAGCACAGTTAAATCAGTAGGAGCGGCTTGCATTAACATTTGAATAGCTTCTTGCATTGGTTGGGAATCGCCAACCAAGCCAAATCTTTCTTGCAATATTTTAGTAAAATTATAATCCATATTTGCCTAAATGTAAAAACCTCTAAACAGAATTTAGAGGTTTTGCTTAAAGTATAATCAAAAATAATTTAGCCAATTGTAGCTGGAACAACTTTTCGCTGTTTCAATTCATTATCAAGCAAGAATAAACCACTTTTTGAATCCCCAGCTAATCTTAATCTATCAACTATCTCATTAGTAGTTGCTTCTTCTTCAACTTGCTCAGTTACAAACCATTGAAGCAAAATTAGAGATGCGTGATCGCCATTTTTGATAGCCAAATCAGCTAATTCATTGATGTTTTTTGAAATATATTCTTCATGTTTTAGTGCATCTTCAAAGCAAACAACTGGGTTTTCCCAATTTTGCTGTGGAGCATCGATAATGCCAATACTAGGAGTACCATTTCGAACGAGTAAATAATCAAAAAACTTAAGTGCGTGAGTCATTTCTTCTTGAGCTTGAACTCGCATCCAATTCGCAAAACCATTTAGATTTATCCCTTGGAAGTAAGCCGCCATCGATAAATAAACATTTGAAGAGAACATTTCCCTATTAATCTGTGCATTTATAGCATCTTGCATCACTTTGATAATCATAACCTACCTATTTTTGTCATTAATTTAATTAGTAAACGTTTAATCAAGTTAGATATTTTTTGGGGAGAGAGCTAGTAAAAGATACGATTAAACTTATTTCCAATCGTTTGATTGATTAATTATTGATAAGTAAATTGAAACTGAAACATAGTTGAGAAATAAAATTTGTTAAAAGAGATTTGAAAAAAATGCTAAATTTGTGAATTGAAAATTTGAAATAAAGCAATGCTGATGAAAATTTACTTAGAGACGAATAGATTGATTTATAGAGAGTTTGTTGCTGAAGATTTGGACAATATGTTTGCACTTGATTCAGACCCATTAGTTCATAAATATTTGGGAATTCGTGAAAGAGTATTTAGTTGGGGTTATTAAAAGTATTAGAAAACAGTATTTCGACAACGGAATTGGTCGCTGGGCAGTTATTGAAAAAGAAAGTAATAATTTCATTGGCTGGTCTGGGCTGAAATTCGTTAGAGAAGAAACCAATAACCACATTGAATACTTAGACGTTTGATTTTGATATAGATTAATTCCAAAATATTGGGGAAAGGGATATGCGACTGAAAGTGCCGCAGCTAATTTACGATATGGCTTTGAGCAATTAAAAGCTGAAAAAATATATGCAGCAGCTCAAGTTGAGAATCTAACCTCGAATAAGATACTAACAAAAATTGGATTAAAATTTCAAGAAACATTCAAATACTACGACCTGACATGCAATTGGTATAAACTGGAAAAGTGGGAGTGGGAGGGAAATAGATGAGAGTAATCACGAGACTAATGGCTTATTTGTGTTCTATATATTTTCTACTTAAATTTGCATTATGAAACAAAGATTTCATATCGATACATCTGTATTTGGAGGTTATTTTGACTCTGAATTTGAAACTGAAATAAGATTGTTATTTAACAAGATTAGGCAAAATGAAATTATTTGTGTTTATTCAGAACTTACAGAAAATGAGCTTGAAAATGCTCCAATGAAGGTTTTAGAGATTTTAAATAATCTTTCAGTAAAACAAAAAGAAAAAGTTGCTATAACTGACGATGCAATTAAATTGGCAGAAACATATCTTGCAGAAAAAGTAGTAGGAGAATCGAGTTATGATGATTGCTTACATATAGCTACAGCTACTATACATAAAGTAGATTTACTGGTAAGTTGGAATTTTAAGCACATCGTCAATATTTATAGAATTAGAGGTTGCAATTCTATAAACTTACGACTTGGTTATAATAATTTAGCAATTCATTCACTTAAGGAGATAGTGAATTATGGAAATGAAAAATCAAATTGCAATTGAAAAACAATGAAAACTATTAATTGTTTACAGTGGCAAACGAACTCAGCAATGATTCGTGAGAGAGTTATAGAGGCTTTAATAAAAACATATCCTTGCTATCAATTGAAAAGGGACTTAAAGAATGTGAAAAATGTATTTTAGTTCTTTTTCCAAATTATTTCAATAATCATGGTTGGACAAAAACAGAATTCAATTCAATTATCACAAGAGAAATTATTGAAACTCAAAACTTAATTTTACCAATATGGGTAAATGTTACTCGTAAAGATGAATATGATTATTCTCCATCATTAGCTAATAAAATAGGTGTAAATTGGAATATAGGGATAGATTTAGTTATTGATAAAATTGCTAATGCATTGCAATAAGTAAATCGATATAAAAATAGAAAATACAATCATTCTATCATCTCCTCAACCTACAAATACAGTCCCTTTCTCTGAATATATTCTGCTACTTCTTCTTTAAGTAGACCTGCTGTGGGTTTGTGTTGTTTAATGTTTTCTTTTATTTGAGTGGAAGATATTTCCATTAGTGGCGTGTCTATAATTATTGGCATTTCAGAATTGATTGCCAATTTCATAAATATAGAATTGCTTGAGTAGTCCACAAGTGGGCGTTGGGCTATACAAAGTTTAGCGTGATATAATATTTCTTGCCAGTTGTACCAATTATCGAAATGCTCCGCTTGGTCACCACCTATCAATAAATATATTATACTATCTGGGAACTTTGCTTTAAAGTGAAGTATTGTATTAATTGTATATGAAATTCCTTGTTGCTGAATCTCGAAGTCATCTATTTGGAATTTACTATTGTTAGAAATTGCAAGCTTTGCCATAGCAAGTCTATCCTCAGCACTTGCTTGATTCGCTTCATTTTGTCTGAATGGAGAGATGAATGTAGGAATGAAAAAGCATATATCTAGCTCTAATTGCTTGACAAATATGTCTGCAATGGTTGTGTGGGCTATGTGTATGGGGTTGAAAGTACCGCCAAATATTCCGATTTTTTTCATTTAAAGAAGAAAGGGAGATAAACTATCTCCCTTATCCTTAGATTAATTTTCAAAAACTAATGTGTTCGCTGTTTCTTGACGACCGTGAACTACATTCAGTGCTACGAAGTTTCTTGATGATTTTACTTTTGCTTCAAATTCATCACGGAATTTAAGAATAAATCCTCTAATTGGCCAAGCTGCGGCATCGCCCAAGGCACAAATTGTGTTTCCTTCTATATTATCGCAAACAGATAACAATAAGTCTATATCTGCCGTTGATCCATCGCCTTTGTAGATTCTTTTCAATATTTTTTCCATCCAACCGCAACCCTCACGGCAAGGTGTACACTGCCCGCAAGATTCGTGGTGGTAGAAATGTGCAATTCGCAAAGTTACTTTTACTATGTCGGTATCTTCATCCATTACCATCACTCCAGCTGTGCCGATGTGAGTTCCAATTTTCTTCAAGTATTCTTCATCCATCAAAATTCCTTCTATTTCATCGCCACGAAGTGGAGGCATAGAAGAACCACCAGGAATGATTGCTTTAATTTTTTTATTGTTTCGCACGCCACCACAAACATTATAAATCAAGTCTGTTAATGCTATGCCTGTTTCAAGTTCGTAAACACCAGGTTTATTGACATGTCCACTAACTCCATAAAGTAAAGTGCCAGGATGTCCTGGAGCTCCAAGTTTAGAATATGCTTCTGGTCCAATTTTGAAAATAGCTGGAACAGTTGCGATAGTTTCAATGTTGTTTACTGTAGTTGGCATTCCCCATAGACCTACTTGAGCAGGGAATGGTGGTTTGAATCTTGGGTAAGCTCTATCGCCTTCCATTGAATTCATCAACGAAGTTTCTTCGCCACAGATATATGCACCAGCTCCCTTATGAACGAATACTTCAGTAGAGAAGTCAGTGCCGAAAGTTTCTTTCATTTTCGGGCCAACTACTCCAGCTGCATAAGCTTCTTTCACAGCTTCTTCCATAAAGTCCACCCATTTGTGGTATTCGCCACGGATGTAAATATAGCCAGCTTTTAACCCCATTGCATAGTTTGCAATTAAAATACCTTCGATTAACTGATGTGGGTTGTACTCAAAAATTTGTCTATCTTTAAATGAGCCAGGCTCTGATTCATCGCCATTAATAGCCAAATACATTGGTTTATCGCCAGGTTTTGGCATAAAAGACCATTTCAGTCCCGTTGGGAAACATGCACCACCACGACCACGCAAGCCAGAAGCTTTCACCAAATTGGTTACTTCAGTTGGTGTCATAGTAAGCGCTTTCTTAAACATTTCGTATCCGCCGTTTGCCTTATAGACTTCATATTTGCGGAGATTTTCAATTTCTGGTAGTACTAATTTTGGGTTTGTTGCCATTATTATTCAAACGTAATTAATTTTTATTTCTAAAATTAAGAAAATAAATTGAAATTTAATGAGGAAATTACTAATTTCTTCAGTTTTTCAATTATAAATTACTTAATGTTAATTTTAATTTCCCTACTGAATCTGTCATATCAGATAGTTTTTTGCGTTCTGCTTCTATTACTTTTTCGGGAGCTTTTGCCACAAAACCCTCGTTCGATAGTTTGCGAGTGATGCCATCTATCTGCGATTCCAGTCTTTCTAGCTCTTTAGCAATTCTAATTTTCTCAGCTTCCACATCAATTGCATCTTCTGCCAAAAGTATATTCAATTCCACTCCACGAGTTGCCGAGCTAAGCTTTTTGCTGTCTGACTTTTCGTTAAATCTTGTTTCCGATGATTTCACGTTGCTATTGAAAATGACTAAGTTTATTTTCAAAAACTCAACAAAACCAGAATCCTCTGTATTGATTATAAATTCAGTTTTCTGATTTGCTATATTTGCTTGTGCTTTAAGCATTCGGATTTCTTCCGAAATTGTTTGCATTAGCTCGAAATGATTTAGCAAAACAGAATTTGAATTGTCCTTTGTTTTCTGAGGATAGCTTGCCATTGAAATTGACTGATTCAAATCACTTTCAAACAAAATATGCCACAATTCTTCAGTAACGAAAGGCATTGTAGGGTGCAAAAGTTTCAATATGTTTTTATAAACTTCGAGTGATTTTGTGATAGTTGCAACTTTCACTTCTTTTGAAATATTTTGCGATATGTATGTTTTCACCATTTCTACATACTGGTCGCAAAAGTCTTTCCAAATGAACTCATAAAGTGTTTTGGAATACTCGTTTACATTGAAATTATCCAAAGCAGTGTTGATTTTATCAATAGCATCGCTAAGTTTAATTTCAATCCATTCGTTCACATCGTCGAATGAATTTTCAATTACATTTTCATTATTTGCTTCTTCTGCTTCGATTGCTTCTTTTCGCATATTCAAAAAGCGACCAGCATTCCAAACTTTATTTAGGAAGTTACGCCCAATTTCCATTGATGGAATATCCTGAGTTTCCACATTGATGTCCATTCGAACATCTAAACCGAGTGGAGCAAGATAAATCATAGTGAAGCGAGTAGCATCGGCACCGTATTTATCAATAATATTAAGTGGGTCTGGCGAATTACCAAGAGATTTAGATAATTTTCTGCCAGAAGCATCACGAATCATAGATGTGAAATACACATTTTTGAAAGGAATCACTTTTGCAATTTCTTCTGTAGCAATAATCATTCGTGCCACCCAGAAGAAAATAATATCAGGACCAGTTACCAATAAATCAGTCGGTAAAAATGCTTTCACTTCTTGTGAATTCAATGTTTCTTCCGAACCGTCCCAACCCATAGTTGTCATTGGCCATAGCCAAGAAGAAAACCAAGTGTCCAAAACATCGTTATCTTGATTTAATTCAATTTCATTGCCAATATTTAGTTTTTGTCTTGCTTCTGCTTCTGAACGAGCTGCTGTAAACTGACCATCGGTAGTATAATAAACTGGTATGCGATGTCCCCACCAAAGTTGACGAGAAATGCACCAATCTTTAATGTTTTTCATCCAATGTGAATAAGTTTTTGTCCAATGGTTTGGATAGAATTTAATCTCTCCATTTTCAACAACTTCAGTAGCTTTTGCTGTTAGTTTTTCCATAGAAACAAACCACTGATCCGATAGATATGGCTCAATTGGTTCGCCACCACGTTGAGAATAGCCAACATTGTGAGTATAGGCTTCAATTTTTTCGATTAAGCCAGCTTCTTGCAATTTGCCAACCATTAGTTTGCGGGCTGCAAATCGCTCAACTCCATTGAAATCGCCAGTAAGTTCATTTAAAGTGCCATCTGGATTGATTGTGTTAATCATTTCAAGATTATGGCGTTTGCCAAGCTCAAAGTCATTTGGGTCGTGGGCTGGAGTAATCTTTACACAGCCAGTACCAAAGCCAATCTCTGCATAATCATCTGCTACAATTGGCACAGCTCTGCCGACCAATGGAACAATTACTTGTTTGCCAATTAAGTGCTTATAGCGTTCATCGTTTGGATTGACAGCCACAGCCACATCGCCATAGATAGTTTCTGGGCGAACTGTAGCCACTTGCAAATAATCACTACTATCAGCGAAATAGTACCTCATAGTATAAAGATGCTCATTGACTTGGCGGAATTCAACTTCTTCATCGGAAAGGGCAGTTTGAGCATCTGGCGACCAATTAATAATACGTTTCCCTTTATAGATTAACCCTGCATCGAAAAGCCGAACGAAGATTTCCGTAACTGATTTGGAAGCCGATTCATCCATTGTGAAAAGAGTTTTATCCCAATCGCAAGAAACACCAATAGACTCTAATTGATTTAGAATAATATTGCCATACTGCTCTTTCCAACCCCAAACTCTTTCAAGGAATTTTTCTCTGCCCAAATCGTATCTTGTAAGGTTTTCCTTAGCTTTAATTTCTTTTTCTACTCGAGATTGAGTAGCAATTCCAGCATGGTCAAGCCCTGGATACCAACAAACTTCATAGCCATTCATTCGTTTCCAACGGATATAAATATCCTGCAAAGTATGATTCAGCACGTGCCCGAAATGCAGAATACCAGTAACGTTTGGTGGTGGCATCAGGATAGAATATTTAGGTTTTTCGGAAGTATTATCCGAGCTAAACAACTTATTTTCTTTCCAACGAGAATACCAAAGGGTCTCGTTGGTTTTAGGGTCAAAATTCTTAGGGAAGTCAATCATTTTCTTTTTTTTTACATTAGAATAATACACAATTTACGGAAAAAAGGGGAGAAAATTAATCTGGCATATTGCCACTTGGAAGTGGGGCTTTTTGTGTTTTAAGTTTACTTATTAAAACTTCAACTTCCGATGACAATCTTTTCAATTTAGAATTTGCTTCTGTGTATAGTTCATTCGCTATTTTCAATTGATTGCGAGATGTTTGTGTTGGCTCTGCAAATGATTCCCAGAAACTCCAAAGTACATTGTCTAATCTTTCTCTAACGGCTGGAGTTTGATTTGCACTGCGGCTTCCTTTGCTATTATCACCATTCAACACAATGTTCACATCTTCAAGTTCTCTCATTGTTCTGTATGTATTGTCAAGTAATTTTTCGTTATCGGCAACTGGACTTGATAGTATTGATTTCACAAGAATAGTTGTTTTCTCTTTTAGGTCATTCAGAACAGAATTTGTCAAACCAAATTTGCGTCTAAATTCCATTGCTTCTTGTTGGAATGAAATCATAGCAACTTTATCTTTAGCTGGTAAAGTAGTATTATTTAAGCTTTTCACAACAAATTTTTGTGGCTCTGCTATTTGAGTTCGCACTCCATCAACTACTTTTGAAATTGACACATAGTATGTACCCGGAATAATTAATATCCCATTATTTTTATTTATGTCGGTAGTTTTTGCTATTGGGTCTGTGTCGCTATATCTCAAATTCCAAACTAATCTGTTAGTTCCTTTGGAAGGTGTAGTGGTTAAATTGCGAACTACACTCCCTTTATCGTCTGCGATAGTGAAAATAAGCATTGGTTTTTGTTCCAAATCTTCTTCTCTCATTTCATCAAAAGTTGGATAGTATGGATTGCCTGATTTATCCATTTGTTCTTTCGATTTTTTCTTGCGTAAATCTTTTTTAGTTTGATAAGTGTCATTCAAATTGTATGTGAAAACAGCACCAAATGGGTGATTTTCAGCACGATAGAAATCTTCGCCTAAACTTTTGCGGCCCCAAGATTCATCTTCTCTATAAATCCAAGAGTCTTTGATAGGGAAAATGAAAGCTTCTTTATCCATATTTTCTTTGGTGATATTGCGAAGTGGAGTGTAATCATCTAAAATATAGAAACCTCTTCCAAATGTTGCAATTGCAATATCATTTTCACGGCGTTGAATATCAATATCTTTCACTGGAGTAGAAGGCAGACCATTATCTAATTTATTCCAAATTGCACCACCATCTATAGTGAAATAAAAACCGAATTCAGTTCCGCAAAAGAGTAAGTTCTTTTCAATTCCATCTTCAGCAATAGTATAGACAGCACCATCAATTGGTAAGTTCGATGCAATTGATGTCCAAGTTTTTCCTTTGTCGTTGCTTTTAAGAACATAAGGTTTGTAGTCACCCATTTTATGATTGTCGAATGTAATATAAACAACATTCTCATCGTTTCTTGAAGCTTGTATATCGGATACATAAGTTGATTCTGGTACACCTGGGAATTTTTCTACTTTGTTCCAAGTCTGACCATCGTTTTCTGATATTTGAAGTAAACCATCGTCAGTACCAACATAAAGCAAACCTGCTTTAATTGGAGATTCATCTAATGCAATAATATTTCCATAAAGTGAAGTTGAAGCATTTTTTGCGATTGCTTCTGGTTCCCAAATTTTATCCATCACTTTAAGTTCATCTCTATTAATTTGGCGAGTCAAATCACCACTAATTTTAGTCCAAGAGTTTCCTCTGTCGTCCGATTTGAATAATTTGTTTGCAGCAAAGTAAAGTCTTGTATTGCTGTGAGGAGATATAATCACAGGGGAGTCCCAATTCCAACGAAGTTCTTCGCCTTTATCTGCTTGAGGTTGAATCATTGTCATCTCGCCAGAGCGTTTGTCGTAGCGAACCAAAACTCCATATTGTGGTTCTGAATATACAATATTAGGATCTTTTGGGTCAACAACAGTTTTAAAACCATCGCCACCAACTGTATATAGCCAATCTTGGTTCATAATTCCGAAAGCATTTTTAGTTCTGCTAGGGCCACCTAAAGTATTGTTATCTTGAGTGCCACCATAAACCCAATAAAAAGGTTCTGTGTTGTCAACAGTTACTCTATAGAATTGTGTTATTGGTAAATTATTGAAGAATTTCCAAGTAGCTGAATTATCCCAAGTTTCATAAAGTCCGCCATCGCAACCAATCATAAAGTGTTTGCTGTTTTTTGGATCAATCCAAACTGCGTGGTCATCAACGTGCTTTTCTTTAATCCCAACGTTAGAGAAAGTAACTCCTCCATCACGAGAAACTTGAGTGTAAGTAGAAACAGAATAAATTGTATTTTCGTTTGATGGGTCAATAAATAACTCTTGATAGTATTGAGCTGAACCAGTAGCTATATTATTGGTCTTATTCCAAGATGCACCTCTATCGTTGGTTTTATATAGTCCTGCTTTGCCATCGTTTGCTTCAATTAAAGCATATACAATATCAGGATTCGACTCTGGCATTGCCAAACCAATTCTGCCCAAATCGCCAGCTGGAAGTCCGCCTGCAAGTTTTTGCCAAGTTTCGCCACCGTTTGTTGTTTTATGTACTGCAGCTTCAGGACCACCATTAATTAAAGTCCATACGTGTCTTCTTCTTTGGTAGCTAGCAGCATAAATTACATTTTGATTTCTTGGATCTACTACGAAATCTGTAACTCCAGTATTATCGGATATTTTAAGGATTTGTTTCCAAGTTTCTCCGCCATCGGTAGTTTTATATAAACCACGCTCGCCACCTGGATTCCAAAGTGGACCTTGGCAAGCAACAATTACTGTATTTGGGTTTTTAGAATCAACATAGATTTTACCAATATGTTCTGATGTTTTCAAACCCATATTTTTCCATGTTTTACCGCCATCTTGGCTTTTATAGATTCCATCGCCATAAGAAACAGCACGTTGGCTATTGTTTTCGCCAGAGCCAACCCATACAGTGTTTGTATTTGTTGGGTCTATTGTGATACAGCCAATTGAAAATGATTTCTGACCATCGAAGATTGGTTGGAAAGAAGTTCCGTGGTTCGATGTTTTCCAAACTCCCCCGCCAGCAGTTGCTATGTAAAATTCATCTTGATTCTGTGGATTCACCGCTATGTCTAAAATCCTGCCAGAAGCGGTGGAAGGGCCTATATTTCTGAACTTCAAACCTTTGCTAACTGTTTCACTTGCAGTAGCTTGTGTGGGCTTAGTTTCTTCTTTTGCCATTAGCAAATGCGAGAATGCAGATGCTAAGAAAAAAGTGAAAAGTAAATTATTTTTCATTAAATTCCTTTTTTTTGTAATTTTTGAGATTTATATTCATTATTTTATTTGCTGATAAAGTTAACTTTGCAAAATATTTGGAAAAATTTTGTTTTATACACGGAAAATACTGATTTTATTTTTAATTGTGTTGTTGAATACTCACAATACTTTTTCACAAAATGATTTTTATTACGGAATTAGTGGTGGAAAAAGTTTCATCAATAATGTGGCAACTATAAGAGTTATTCCACAAGCCAATGACTGTGGACTTTTCGAAAGTGGTAAATCTAGTGGATATTACTTTGAAGGAACTCTTGGTAAAAATTTAATTAGCAATTTTCTCGATGTGGATTTGCGATTGAATTATGAATCTCGCCCTATGTATTTATCTACAGAAATTAGCTCTTACTTAGTTTATAATGTGAATTCGAAAGATTATGAACCATTGGTTCAGAAACACGAATTCTCGGCAGATTTGCAATATGTGAGTTTGAATTTGGGTGCTTTGATTTCGCCAATTCCCGATGTCCCGCTTAAATTCCGAGTTGGATTTGAAGTGGGAGAGCCACTTATTTCTGCTAAGTACGACAATAAGCAAACTATCACAGCACCAAATGGCTATCTTTACCCTGGAGATAAAAAGAGCAGATTCGTAGAAAATGGCAATTTGCAAACTCAGACTTCAATTGCAGCACTTGGTTCAGTTAGTTATTATCAGAGAATTACTAGCGATTTTGAAATTGTGCCAGAAGTAGCTTATCGTTATCATTTGAATTCTGTCACTAAGAATTTGAATTGGTTTGCCGATTTGCTAAGAGTTGGAATAGGAATTCATTATAATCCAGAATTTCTTATTCCAGCACCACAAGATGAGCCTAAAAAAGAACAACCAGTTATAGCAGCTGTGCCACCTCCACCACCGCCTGCTCCGAATAATTACGTGGAAAATATTAAAGCAGAGAATTTGGAAATTACTGAAACTATAGTTACTCAAACATATCCACTTTTGCCTTATATTTTCTTCGATAGTGCTTCGGCAGTTATAAAACCGCAATATAATAACGATGTGAACAGAGTTAGCTTCAATGAGAATGCTTTGCCAAAGTCCACATTGGGAATTTATAAATTTATTCTCGATGTGATTGGAAGTCGTCTTTACAAATCTCCAAATTCTAAGTTAGAAATACAGGGCGTAACAGATGGTCAGGAGCTTGCCGATAAGGACGATAGATTGAAATTGGCACAAGATAGGGCAAGCACTATTTCGCAATATTTAATTAAAAAATGGGGAATTAAACCAACCCAATTAATTGTGAAAAGCAAAGATGTGCCAAGCAAACAAACTAGTATTTCTTATATAGAGGGGTTTGAAGAGAACCGAAGGGTGGAACTTAATGCAAACAATCCAGATATATTGAAACCAGTTTATCACTCCAAATTTTTGGAATTCAAAGGCAATAAAGAAAAGCTAACAATAAAAATAGAAAAAAACGAAAACTTCCGCCCTTCGGCTTGGGAACTTTATTTATTTGCTGATAATATGCCAATATTTTTAGAGACTGGCTCTGGTGCAGTACCTGAAAATATGGAGATTGAGCTTAGCCAAGAAATGTTAAATAAGTTATCTAATAATAGTGGTAAGGATTTATTTGCTGAGTTGAAAGTTGATGTTGTGAATACACCAACTGAAAAACACATAGGTAGATTTAAAGTAACTACGAACAAAAATAAATTTGAAGTAGGACGATTGAACTTAATTGTTTTTGATTTCGATAAAGCAGATATAACTCCACAAAACCAACAAATGCTTAAAGATTTTTTAACAATTGCTATTTCGCCAAGCTCTATAACAAAAGTAACTGGCTCTACCGACAAATTGGGCAATGAAGACCACAATGTGGATCTTTCCAATAGAAGAGCAGAAGCTGTGCGAGATTTTATTTTGAACTTAAATCCAGAATTCAAATTTAGCGATGTGCAGGGAATTGGTTCTTCGAAATTAAACTATGACAATGCTACACCTGAGGGCAGATTTTATTGCAGAACAGTGCTTATAGAAGTGCAAACTCCTATTGGAGATAAATAAGCTATTTAATGAATTTAGTTTAATTATGTTACAAAATAATTAAAAAACAATTTTCCATTTCAAATACTCTTTCTTATATTGCGAAGTATAACTAATTGGTTTTTATAGAAATGGAAAATATTCAATCTGCTCCAGAAAGATCTCAATTAAGCTTGTGGGTGCAAGCGGTTCGACCATTCTCTTTTACAGCCTCCTTAATCCCAATTTTGCTAGGTATGGCATTGGCTATTTTAGAGCCAAATGCTCGAATACTTTGGGGTTTATTTCCAATTGTTGTGATTGGCGGGATACTTTTGCAAGCAGGAACTAATTTAGTTTCTGAATACTACGATTTGCACAAGGGAGTGGACAGAATAGAAACTCTTGGCTCAAGCAGAGTGTTAGTGGAAAAACTAATTGACCCTCGAAGTGTTTTAAAAGCTGGATTATATTGTTTTGCTACCGCATTCTTGCTAGGTTTAATTTTAGTAGAATTTCGTGGAGTACCTATATTTATTCTAGGTATAATTGGTATTTTAGGTGGAATGTTCTATACCGGCAAACCAGTTGGATATAAATATTTGGCATTGGGAGACATTTTTGTGTTTTTCTTAATGGGGCCGCTTATGGTGATTGGTAGTTATTTCTCATTGACAGGGCTTTTTAGTTGGAAGATATTTCAAATATCAATTCCAATAGGTTTATTAGTAACTGCTATTATGCACGCAAACAACATTAGAGACATTAAACACGATTCACTTGCGAATGTGAGAACTATAGCAAGCGTGGTAGGGATTAAAACAGCTAAAATTTATTATTACGCATTGAAATTATGTGCATTTGCTTCTATTTTAGTACTTTATGTAATAGGCACACTTGAAGTATGGTCGCTAATAGTATTTATTTCAATCATACCAGCTATTGCCAATATGAAAGAAATATCGAAAGCAGAGGTAGCTAACCCAGAAAAAGTAATGATTATTGATGTGAAAACTGCCCAACACCACATGCTCTTCGGTTTATTACTGATAGTAGGTTTGATATTGTCGAAGTTTTTTTAAAGTGGATGGGTGTTAAATTTGCTTGAAGTAGTTGCAAAAATATGACTAAATCAACTTAATCCTATTTTTTTTGAAACAAAATAAACTTTTTTCTTGTATATGAAAATAGTTCTTGCATTTTATTTT
>CAZYXG010000005.1:0-42371 GCA_964650885.1 uncultured Hyphomicrobiales bacterium | reverse complement strand
TAAGGTAATTTAATTGTAAAGTCAAGATAAGCTACACATTATTATGTTTACTTAGGTGTATTTACTCAATAAATTATTGATGAATAATATTATTTGAGATGAAATCACATTGAAGAAAACAGCAAGAAAGAACAACAATAATGGCAGGTAAATTGCAAAAAATAGCTAGAATTATGTAACGTGATTGCTTATGAATAGAGTATATTGTTTTAATTAATCATGGACAAAAAATAAAAGATGATAAACAAAACACAATTAGAAAAATTAGCAGCGGAGAAAAACACTCCTTGCGTAAGTATTTCATTAAATACACACAGAACATTCCCTCAAAATGCACAAGACGATTTAGTGCTTAAAAATCTACTTAAAGAAGCAGAAGATAGAGTTATAGAGGAGTATGGTAAAAAGACAACACACGATTTATTGGAAAAGATTACGAAAGCATCAAGTGAAATAGATAAAAATTATAACTTAGATAGTTTACATATCTTTATTTCTAATGACACTTTTGAAATTATAAAATCTGAGTTGCCTGTAACTACAAACAAGGTTTATATTTCAGAAAAATTTGCATTAAGACCAATTATTAAGGAATATAACAGAATTGAAGAATATCTGATACTGCTTTTATCTCAAGGTGGTGTAAAACTATACAATGCAATTAATGGTAGCATAACAAATGAAATTAGAAATGAAGATTTTCCATTTAGTGAAATGTTACGCTCTGTGTCTGAGCCTGAAAAGCTAACCGATTCAAAGCTTTTAGATAACATTGTGCGTGATTATTTGCATAAAGTGGATAAAGCAATTGTGAAAATTCACAATCTTTTGAATTTGCAATGTATAGTAATTTGCACTGGGGACAATTATAGCAGACTATTACAAGTTGCTTCCAAACCAAGTATATATTTTGGTTATGCTCCACTTGACTATAACCATAGTAAAACAGATGACATTTCTAAAATTAGTTGGGAAATTATCAAAGAAATGCAACATAAAAGAAGAGCAGATGCAATCAATGAAATGTTAGAGGCTGTAGGCAAAGGGAATGTATATACTGATTTACAAGAAATTTATACTTCAGCAATCGACGGCAATGGCGATTTACTAATTATTCACGAAGAATTTTCTCAACCCGTTTTAATGACTGGTGAAAGAACCTTTGATTTGATTACCGATCCCACTTTAACAAATGCAATAGACGATATTACAAGTAATATTGTTTGGGAAGTATTATCCAAAAAAGGTAGAGTTGTATTTACCTCACAGGATAAAATTAAAGAACTTGGCAATATTGTTCTTAAAGCAAGATACTAATAAAACATAATTATTTGCGGTGATTGCTGCAAATTTATATTAAGTTAGTAATGGCAACATCACAAATCTGCTAAACACTTGTTTGTGTTATTAACTAATTGAATTTACAGCATCACAACCGTAACTCCAGCCCCACCTTCCACTAATTCTCCATCACGGAAGTTTATTGATTGGTGGTGGTATCTTAAGTAGTTTTGAATTGCCACTCGCAAAGCTCCAGTACCTTTGCCGTGAACTATCGTAAGCATTGGGACATTGCCAAGAATAGCTTCATTTATGAAATTATCTATTAGCTGGATTGATTCTTCAGCTCTCATTCCACGAATGTCTATTCGGCTGGCTGCATCGAATTTAATATTATTGCTTGCTTCTTTTTGAGCTACTTTTTTAACTATTTTCTCAGGTGCTGAGTAAACTAATTTACTTAATTTTACTTTGAATTTAAGCCCATTAAATTCTACTTGAGCAGTCTTGGAAGCATTATCTATTTCAATTATAACCCCTATAGAAGAACTATCGTCCATAGTAACTGAATCGCCAATTTCGAGTTTTTCTTTCTTTAATTTCTGTTCAGATTTTGGTAAAGCATCTTCGATTTCTTGCACTTGTGCTTCTATTGAAGATTTCTCAGTTTCAAATTCTTTCCTTATGTCCGATACTGTTCTTTTTTCTTCTTTTATTTCTCGAATAGTATTTTCAATTAATTTATTTGCATTTTTTACTATGTCGAGTGCTTCTACTTTTGCTTTATCTACAAATTCTTTGCGTTTCTCTTTTATTTCCGCAAGTTTATTTTCATATTCTTTTTTATTTCGTTCCGCCTCCAATTTTAATCTATCTAATTCAAGTTTGCTTTCCTGAGCTTCATTGCGGAATTTAGTAAGTTGTTTGATAGATTCTTCAATTTCGTTGGACTTGTCGCCAATATATCCATTGGCTCTTTGCAATACATTTGCAGGCAGTCCCACACTTTTCGCCAAATGGAATGCATAAGAATTACCAGGCACACCAGCTAAAAATTTATAGCTTGGTTTTAAGTTTTTCTCATCGAATTCAAGAGAAGCATTTTCTATTTTACTATTATTCAAAGCATAAGTTTTAAGTGATGATTGATGGGTAGTAATAATAAAAAATAACTTATACTCTAGGAATGTATCCATTATGCCAGCAGCCAATGCAGATCCTTCGCCTGGGTCGGTGCCAGAGCAAATTTCGTCCACAAGCACCAAAGTATTACTATCGGAATTAGATAGTATGTTTTTTAATTGATTAATTTGCGAGCTGAAAGTAGATAAATTATTTTCGATAGATTGGTGGTCGCCAATTGAAGAAAAAATATTGAGTAATCGGCTACTGCAAAAGCCAAGTGGAAAAAGTCCACTCAAAGCCAAAGCCAAATTTAATCCTACACTTTTAAGAGCAACGGTTTTCCCACCTGCATTTGGGCCAGAAATTAATACACCATATTTATCTTTGCCAAATGCCAAAGTAATTGGCATCACTTTCTTTCTTCCCAAGGAATGTACAAGGATTGGATGATAAACTTTTTCAAGTTGTAATTCTTCATTCACACCTATTTTGGGTTTTACACCACCAAACTCTAAAGCATATTTAGCTTTACCAAAAACAGATTCAATATGAGCAGCAATTTCAATTGCTTCAAGAAATCGCTCTGCTTCATCGCCAACTTCCTGAGTTAAACTAGTGAGTATGCGATGCACTTCTCTCAATTCTTCGTTTTGCAATATTGAGAGATTGTTGTTCATTTCAATTATTTCAGTTGGCTCAATATAAACTGTAGAGCCAGTATTTGAAATCCCGTGGATTATCCCAGAAATTTTACGTTTGTTCGATGCTTTAATTGGCAACACAAAACGACCCTCACGCATTGACACAAAGTCATCTTGGGCGTAATCGTCTTCTACATTTTGTTTAAGAATTTTTTCCAAACGCAAACGCAAACGTCCTCCGTGTTCACGAATTTCTCTACGAATGCGAGCTAATTCTTTTGAAGCTGAATCTTTAACTTCGCCCGAATAATCAATTGCATCTTCAATATGCTTTTCTAATATTCTGTTGTCGTGAAGATTTTGAGCTATCGAATAAATATACTTATAGACTTCTCTTTTCTGTACAAAAAATGATTTTAACAAACGAAAAATTCTAATTGAATCCTTTACATTTAGTAACTCGCCAGTGTTCATTGTCGCATTTTGGATTTTACTTTTATGGAGTTTAGTCCTAATGTCAGTCAATCCATCGAAGTTAATTGGTTCCTCTTGAGTAATCACTCGAATAGTTTCATCAATTAAGCTATGTTCTTGATTTAGCCATTCATAGCTATCGGAAATAGTAGATTGGAGAATAAGCGTTTTGCCCAAATCAGTATGGCAGAAAGCAGCCACTTTATCCAAAACTGTATAAAATTCTAGCTCTTTTAGAGATTCTAATTGTAGTTGTTCTTTAGAAAGTTCGTTTTTAATCATAAGGGAATTAACCAATACCTAGCATTTCTTTCACAATTTTTTGAATTAAGTTGCCATCGGCTTTGCCAGCCAATTCTTTCATAGTTGGACCCATCACTTTTCCTAAAGCTGAAGGACCGCTTACTCCAGCAGCTTCCATATTTTTCTTGACAACTTCTTTGATTTCGTCCTCAGTCAATTGTTTTGGCATATATTCCATAATAATAGCCAATTCAGTTTTCTCTTTGTCAGCTTCTACTTGTCTGCCAGCATTTTGGTAAATTTCGATAGAATCCTTTCTTTTTTTGGCAAGTGAATTTAGAAGCTTGATTTCATCTGCATCTTCCATATCTCTGCCAATACCGCTTTTGTTGAATTCGAGTATAGCAGCACGAATAGAGCGAAGAGTTTCCAAACGTAATTTTTCGCCAGCTTTCATCGCTGTTTTCACATCATCACTGATTAATTGCTCTAAAGCCATTTTAATTTCCTTGGATTAATTTAACAAATAAACACGAAATTAAGCATTTTTATTGGGTACTTGTTAGATTCTTGAAATATTATTTTAAATTAAATTTGTAACAAACTATAGATAATATCTTTTAGAATTCATTTTGTCAAAATTGATGGAATAGTATTGAAATAAAGAGAGTTAAGTGTAGAAATTAGAAAAAAAAATATAAAAGTTATTGAAATTATTTTGTTAATTTGGATTAAACAAACAAAACAAAAAAGAACAAATGAAGAATTATTTAAACTCAATATTATTGATTGGCAGTCTTAATATTAACGTTGGGCTTAACATCGTGTTAAAAAGCAACTGAGCCTATTACCAGTGCTAAAACTCAATCTTCGGTAGATAATGCTATGATAGATGGGGAATTTTCAGTAATATTCTCAATGGCAAGTTCGCAAGGCGATGTAACAAATAGTAGTGAAGCTGAAAAAAAAGTAAATGGAATAGCTGGAAATAAAGATAAATCGGACTTATTGCCAAGCTGTGCAACTGCAACTATAGATTCAATAGCCAAAGAAATTATGATTGATTTCGGAAGTCAAAATTGCCTTTGTAATGATGGACTTTATCGCCGAGGCAAAATTAAAATGAAATTGACTGGGGTTTGGAAAGAAATTGGCTCTAGTTTTTCGATTTCAGTGATTGACTATTACGTGCAAAATATGAAAGTAACAGGCACTAAAACAGTTTCGATTTTATCGAGTGGTTCGTTTAGTATTGCAGTAGTTGATGCTTCGATAGTTACTCCAACTGGTACAATAAGCTGGAATGCAAACCGAACAATAACACAAATAAATGGATTCCAACCCAAACAAACCTCTACCGATGATGAATTTGAAATAATAGGAAGTTCAAGCGGTATTAATAGAGAAGGTGTAGGTTTTTCCGTAGTAATATCAAATAGCAATCCACTTTTGAAACGAATTAGTTGCACTCAAAAAGACTTTGTTTCTGGCGAAGTTACAATTAAAAACGACAAAGGCGACACACTAATCGTAAACTACGACCCTGATAACAACAAAAGTTGCAATAAAAATGCAATTGTTACCATCAATGGTAAAACGTATAATATTAGATTGAGATAGTGTGATTTTTGAAAAATCAGATACAGTGCAGTAATATAATTAAGTAATGATACCTAAAAGAAGAAATATTCTTTTAGGCATTTTATTTGAATGAAATATTAGGTATAACGTTATAAATTATAATATAATCGTTATTGTATAGAAAATATATCTCATTAACTTTTTTATTTATCTTATAAAAAATACCTAAGCCACAAGAGGGATTTCTTTTATATATGTACTTTTATCAATATTGACTTCAGTTCAAGCTTTACAAGGTAAACCACTGATTAAATATAGTAGCTAAAACAATGAAATATTTAAAAAGTTATGACTTTTAAATAAAAAAACCACTTATGCTATAAAGACTTTTACATCCCAAAATAAAATGCAAAACTTCTAAATCTAAAGAAATAATGCAAATATACTAAGTGCTCCCGACAGGGATCGAACCTGTGGCCCCAAGTTTAGGAAACTTGTGCTCTATCCAACTGAGCTACGGAAGCTTTATTCTGTTTTGTTCTTTTTTAGTTGGCTAAACTACGAAGCTATATTGTAAAATGCAAATTGTGATTTCAACTTATTTCTATACCTATAACCATCACATCGTCTGTCTGGTCGTTTGTGCCTTTCCAATTTAAAAATGAATCTTTTGTTTTCTGACGCTGATTATTCATTGAATAATCAAATGTATTTGCCAATAAATTCTTGAAATTCTTGGACATAAATTTCTTGTAATAATTGCCGCCTAATTGGTCTGTAATTCCATCTGAATATAAGTATAGTCTTGTTTTACCTTGCACTGTCATTGATTCACACCCATAGCTTTCAGAATTAATTTTCGAAGCTGATAGCATTTGTTTTGACCCAATCATCTCTTTATAAATATTATTCTCAGTTACTACTAGTAAGTTTCTTTTCGCACCAGAAAATTGTATAGTATTGGTTGTAGTACATACTCGTATTAAAGAAATATCCATTCCATCATTTACTTTTTTGTTTTGATTTTCTGAATAGAATGTATCGTATAGCTTGTGGCATAAATCATTCAATATATTATCAGTTTCTAATACATTATTTTCGATAATAATTTGATTGATTAATGAACTACCTAAAATTGTCATAAATGCACCAGGTACTCCGTGTCCAGTGCAATCTGCCACTGCTATAAAAATAAAATTATCTACTTCGGTCATCCAATAAAAATCGCCACTTACAATATCTTTAGGTCTATTTAAAATCCAGCTATTTGGAAATCTTTTTGCAAGTATTTTGTAATCGCTAAGCATAGCGCGTTGTAGCCTTTGGGCATAATTTAAACCAGAAATAATTTCTTTATTCTTTTCCTCTATTATATCGCTTTTTTGTACTACTTCTTCATTCTTTATTATTAGTTCTTTACTTAATCTTTTCTTTTGCTCAAAAGCATAGTAAATGAATCCAAGTGAAGAGACAGTTAATGTCATCATAAGAACATAGAAATTCCTATGTGTTTGACGATAGCAAACAATTTTCTCGCTCCCCAAATGTGTAAAAGCTGAATTTGCATCTTGGAATAAACCTGTATGAGCTAATTCTTCTTTTAGTTCAACTAAATTAAAGTCTTTAACGAAATGTAAACTTGAAATGCAAAAAGAAAGAATTGAAAGTGTTAGGATGAAGTATTTCATTTTGGAGTTTGTTTGATTAAAAAAGTTAGTACAAATAAAACGAAATAATTACAAAATAATTACAAAACAATAATAGAATTATGAAAAGTCAGTTCTTAATTGACTGTATCATTGCCTTTGAGCATTATTCTATTCGGAGAGGAGTGATTTGATTTTACATTGAAAAGCATAGTAGCCACAAATGATTTCAATTGATCGGCTGAAATTTGACTAACATCTGCCACCATTGCTCTTTCAATTATGTTTTCAATATGCAAATTGTTAATAATTCCAAGAGTTCTAAGCTCTACTAAAACTCCCCAAGCATCGGGTGTGAAAAGTTGTTCTTCGGCTTCGTGGAGTATTCGGTATGATTCAGGAGCGAAGTTTTCGCCTTCGGCAAATTTATTATCTGTGGTAAATTCTAGTCTATCCACAAGCCAGCTGAAAGCAGCAGAAATTTCACTATCTGTATAGCCCTTGCCCGTCAAAACATTAATATCTATTTCATAGATTCGTTTATTTTGGCGAAGTTCAGCTATCACGTAAGCTATTATATCTACTATTCTTTCAAACATATTCTTAAATTAATTTAAAGCTAAAAATTTATCTTCCAATTCACTCATTTCTGCTTTCTTTTCTTTTGTATCATCTTCGTAGCCAATCAAATGCAAAGTCCCGTGAATCGCTAAACGCATTAATTCATTGGTCAAAGTCACTTTATATTCTTTTGCTTGCAAATCTGCAGTATCTACACTTATGTAAATCTCACCTTCCAAGTCGGTATCTTCAAAAGGAAAAGTAATCACATCAGTTGGGTAATCGTGGTTCAAAAATTCCTTGTTAATTCTATGTATTTCCTCATCATCAACAAAAATCACATTGATTTCTGCATTCTTAATTTTGAAATGAATCAATACATTTTCAATTTTCTTAACGATTGGCTTGTTTGCTAATGGTTTTCGACTGCTGGAGTTGAAAACTGAAATATTTAATGACATTTATTACTATTTTTTAATTTTCTTAAAATTAAGCTAATATACTTTCTGTTAAAGAAAGTTGCATAGCAGCTAAAAGTACAGCCGAGTCTAACTTCACAATATCTGTGCCAATAAGGCCTTTATTCACTTTGCCAAATAGAGAACAAGTACCTGATTTCCCAATTACTAAGCAAGATATATGCTCTTTGCCGTTGCTCAAGAAAATTATTTCTTCTGGCTCAAAAGTTATAAACTGATTGCAATCGTGAAGTTCAAAATAGCCGTGCTGAGTTTGCACAGATATTAGCGAACCTTTCTGATTACCACCCAAATCAACTTCACTATTGATAGTTAGGAAAAGCTGTTGTTTTATTTCCTTATTAGTTAAAGCCCAAGTTGTTGAATTTTCAATACTTTTGGGTTCGCAATCAAGAATTGCACTAATTTTGTTTAATTCAATTGTAGAAAAATTCAATTTCGACCTATACTGTTTGCTTTGCAATGTTTCTTTTGTTTACAAAATAAAGAATTACAAATGTTAATTCCAAAGAAAATTAGTTGAAAACTCAAAAAAAGAAAAATAAATTGACAGAATAGAATTTATAATGAGTTATATAAGTTCAAATAGCTTTCGTAACGCTGGTAATCTATTTCCTCTACATCGTATGCTGCCTTCACTCCACAGTTAGGTTCATGTGTGTGTGAGCAAGAGCTAAACTTACAATTTAAGCGTGCTTTATCGAAATCATGGAAATAAAGTGAAAGCTCACTTTTATCAAGTTCCCAAAGTCCAAACTCACGCAAGCCAGGGGAGTCAATTATTCTACCAAAATTCTCCATTGTGAATAGCTTTGATGAGCTAGTCGTATGCTGTCCCTTTAAAGTTCGTTCACTAATCTCATTCACCATTTGAGCTGTATGCCCCAATATTGCATTAACAAATGTGGATTTGCCAACCCCCGAAGGACCAGTAATGATTGAAGTCTGATTAGCAATTGAATCATATAGCTCTTTTACACCTGTATTCTCAAATGTAGATATAAATTTTACTTCAATTCCTAAATTACGATAAACATCGAAATCTGACCAAATTGAATCAATATCCACTAAATCGGTTTTATTTATCACAATTATTGGTGTTAATTCATTCTGTTCGGCAGTAACAAGGAATCTATCAATCAATCTGCGATTATAAGCTGGGTCTATAGCAGCAAAAAATATCACAACACAATCTAAATTGGCTGCTATCACTTGCTCAACATCTGTTTTTCCAACTCTTTTGCGAGATAGTTTTGATTTTCTTTCTATTATCTCTTCAAGTTTACCCAAAGGCAAGCCAGTTTTCCCAGTTTCATTTTTTATTGAATATCTAACAAAATCGCCAACAACTGCCAAAGAAGAATTGCGACTTGCACTTTTTAGAGTTCCACTAATTAAACACTCGAAAAATTCGTTCGTATCCGAATCTTCCACAATATATTCTTTTCCAAAAGTAGCCACAATTTGACCTTTGCTAATTGCTTTTGACTTAGTTATAGGCTGATTGGACTTCACTAAAACACTTTTGGCAGATTTAGTCTCTCTAATCTGCGATTTTTTAAGAATATAGTAATCTTTATCTTTTGACATAATTCAAAATTAGCTAAAAATTAGCTCTAAACAGCATTAAATATAGAGTTTATTGAAAATATTTCAATTAGTAATTATGTAAGAAAAAATGGAAAGTGTGCAAAAAGTTACACACTTTATTTTGTAATGTTGAATAAATGTGTTAATTTTGTTTAAAATATAATTATTCTGAGTTTTATTTGATTTATCGTTGGACTTTAAGGGAATACGCAGATGAAAATACAATCCACGACCTAAGTGAAGAACTAAAAATACCGAAGACTCTTGTAAAAGTATTGGTTTCCCGTGGGATAACCAACAAGCAAGAAGCTGATAAGTTCTTCAAACCATCATTGGAAGATATACACGATCCTTTCTTAATGCTTGACATGGACAAAGCCGCAAGGCGAGTGCTGCAAGCAGTTGAAAAAGGAGAATCTATATGGATTCATGGTGATTACGATGTGGATGGTACTACAAGTACTGCGGCTTTGCTGCAATTTCTTAGGGAAATTGGCTGCAAAGTTAGATTCTATATACCTGATCGATTTCAGGACGGATATGGAATTTCAAAAAGAAGTATAGACGAAGCCAAACTGTTTGGAGCTTCGTTATTAATTTCTGTTGATGTTGGTGTTACCAATATTGAACCAATAGATTATGCCAATAGTCTGGGGTTCGATGTTTTAATTTGTGACCACCACGAACCTAGCGACTCACTGCCAAATGCTTATGCTATTCTTGACCCTATTAGAGAGGGTTGTGGGTATCCATTCAAGTATCTTGCTGCCTGCGGAGTTGTTTTCAAATTGATACAAGCTATTTGCATTTTGCGAAATAATCCAGATAGAGCTTTGGATTATTTGGATTATGTAGCACTTGCCTCTATTGCCGATATGGTGCCATTGATAGGCGAAAACCGTGCATTTGTGCATTTTGGTTTGGAACGCTTGAATGAAAACACTAGGCCTGGCTTTAAAGGGCTTTTGCATTGCACTCGTTTGAAACCTGGCAATATAACAACTTCCAATGTAGTGTTTGCTATTGCACCGATTATCAATGCTGCTGGAAGAATGGGTGATGCCATTCGCTCTGTGGATATGATGGTGCAAACAAATGAGATTGGTTCTTTCCAAATAGCTCAACAACTTGAAGATGAAAATAGAAAGCGTAGAGTTTTTGATTTGCAAACTTTTGAGGAATCAATCCCCCTTGCAGAAGAACAAATAAAGCAAGGCAAGCACGCTCTGGTTATACATAATTCAACTTGGCACCCTGGTGTTATTGGTATTGTTGCGTCCAGACTTGTGGATAGATTTCACATGCCAACTGTACTTATGACTACTATTGAAGGACACGCTAAGGGTTCAGCTCGTAGTATAAAAAACTTTGATGTACATTCGGCTTTGAAATCAGTTTCACATTTGTTGACAGAGTTTGGTGGGCATAAACATGCTGCTGGACTTTCAATGGAACTGGATAAAATTGAGGAGTTCTCGCATCTATTTGATGTGCAGACCAGACAAAATATACCAAAAGAAATGCTTGATGCTGAAATGATGATTGATAGCGAATTGCAACTAAATGAGCTATCGCCAACTTTCTTTTCTGCTTTGAATCTATTTGCACCGTATGGTTATAATAATTTCAAACTAGTATTCTATACAAAAGGTGTAACTTCATCTAACGGCGTGAAAATTGTTGGAAATAATATATTGAAATTTAGAGCTATGCAAAATAACTTTGTTATAGATGCAATTGGCTATGGTATGGCTGATAAATACAGTATTTGTACAAGTGGCAAGCCATTTTCTATTTTGTATAATTTAGAAATAAATAGTTTCAATGGACAAAATACTCCACAGCTTTACATTAAAGATATTAGATTTGAAGACTAATAATGCTCTCTCCAATATTATTTGAAGAAATTTTGGAAGAGTTGGCAGAGCCAGCTCTTTCAGATTTGCTTGCTGAGTACAAAAAGCAATTCAATTTATTTAAGAAAATAATTACCACTGCACACTCAAGCCGTAGCACGGATAAATCCCTTTTTTCGATGATTAGTTATTTAATCAACCACGACATTTCCAATTTGGAAATAGAAACTGGCTTGAAAAATATTAACAAGTTATATCTATTATTAAAGAAAAATACTATTCTGCAATCTACTCTAACCAAAGATGATATTGTTGAACTTAAATATTTCAATACTTCTTTGATTTTCTTCTTTTCAAATAATACACAATTCAATTCAAATATTAAATGTTTCAATAAGTTCTTACGAATAAAAAAGCAAGATGATATTGAATTAATAAAAATTAAATTAAAAGTAGATTCATTCCAAAAGAAAGATAAAAGTACCGAAATAACAGGCACTGATGAACAATTAAATCAAGTGGGAATAACCCTTACGGGAGATTGGGCAGATGCTTATACATATATATTCGAAGACTGTGTAATTAATTTATTAAACCTTAAGCAATTAGAAGAATTTGTTTATTCAAGCACTAATGATACTTTGCTTGTTTTAGAGCCAGCTTACTTAGTAGATGTTTCGGAATTGGCAAAATTCTATTCATACTCCAGAGATATGGTGCCAATGATTGCAATGGAAAAATATTTCGATTTCATTCCAAATTATAATGTAATTCGAGGTAATGCTATAAACATTGCATTTGATAAGTATGTTAATTCGGGGACATACAATCCGAAGGAAGTATTTGAAGAACTATACAGAACCAAGCCATTGCAAGTGCTTTATGCTTTGGAAAGTTCTAATATAGTTTGGAGGGATTTCCAAAATGATTTAGAAAGCAAACGCCATTTATTTGATGATTTAAAATTGAACGATGAATATAAAAACTACTTAGAGCCAACTTATATTTCCTATGAATTGGGTTTGTCTGGGCGATTGGACTTGCTGCAAATAAATAAATTCACGAAAAACAAGAAGAAAGTAGTCGAGCTAAAGTCTGGTAAAGCACCAAATAAAGAAATTGTTATGCTTAATTCACGAAAGAATAAATTCCTTTCGGGAGTATGGGAGAGCCATTTTGCTCAAATTTGTTGTTATTATTTATTAATTGATGCAAACACAAATTCCAAACTGGAAGCTAATTTATTCTACACAGGTACACAGCTTACATTCAATTCTAAAGATGAACCCACGCGAGGCGTAACGGTTGATGTACAGAATAAAAAAGATGTGATTAAATTTAGAAATTATATGGTTAGTTATGAATATAGCTTAATTAATGGTTTCAATTTAATATTAAAAGCAGATTTTGGAAAGCTTTTCTCAAACAATTACAATACTTTTCTTAATTTCTACTCAGGTCTGAGTGAAATAGCAAGAGATTATTTCAATGAATTTTCGGTATTTATTGCCAAAGATAACATAAATACTAAATTGCAAATTTACAAACGCAAGAGTAATGATGCAAAATCTCAGTTAAGTCAGGATCAAAACTATGAAATTGCTCGAATTTGTATTAAAGATAGCGACTTCGAGAAAATGTATTTATCATTTGATTTAAATACCAATCAAAGTATATTCAGAACTGGCGACCAAGTAATTATTTCCACATTTGATTTAGACCAAAATAATAATGTAGAACAAGTATTCAAAGGCAGTATAAAAGATTTATTGTACAATAGAATGGTAGTTACTTTCCGAAATAAATATTTAACTGAAGAAGATTTTGTAGATACAGAATATTATATATATCAGGACAATAGCAATAGAAATGCTTCTCAAAGTTATAAGTCAATATACAATGCACTTAGTTCCCCTAAAGCAAACATCTTACTAGGGCTTGCAAAACCTAGAATTAATAAAACAATTGTATCGGAAATCAAACTTTTGCAATATAAAATATTAAATCAAAAGCAATCCGAAATAGTAGAAATGGCAATACTTGCCAAAGATTATTATTTAATTCAAGGACCGCCTGGAACAGGTAAAACTTCTTATGTACTTAGGCATTTAGTAAAGTATTATTATGAAAAAACTAATATAAATATCTTACTTGTAGCATTCACAAATAGAGCAGTAGATGAGATTTGTAAAGCTGTGATAGAAGAAGTTAGCCAAGATAACATAATTCGTTTGGGCAATAGAGAAAGCTCTGAACTAAGTAATATAATGCTTTCTTTGCAAATGGAAAATATTAGCTATAAAGAGTTCAAAGAAAAGATTAAGAATGTAAGAATATTCGCTGCAACAACTGCATATTTACAAAATAATTATGAACTGTATCTTAATAAAAAGTTTGATTTAGCTATAATTGATGAAGCTTCACAGCTTAATGAACTCAGTACAATTGGTATTTGTAGCAAAGTAGATAAATTTATTTTAATTGGGGACGAGAAGCAATTACCCGCAATTTCGACAATGCCTGACAATGAAGCAATAGTACAATCTGAGAAGTTAAGAGAAATAGGAATTGAAAAGTTGAATGTTTCCCTTTTTGAAAGATTACTTAGGCAAGCAAAATTATATAATTGGAATAATTCTCATGGAATGCTTGTAGAGCAATCCAGAATGCACACCGATATAATGAAGTTAGCTAACACTTTGTTTTATAATAACAAACTAAAAAAATATGCAAATATAAGTGAAGTAGGCAAAATAGAGATATATAATAATAATGTTAATTCTATGATTGCAGAATCTAGAGTAATATTTATCAATAGCCAATTGAGCCCCAAAGCCAAAATAAATAATAATGAATTGAAAATATCGCTAAAATTATTGAATCAGATCACTCAAAACTTGGCTAATGATAAAATATCAATTGGTGTTATTGCACCTTTCAAAAAGCATTGTATTGAATTGCAAACTGAATTAGATAATGCGGGGCTTTTCAATATAAGTGTTGACACAGTAGAGCGTTATCAAGGTTCGGAAAGAGATATTATTTTGATTAATTTTGTTTGCTCAAACTTATATATGCTTAACAATTCCAGTTCTATAACTGAAATTGATGGTATTGCAATTGATAGAAAGCTAAACGTGGCTATAACCAGGGCCAAGCAACAGCTAATATTAGTTGGTAATATTGATTTACTTAAGCAATCAAAATTGCACAAAGCTCTAATTGAATTAATTGAAGTGAATGGATTAGTGGTAAATGAAGAGGATTTAAAATGGTAATATTAGGTATTGACCCTGGTTCGATAATTTGCGGATATGGAGTAATTAAATCAGAAAATAAGAATGTTGCACTTGAAGAATACGGCGTAATCAACGTTAAAGCAGTATCTGATGATTTATATCTTAGAATAAATGAAATACATAAACGTACTTTGAAAATTATTGAAAGAACTAATCCTGAAATGGCGTGCTTCGAAACTGTATTTTATTCTAAAAATATTCAATCGCTTATTAAACTTTCCCACGCTAGGGCAGCGGCTTTACTTGCTTGTTTGAATATGAATATACCAATTGTGGAATATTCTCCTAAGGAAATTAAAAAATCAGTTTCTGGAAGTGGAAGTGCAAGCAAAGAAAAAGTGGAATATATGGTGAAAAATATTTTAAAAATAGATGAAACCCACAAATTTAAAGATGCCACAGATGCACTGGCTGTAGCTTTATGCTGTGCATATAAAGGTGGCAAAATGAACGAAAAAAAAGACACTTGGTCTGAATTTCTCGAGAACAACAAAGATAGAATACTTTAGTAATTATTTGTGAGGTAAATTAATATTAATCACTAAAAGTGAGATAATTACTGCAAGCATTACTATTGTGAATGCTGTCAATACCCAAGCTAAAACTTTCTTCTTTCTCAAAAAAAGAAAAACAATCCCAGCAAAACTTACCATTGCATAAGCACACATACAAACAAAAACTTTTAAAAGAGGTGACATTATTATTTATCCTTAATGATTTGATGATTTATGTAATTTTAGCACATTATATAAATAAGTAAAAAATGATGCAACTATGAATACCGAAGCTACATAAAAGAAATAATTTGTAATTACATTGCCTTGAGCAAAATACGAAACAAGTAAACTTAGCCCAAGAATATTCACTGTTAACTTACCTAATTTATTCGATGGAATTACAAATTTATATTTTGATGTATATAACACTCCACCCATAAATATAAAAATATCTCTTGTTAATACCAATGCAATAAACCAAAAGGGCAATGCACCAATTTGATAGAGAGCTAAACATGCAATAGCAACGAAAACTTTGTCAGCAAGTGGATCAATTATCTTTCCAAGTTCTGTCACATCATCGAATTTTCTAGCAAAATATCCATCGAGATAATCCGAGAAAATTGCAGAAATTAGTACAACCCAAAATAGAATCATTCTGCTTTCTACTACTGCAAAATATATTGGCACTGATAATAATAATCTCAGGATGCTAAAACTATTTGCTAAATTCAATATTTTGTTTTTCGACAAGTAAAAACCCAAGAATTATAGAAACAACTATTCCAGCTAACATTGGTTCAATAGTAGCTATTGACGTAAGATAATTTAATTTCCCGTTAATCAAAAATAGCAAAGAAACTAAATTTGATATTACTAAAATTGCTAAAGCATTATTGCTCTTTAGAGTGTAATTATTATTAAATGCTATAAAAGTTAAACTCACTAAACCTGGTATAACAATAGAAACGGGATAATAAATCAAATTCAATGGTGATTGAATGATATAAGCTATTATGATTGATAAAGTAATTGCAATAGTTATAGAAAAATTGAATAATATGTTATAACGTTTATCAAAATTATTTGTGAAATGACTAATAATATTTGCAAATGTATTTCCAGCTATCACAGTATAACTTGACAATGTTGACATTGCTGCCGATAACACACTAATTATAAAAACACCTTTTGCAATTACTGGTAAATTTGCTTCAGCTAAATTGAAATATAAATCAATTGGTTGTGAATCTTTAATAAAAGCTTTAGCGTAAAGTGCAGTTGAAATAGTTAAAAAATCAAATATGAACCAAAATAATATTGACCAATATATGCCTTTCTTTGCTGTCTGTGGATTCTTAGCCGCGGCACACCTCTGATAAAAGCTTGGGTCTATAAATGTTTGCAATGCAACAATAAACCAAACTATTAGCAATTGCCAATTATTTGAACTAACAAATTGCTTATCGGCTGTTACTAAACTATTACTCAAAGTAAAAAGAGAACCATAGTTCATAAAACAAAAATAAAATAATATTGCAAAGCCAAGATACATTAAAACAAATTGTATTGTGTTTACCACCACATCTGCTTTTAGACCAGAATTATACAAGTAAATGGTTGATAGTATTGTGCTTATAATCATAGAATAAAGAAGATTGATTCCAATCACAAGACTTAATATTACCCCTAATATACAAATATAAACAGATGGTAAAGAAATAATAAAAATGAATATATTGCTTGCCAAACCAACATTCTTTCCATACTTGGCAGTGAAAAGCTCTGGTAAAGAACTGAATTCCATCTCTCGTATTTTCCGAGAAAACATATTTGCATAAACAACAGCACAAATATAATAAGGTAATGAAAAACAAGTGAAAGCAAAGATACCCGAACTTGCTACAAATTCACCCACACCTAAAATATTCCCATACCAAGTGGCTACTAAACTCACTACAAATAGTGGTAAAGTCAATTTTCTGCCACCTAAAATCAAATCTAATTTAGATGTATGTTGTTTGCTTTTACCAAAATAAATACCAGCAAATAATATTATCGCAAAATAGCTATAGATTATTATGTAGTCAATGTCACTTAAAGTTAGTATCATTTTCTATTTGCGAAAAAAACCACTGTACGTTTCAAACCTTCTGCAAATTGCATTTTCGGTTCCCAACCAAACATTGTTTTTAATTTGCTTGGCGAGCAGACGCTGCGTCTTTGTTCGCCAGCTTTTGCAGGTCCATGAAATTCATCTTGACTTGCATTTGTTAATTCTTTCAAAGTACGGAATATAAAATTTACGTTTGTTTCAAATCCAGTGGTAACGTTAAATATTCCAGAGCAATCTTGCTTCAAAGCGATTTCATTCACATTTATTAAATCGTGGATATAAATATAATCCCTTGTTATTTCACCATCGCCATTGACTACAGCTTTCTCGTTGTTGAGCATTCTATTTGTGAAAATAGCTACAACACCTGCTTCTCCGTGAGGATTTTGTCTTTCGCCATATACATTGCCATATCGCAAAACAGCATAATCCAAACCATAAACAGTTTTGTAATAAAATAAATACTTCTCGTTCACCATTTTGGAAATGCCATAAGGAGAACATGGATTAAGTGGATCTTCTTCATTGGCAGGGAAGTTGATTTGCTCTCCATAAACTGTTCCTCCCGATGAAGCAAATATTACTTTTTTCACTCCAGTTTTTGCACAAGCCTCGTAAATATTCAAACTACCCAATATATTTTCTCTTGCATCAAATTGTGGGTCGTTCACCGAAACTCTCACATCCATCTGAGCTGCGTGATGACTCACAATATCAAACATTTCTTTTTCAAATAAATCCAAAATAGTATCATCTTTAATATCTATTTTAATAAACTTCGCTTTGGGATTTATATTTTCTTCTTTCCCAGTGGACATATTGTCAATTATAACAACTTCGTGTCCCAAATTAATGTATCTATCAACGATATGAGAGCCTATAAAGCCAGCCCCACCAGTTACAAGTATTTTCATTACTACCTGATTATTATTAATTTCCTAAAATAAAGTTCCGAAGGAGTTGTTAGTTTACAATAATATCCCCCAATCGGTACATCAAAAACATTGTTTTTGATTGAGTATGAACTTGGATTAAGTTCTTTACTAAATAAATTTTTCACAAAGTTACCCATTTCATCATACAAATCTAATACGTATTTTCCTTTTTCTATAGCATTAATTTCAAAATGAACCTCAATATCACAAGGATTTGGAAATGGTGTTGAAAACGTAAAGTTGCCAGTGCTAATCACATACCTTGAATTTCCTTCGTAGCAAACGTCTGTAAGTGTTATTTTGCCTGATTCTTCAAAGATACTAATTGATTCTGGATTACTAATTGGTTCAATCATAAAATTTACAATCGTTAGATTTGAATCGCCCAAAGTAGTTAAATATTTGTACTCTTGATTTGGGTTAAAGATTGTTTTTGTATATCTAATTCCATCAATAAGTGTGTCGCTTGCCCATTCAAATTTAGGTATGGCAATTGAATTATTCACTCGGAATTCAATAATAGAGCTATCTAGAAAAGTCAAATTATGTTGTTTAGGATTGCTAATTTGTGCTTTTAAACTTACAATATCGCCTGTTTTACTGCTAATTTGTGGCATAGTAACTTTAATAAAATTACTTCCAATAACAATTGCATTGAAGATTAGATTCAAACTATCTTTACAATTATTTGAAAAGTTATAGTGAGAATTCACTTTACCTTCTTGTAAAGCATTTAGAGTAAAGTAAAAAATTGCAGTACTATCTGGTTCTATAACTTTAGGAATGATAGAATCCAACGTGAAATTATTAGTTAATATAACAGGTGTTGTAATTGTCAAAGGTTTATTACCAGTATATTTCAAACTATAAGTAAAATTGCGAATTGTATTAACGATAATATCATTAATGTCAATGTTTACATTTGTCGTCTCAAATGTATTTTGAATTCTCTCAAAAGATATTTTAATTTTAGAGATTCCATTTACAGCATTCTTAGCATTTGTTTCAATAATTAAATCTATATCCTTAGTTATTAATTGTTTGGGAGTTACAAGAATCTCAATTTCAAAAGTTTCTTTTGCCGTTAAAATATTAGTCGTTGGGCTAATTAAGTTTAATTCATTCAAATTATCATTTTCAAATCTAATATTATTGACTAATAACTCATTTTGACCTATATTGCTTATAGCAACTTTTATTAAATATGGTTGATTACATTCCAGTAAACCTAAATCGTAAGTAGGGTTAAAGCTGATATTAGTTTCTTTTGAACCAATTATAGCGAACAAATTAATTATTTGATTCTTGCATTTATTTGAAAGTAAATAAGATGCTTGCAGAGATGTATCTTTATCACTGCCAGTAAAGTAAAACTCAAACTGAGAATATTCATTTGGTTGGCAAATTATTGGTGTTATTGATTTTAATTCAAAATACTCACTCAAGAAAATCTCTTTACTCCAGTCAATAGAAATTGTACCAGTGTTTTTTACTGAGATTGTTTTGCTGGCGTTTGTATTGATTGTTGATACAATAAAGTTAATTGTAGTATCTTTTGTGTAAACACCTATACTATCTTTCTGACTTAATATGGCAATGGTGTGTTTATTGTTGCCATTCTCAAGTTTATTCGTTAGTAATTCAAATACATTGCTATCTTTCTTTATACCATTATCACTATATGAGCAACGCAAAATAATATTCTCATTTGGTTTTGCACTATTTTTAATTAAAATTAACTTGCAATTTGAATTACCGCTTACTTGCTTAATACTCTCTATTTCTAAAATCCCTTTGCCTGTGTTTGTAATATTTAAGATTGTATCAATCATTTCATTAGCACAATTTATTTTGTCTAATATGAAATTATTTTGTTTGATTGCAGGTGCTACACCTGTGCCAAGTAAGCTTACAAAAATTGGAGTGCAAGTCTCTTGAGTATTAAATCTCAATAAAGCATTGTATCTCTCAATATTCTTCGGCAAAAAGCTCACTTCAAAAGTAACAGATTTACTAGGAGCAATATCAACAGGAACATTAACTGGTAAGTTATTTTGAGTTAATTTGAAAATAGTATCTTTTGATTGGTATTCAAAGTTAATTATTTTCAAATTTACTGTGCCAGAATTTGTTATTTTTAATTGATTTGAAAGTAACTTTGTTTGGTCATAATTTATATTGCCAAAGTCAATAGTGCTATTTTCTACTATGTATCGAGGGTCGTATCCGACAGCAGTTAATAGCTTCTTAAAGCTAAAATTCCCAGCATAAACAATAATTTCTAAAAACTTTGTACCCTCTGTTTTTGGCGCAAAATCTATTTGTAAATCGAAACTACTCTTTGATTTAATTGTAATTGGGAAAATATTAGTTATATTAAACTCTGAATTAATATCGTTATTGATTTTAATTGAATCAATAACTAAGCTCGCATTTGCTTCATTTAAAATATACTTTGATATATTGTTTGTTTGCACTTTGCCCAAACAATAATTGCCTAAATTTATATTTTCTATTTTTAAATTTATATCTACAACTTGGAAATTGTCGCTTTGGCTTGTTTCTAAAATCTTTTTTTCAAATGGAAAATCATTAATATTCCATATTTGTAAACCTCCTCTAATATCTGCACTTGCTACAAATCCATTCTTATTCACATCGAAAGAACTAATTTGGTTGTCATGTCCAGTAAAGCTAAAAAGGACTTGATTACTCTGATTTGTCAAACTTATGCTACTAGAAGCAGTATAAAGAAGTTTGTTTTGAAAAGTGGATATATGATTAAATTGTAAATTATTTATTTTATTACTAAATCTCAAACTAGGTGAAAATATTGTATCATTTTTGAATAAATCATAATAATAAATCAAACTGTTTTTGGTGACTAAATATAGATTATTATCATCATTGGTAAGTTTCATAGATACAGCTACATCATTGTTCCCATAATTCAAAGTTAAAGTGTCATTAAATATTTGCCAGTTTAAACTTGAACGGAACTTTAACCAACTATCATTTCCTGTTGTTATGAGTAAATTCTTTTTTTCACTATATGCAATTGAATTTATAGCACCATTGTGAATTAATGGAAATGTTAGAGTTTGAGAGCTAGGATTAGTCATATTCCAAATGTCTAAATTACCATTAAAATCTCCTGAAAAAATCATATTAGATTGTTTATTCCATTCTAGTGATTTTGGTCTTTCTAAATTGCCTAATAATTTTACTGGTGGTTGCACTTCGTCTGCATCAAAAATAATAAGATTGCTATTAGATGTGCTGGCATCTATAGAAGTAGCTATTTTTGTCCCTGATTTACCGAATTTCAAATCGTTTATTTTTTTCAAATCAGAGCTAATTTTCTTTGGTGATAATTGAGTGAAGGGATTGATTGTATAAAGCTCTCCTTTATCAGTAGAAAATGCTAATATATCTTCACTTCCCCAGCTTATGTTGTCAATATATGTATTGTTTGGAACTGTGAAATAAAGTACCTTTTCATAAATATTTATCTTGGCTAACTCACTAATCCTAATTCTATATTGAGCAGCTGTATTTGGAACATTCCAGTTGAAACTATTGCTCGTAGCAGTTTCACTTATCAAGTTCCAATTTAAGCCATCATTACTAGTGTATTCCAATTTAAATATGTCTTTAGGGTTAGTACCTTCCCATCTAATTATAGCGGGATTCCCAGCAATTAATCGTTCATTTGGTTTCGGTGCAACTATTCGAATTGTGCTATTATTATTAAGCTTAGTTTTTGTTCCTGCTTCAAAGTTAAAAGATAAAACTTTGCATGCTGTGCTTTGCACTGCTATTGTAGTTTTAAAATAGCTAGTGTCTGCTGTTTGATAAGTAAATTTCACTTTAGCACTTTTCTTATCAAATGCCAAAGAATCAATTATTGAATATTTCAAAAGCAAACTATTTGTATTTATATTTTGAATTATAATTGAATCAAATTCACTGAAAAATTCAACTATAGTATCTTTTGGAATTTGTGATTCTACCTTTGCAAAGGCAATAGTATTATTGGTAATTGGCTTTAAGTTACTTTTCCAAATTTCAGGAATACTAAAATTTAAATCATATTGTTGATTCAAATAAGACAATCCAAGTTCCAAGCTGTCATTACATATTTTGGAATTGAAAGATAAATTAAAAGGTATCAATTTGTAAATTTCTTTAATTACTTTATCTAAAGCAAAATCAAAACTCTTTTGTTCTGCAATAGTAGTTATAATTTTAAATCTATTAGTTGATTTTGTAAGGTTCACTAAGCTAGGTGGAGCTATATCATTGAAATAAATCAAATAGCAATTCACATTGTTTTGCTCTAAATATTCTTTAATACTATTGATATTTGACTCTGAATAGCTATCGGCGATAATTACAATATGTTTTTCAAAAACTGCATTCTTGAATACATTTGCAGAGCCTGCAAAGCTATGGAAAAAAACATTCTCGAAATTACTTGCTCCAAATAAACTGATATAAGGCAATTTATAAACTAATTTTGAATAATCAGTTGTCAAATCTTGATTTAGATAAGCAGTGGTATTGTAAGTGCTTAGTGCCAATTCTGGTTTGAAATAATTTAATCTAGGAAATAAATTCAATAGCCCCTGTTTTGCAATATCAAAATTTGTATAGTTGTAAGCATTTGATATATCAAGACTAATCAATATTGATTTGTTTGAAATATCAGCACTGGTAGTATTGTTTACTAAATTAAAATTTGCCGTAGCACTATTAAGCGATAATTTTAAATCACTTTTATTGACCTGATTTGCCAAACCATTATCGTCCCAAATCAGAAAGTCCAATCTGTAATCGCCAGCTTGTTTTTTCAAATCCAAAATGGAAACTTGAGAAGAGCTATAAATAAGCTGTGACAACAACAGCAAGAAAAATATGTAGAAACTAAAACATTTCATTTTAGAATAACAAAATAAACAGAAAATAGTTACACAAAAAGCTAATTAAGTACTTACAATTAGTAAACTTTCAATAATTTCAGTGAAACAAGTAAGACGGAAATGACTAAGAAAAACTTTATAAATTTCTCACCTTTTTTCAATGCCAACTTAGAAGAAATCCAAGCTCCTAATGATGTACCGACAGCTAATATCAATCCGTTCAGATAGTGAATTTCCCCTGCTAAAATAAAGATTATTAAGCTGGGCACAGTGAATGCAAATGCCATAAACACCTTGTGTGAATTAGCCCTCATCAAATCCATTTTTATAACACCTTGCAAGAACGCTAAGATAATAAACCCTACGCCTACTTGCATAAAGCCACCATAAAAGCCAATTAGCAACAATATTGATACATTCAGAAAATTAAATTTCACAATTGCATCTTCTTGTTCAAATTTTTTACTTGGAAGTACTAAGTAAACACCAATCAATATGACTACAGCTGCTAGAATTTTCTCGTAAAGTGCGTTCGATAAATGAGTAGATATCAAAGCACCTGCTATTGCACCTGGGATTGTTAATAATCCAAAAATTAAACTTAACTTAAATTCTTTATATTTTTCTCTATATGCAATAAAAGACGATAATGATTGAAAAAAAACACCAATCCTATTTGTGCCATTTGCCAATCCAGCTGGTAAACCCATCAGAATTAGAACTGGCAAAGTGATTATAGAACCACCACCAGAAACGGCATTAATCATTCCTGCTAAAAATCCGACAAAGAATAATAATATTTCAAAACCAAAAGGAATGTTAATCATAATTGAAATTAAGAAAAAAAGCCCCGCAAAAGCGAGGCCTTGTGGATTTTGTTGTTTACCAAATCTTTGTTCGTTCGTTCTCTGGTTTGAAAAGTTTATCTCCTTTCTTCACATTGAATGCTTTATAGAATGGAGTGAAGTTAGTCAAAACTCCATTTACTCTAAATTCAGCAGGAGAGTGGACATCAGTTTTTAATCTTTTCATCATTTCCTGATCACGTATGTTTTGTCTCCAAATTTGAGCATAGTTAATAAAGAATCTCTGCTCAGGAGTGAAGCCGTCAATTTTCTCAATCTTTTTGTCTTTATGAGCTATCTGCATAGCTTCATAAGCAATTGTTACACCGCCCAAATCGGCAATATTCTCACCAATTGTCAATGCACCATTAACAAACTGATTTGGCAATGGAGAAAACTTGTTGTACTGAGAAATAATGTCTTTCGCTTTCACATCAAATCTTTTGCCGTCTTCTTTAGTCCACCAGTCAATTAAGTTTCCTTCTTTATCATATTGGCGACCTTGATCGTCGAATCCGTGAGTAATTTCGTGTCCAATTACAGCACCAATTCCACCATAATTCACAGCATCGTCCGCTGTTGGATTAAAGAAAGGTGGTTGCAAAATTGCAGCTGGGAATACTATCTCATTGCTAGCAGGATTATAGTAAGCATTTACTGTTTGAGGTGACATTAACCACTCTGTAGGGTCAACAGATTTATTCACTTTTGCCAATTGGTATTGGAAGTTAAACTTAGCTGAAGCCAATGCATTTTCGTATAAATTATCTTTTACAACGGGAATGCTTGAATAATCAATGAATTTATCAGGATAACCAATTTTAGTTTTGATTGCATCTAATTTGTTTAATGCTTGCTTTTTAGTCGAATCAGTCATCCAGTCCAAATTATTCAAACGGATTTTCAAAGCTGCACGCAAGTTATTAATCAAATCGTTCATTTTGTTTTTTGCATTTGCTGTAAAGTGTCTTTCAACATAGATTTTGCCAATAGCTTCACCCATTAAATTACCAATCAAATCAACATTACGTTTCCATCTTGGCTTCAAAGTTTTAGTACCTGAAAGATATTTGCCATAGAAATCAAATTTTGCATTCACAAAATTTTGACTTAGTAAATCGCCAGCCCCGTTTACTAAATTCCAAAGTAAATATGCTTTCCAAACTTCTAAAGGCTCTTTTTTACTCATTTTAGCTATAGAAGTCATAAAAAAAGGAGAAGAAATATTTATGTCTTTCGGGTTGGACAAACCAACATTTGAAAAATATGACTGCCAATCTAATTCTGGAGCTAATTTTTTCAAACCTTGCAAATCCATTTTGTTATAAGTAGTTTGTGGATCTCTCAATTCCAATCTTGATTTAGAATAACCAGCTAACTTAATCTCAAATTCAAGCACTTGATTAGCCATTTTTTCAGCATTAACTTCATCTTCGCCAATTAGCTTAAACATTGTTGCCATATATTGAACATAATGTTCTCGCTTGGAAACAGATGCAGTGTCTGAATTAATGTAATAATCTCTATCGGGCATACCAAGTCCACCTTGATAGATGCTTGCTAAATAAAATTTACTATTTTTAGCATCTTGTTCTGGAAACAAGTTGAAAAGTGGTGCATCTCCACTTGAGTGCATTCTTGCAATTTGATACCAAATTTCATCAAATGTTTTGATTTTCTTGATTTCATCAATATATCTTCTTATTGGCTCAGCACCCAATTTTTCAATTTTATTAGAATCTGTTGCCGATAAATAGAAATCACCAACTAATTGCTCAGCAGAACCTTTCTTATGAGCTTTAATTTTACTAACTTCTTCCAAAATAGCATATTGTTGAGAATATGCACTATCTAATAGTTCATCGAATGAACCATATCTTGATTTTTCGTCTGGAATTGGCATTTTCTTCATCCAGCCACCGTTTACATAGCGGAAGAAATCATCTCCAGGCTTCACTTTAGTGTCGAAGTTACTGGTATCTATTGCTTTCACCACACTTGCTGACTTCAATTGAACCTCTTCATTATTCTTGCAAGAAAACATAGCAATAGCTAGCACACTTAGCATTAAATAAAACTTCATAAAACTCTCTAATAATTTTAAATACTTTTAGTTAACTTTGTATTGTTAGAAATACTTTTCTAACTTTTACTTTATTTCAATCTTCAAAATAACAATTTTTCGATTTATCTTATGCCTAAAGAATTCGATTCTAAAGATAACACTATAAAGAATATTCTTATAGTGATGCTAATCATAGCAATATTTGTAATACTCTATGTTTTACAATCGATTTTAGTGCCACTTGTGTTAGCACTTTTATTTGCAATAATGTTCCAACCGCTTATTTTATGGTTGCAAAAAGTAAAAACTCCAAAATGGCTTGTGCTTCCAATGATTACCTTTCTCACTTTGTCATTGCTCTTTATTATCTATTTTGTGATTTTAGAAACATCATCGGATATATTGGAAAACAAAGACTATTTGCTTTCTCGACTTCAATTGCGAACAAACGAAATTATACAATTCCTGCGTGGCATACCAATTCTAAAAATTGATAAAAGGTTAGACTGGAAAGGATTGATTGAGTTATTCACTCAATATAAAATTGGAGATTCGATAAGTTTTATAGCAAACTTTCTTGGTTCATTCACCACTTCTTTCCTTATGTTCGTTCTTTATTACATTGTTTTGCTTAGCGGGATGTCCAATTATAGAAGATTTCTGAACTATGTGAGTGGCGATGAAAACTATAGCGAACTCTTATTGACCTATGAAAGAGTGCAACGCTCAATCTATTCATATATGATACTGAAATCATTTGTTTGTTTAATGACTGGTTTCATTACTTACATTATCTGCTTAATTTATGGTATCAACTTCGCATTCTTCTTTGGTTTTATTACTTTTCTGTTGACTTTCATCCCTACAATTGGACCTATTTTAGGAGCAGTACCGCCAATTTTAATGTCAATTATTCAGTATGATACCTTCAAACCCGTAGTGATTTTAACAATTATCCTAATAGTTTTGAAAATAATTATGGGCAATATAGTCGAGCCATTGATTATGGGGGGCAAATTACGCCTTAATATGCTTACTGTAATCTTTGGTTTAGTCTTTTGGGGTTATATTTGGGGTATTGCAGGGTTAATCCTTTCTGTGCCTTTAATGGTGATTACAAAGCTTATATTCGAGCAATTTTCATCACTTAAGCCAATTGCTAGAATTATGGGTACTTCTGATTAATTTCAAGGTTCCTATTTTACTGTAACATTTTTGTAGTTTAGGTGTTAATTGTATTAAACAATGTACAAAATTTAAATTTATTTAATCCAAAGGATACTTTCCAAATGATAAAAAACTTACTTCTTGCTTCAATATTAATAGCAACTGTAACTAATGCAAGTGCTGAACAAGCTTTTGTTAATAGAATACCTAATGGTAACGCTAAAACTTGTGCAAATTGCCATGTGAATTCAGCTGGTGGTGGGTCTAGAAATAATTTTGGAACTGCATTTAGCGAAGCCGGAAAAAAATGGACAACTAATTTAGCTATGCTCGATTCAGATAATGATGGTGTTTCCAATGGTGCTGAATTGCAAGATCCTACAGGTGTTTGGAAAGTTGGAAATGCAGCTCCAGGAAATTTTGCTTTAGTTACTAACCCTAGCGATCCAAATGACTTTCCATCTTCTGTCGAAGAACTGTTAGAGCTTAGCAACCTAAGTATTTCGCCAATTCCTGCAAGTAATTTTATTAATTTCACTCTAAAAACTGGAATCATTGGCAATTTGACAGTATCTATTTACGACATTAATGGATTATTGGTAAATACTTTTAATTCAGTAAATTCTAATGGAGAGTATAACTTCGGTTGGAATTTGTTAAACAGCAATTCAATTCTAGTAGAATCTGGTTTCTATTTTGCAGAAGTAAAAATCAACAATTATGTTGAAAGAAGAAGATTTATAGTAACTCGATGAGATTTAATTTGAATAAGAAATCATTGCTTTTTGCTTCAATATTAATTGTAATACAGTGCAATGTTTATTCAATCCCAGCATTTGTTGATGAAATACCAAATGGCAATCAAAACACATGTTTGAATTGCCATTTTTCGTTAACAGGTGGAAGGTTAACTTTAAATAATTTTTGAAAGGGATTTTTTGCTATTGGTAACACTTGGGATGAAACCTTAGCTTTGTTAGATTCCGATAATGATGGCTTCTCAAATGGAGAAGAGCTTCAAGATTCACTTGGAATTTGGACTGATGGTATAAGTGGAGATTTAAGTAAAGTAACCTTACCAGGTAATTCAAGCAGTTTTCCAACTTCCATTGAAATAACAAACAATTTAGTAGGTTTTTAAAATCCAACCTATACCTGCATTAAATTCTATTGATTTATTAATTAGCAAACCGACTTCTAAAGATTTAAATATTTCTATTTATGATTTAAATGGCTACCATTTAAATTCATTGAATTATTCAAACAGCTCAGAATCAATTATTACTTTAGATTTGTTTGATAATAATGGTGTTCCTTTGGAAAGTGGGATTTATTTTATCGAAGTAAAATATGGCAATTACTTTGAGAGAAAGCGTTTTATAGTGTCAAAATAAACTTTATAACTATATATAAAAAAAGGGTTAGTGAAAGCTAACCCTTTTTTATTTCTAATTTATTTTTTGTAGTATTTACTTCTCAATCAATACTTTCTTCATATCTTGGAATATCAATGATTTGAACTTAATGAAATACACGCCAGTTCCCAAATCAGATGTTGGAATTTCTACCGAGTGAACCCCAGCTTTCAGTTGACTTGTATTGACAGTTTTCACAATGCTACCAGCAGTACTTTGCAATTCGATTTCCACTGGACCATCATAAGGAATAGAGAAATCTATTTTCACTACTTCATTAGCAGGATTTGGCTGAGGACTACCCACGATAAATTCATATTGCGATATTTCTACCAATCTGCCTTCCAAGAAACAAACCCCATCTACAGTAATTTTTGTAGTCAACTCAATTGGACTTGAGCAATTAGTGTAAATTGTTGATTGCATTGATATTTCTGAATAAGTAGTGCTGCCTAAATATATTTTATAAGGCAATTTACATAAGTTACCATCAAAAGGAGTTTGGAAAGTACCAGATGCACGTAATTGCATTCTACCAGGACTCAATAGAACTGGCATTGACCAAGTCAATGATGGAACTGAAGTTGTTGGAGTTATATACATTCCCATATTGTCTTTCAAAAATGCTATTTCGTCTGCTTTGTAGATCACATCAATAGAAATTCCATCTTGAATTTTCTTATCCAAAGCAGCCACTTTCGCACTCACGTAAAGCATTGTATCCAATCCAGGTTTAAGTTTAATGTCATTTGCTATAATTGAGCTATGGTGAATATATACACCTTTACCACTCAATACATATTTCAATTTCAGATTTTGATTATTTAATAAATCAAAATTTGCACTGTAAGCAACTTCATTTGTTGGTTTGAAAGTTATAGTAAATGTTTCTGTTACATTTGGTTTAATCACCAAATCATTTTGCAAACTTAAGACAAAATTTGGCGAATTACCTTTGACATCTGGCGGACCAAAAATAACTAAATCATTTACTGGATCTGAATTTGTTATTGAATAAGTTTTCAATGGTTGAGAGCAAACTAAAGTGCCACCAAAATCAACTATTTCTTCTCCACCTGGTGAAATTGCATTGCAACTTGCATCGAATATATTCTCAAAAGGAATTGGATAAACATCATCAGTTAAATTTCCCTTAGAGTTATCAGCATAGATTTTAAATTTAACATCTCTTTTGCCAGCTGCTTGAGGAGTAAAGTTTAAAGTAATTGGAATATTTCCACCTTTAGTTACATCAGGAATTACAGGTAGAGTCTTTGTACCATTTAAAAATGTAAAATCTCCAGCATCTTGTATTTCAATTCTTGTGATTTTTGTATCAGTATTAGTAGAATTATTTGCAATTCTTAATGTCGCGTTGCCACTTTCACCAAATTTCAAAGTTGTATTAGGGCAAATCAATGTTGGATTTACTATAGGCAATGAACCAGTCCCATCTACTTGTACCGAATCAATTTTATTACCATTGTTATATCGAACGTAAGCCATTTGTTTATAATTGATTTCCGCACGTGGCAAGAAAGTAATGGCTACTCTTCCAGTATCTTTTCCAGGAATAGGATTTGGTACTGAATTGCCAACCACATCAAAAACTGTTTTATCGTTAAACCAAACTGAATCTATAGAAGCAGCATTTACTGAAGTGTTGTAAATTTTCAAAAGAGCAGGATGCTTAGCATCAACTCTTTTCAAACCAAATCTCAATGGATAAATAGTCAATTCAGAATTAACTCCTAAACCTGTTAATTCTGTTGAAACATTAGAGCAACCAGAATTAGGATCAATACCAAAATCTAATTGAGCAGTTCTTATTCCTTCATCAGTAGGAGTAAACTCAATTTCAATATCTACTTCGCCATAAGCATCAACATCAAAAGCTTGCCCAATAGTGTAAGTAGTAGAACCATTTGCAGTCATTTTTATAACTTTAAATTCAGTATTCGGAATTGTTTTAGGGTTAATTCTTACTAAATTATTATTCAAGTTTTTGAATACTTTATTAATTATTCCAGTTACAGGCACAGCTAAATTAGATTTACCAATATCATACTTTGGAGTAACTTCTATTCCACATTTGCCACAACCAGAAAGTGCAAGTGATATAGGTTTGGCACAAGCTCCAGTTATTGTTAAAGTTGCATTTTGAGTGCCGATAACTTTTGGCTGATAGTTGATAGTCAAATTTGCTGCATTTACCAATCCTGGCAAAACAGTTGTTGGTGGATTAATTAAACTAAATCCACTATTAGCTGGTGTAATTGTATATGTAAAATCAATTGGCAAAGTAGTAGGATTCAGCAACAATTTAGTAGCAGTTGAATCTACTGGAACACCTATATTAGAGCAAGTTAAGTCCACTTTTGAAACTTGGAAAACTAATTTTGGCTCTTCAATTGAGAAGTCTGCACTAATATCTGAACTGCCAGGTACTGAACCAAACTTATTAATAAATATGTCATTCATTCCTGCTGAAGTAACACCGTACTTACCAAAGTTTCTGTTTCCTGTAAATGAACCTACAGTGTAAGTATTTGTGGAAGTAGAAGTAAAAGCAACAAAGTTTTTATTAAAAGTAGTCAGATTTATATTGCCAAGACTAAAATTAGTACAAGCCAAAGTTGTAGGAGTGAATTCTATACTAAACGGAGATGCATTAGTTGAATTGAAATTTATTGGAATTCCATCTAAATTAGAAGATAATTGATTCTTTCCAAAGCCAAAAACGATTACTTTTTTGTTTACATTATCGAATTTTATTCTAGTACCCCAAACTTCACTAGTTGTATATGGAGACTTAGCACCAAGAATTTTTACAACTGGAGAAGCTCCCGATGCTGGAATTTTAGCAACAAAGAAATAAGGTAAACCTATTGTAGCTCCTGCTATACTTTGAGTACCAAACTTCACATCTGCATTAATATTTCCAGTAATAGAACCAGTAATAAATGCATCGCCAGTAACTGGGTCAACACAAATTGCAGTTGCAGTATCGCTGCCTGTTCCACCAAAACTATAAGTGTCAATTACTTTTCCATCATTACTAAACTTCGCTACCCAAATATCTTTACCACCAGCAGATTGCAAAGTTTTGTTATCAAAATTTAAAACATTTTGCAAAGGATCTGCTGTTGTAGGAGTTTGATACCAACCAGTAGCCCAAAGAAACAATCCATCTCCAGTTATATCAATACTTCTACCAAAGTTATCAGAAGGATTTCCAATTGCTTTTGCCCATCTGAAATTAGTATCAGGCAAAACTTCTGCTTTCACTTTATAAGTATTTCCAGGTGCTGGTAGGGGAGTCCAATTATAATTGAAACCCACTCTATTTCTTGCTATTGTAGTCCAATTAATACCGCTATTATTTGAAAAATAAAGGTTTACTGGCTTATCAACTTCCACTCCACCCCACTGTATGTTGATAGCATCGCAAGTTCTGAATGCTTTAGTTGGAGTTTTTGGATTTATTAGTACAACATTAGTAATACCACCAAAAATTGGAATTGAAGCAGTACAAGGTGTAGAATTTAAAAATAAGTTAGATTGACGTGAATCTTTTTGTCCTTCTTGAGTAAATACTACTTCTACAGAAACTGTATCACCTTTATTGATAGAAAACGGAACACTTACAATCACTCCATTGACCATAGCAGATTTAACTGTGAAAAAAGTACTTGCTGGCACAAAGCTAAAGCTATTTAAATTAAGTGGTGTATTTTCAGAAACAAAAGTAATCGTTTTTGAAACTGAATTTGCTGGGCCTAAATCTGGATCGCCAAACGAATATAAACTTTGACCAAAATTAACTTTTACAAATCCATTTGCAGGTACTTGATAATTTTTAGTAACTTTAGTAGTGGGGCCGCCATTTTGTGAAAATTCAATATCCACTAATCTGTCAAGAGAAGTTGGATCGCAACTGTATTCAGATTTCCAAGACACATTGCAGATAAAATTCTTTTGGATTTCGTCTGCAATTTGTTCATATATTAACTTAAGACCATCTTTGTCATTCACTTGGAAAGATTTGCCACGGCATTCATCAGAAATTTTCTTTAAATCTTTTTGAATTTGATTATAAAGTGTGATTGAATAGAAGTTTATTCCAAATTCATCGCACTTTTGAATTATTTCAGAAGTTTTAGTTTGCGGGCTAAATATATCAGTTGGGTCTGAATCAGTCAAAAATATAATAATGCGTTTCATATCTGCTGGCTGATCGCCAAGCAATTTAATTGCACCTTGCCCTTTGAATTCATCTAAAAGTGCATAGTTAAAATTAGTTGGACCACTTGGAGAAATTAAATCAAGTGAATCCAATATCCATTGTGCTTGATTTGTAAATTCTCTTTTATACTCAAAATAACCAGAGAAAGTTATCAAACCCACTTTAGTTCTACCAGTAAATTTCAGTTTTTCTAAAAAAGCTTTCACAGCAAATTTAGCATCTTTGTATCTTGTTTGCCCAGGAATTGGATTTGTTGTATCAGATGGATCTCCCATTGTCGCAGATCTATCCACAATAAGCATAATGCTTAACTCTGGAGGGTTTTCATTACACTCAGTATCAAATAGTGCGTTTACACTTTTTCCATTTTCTTTAATTAAAAAATCAGATTTATTGACTTTATTAGTTGAATTCCCAAAATTATCAGTAACTGTGAAAAAAGCTTTCACAGTATTGAAATTATCGGTGTTCAATCCAGCTACATTCAATTTCTGAGCTTGGGAATTATTGCTTAAAACAATAATTAAAGAGAGAGATAAAAAGTAAAATAATTTTCTCATTTATTCAAATCCGTTTTGATTCACTAAACAATAAACAGCAAAGTGCCATAAAAGTTACAATATACGGCTCTTTTTCAAATAAATAAACGAAAATAAATAAAAATTATTAACTGACTGATTTTTCAGTGATGGTGAGTTTGCTAAGTTTGGTGTCCAAAATGGCATTAATTCCAATTGGCAAAGTCATTTTGCGTTGAATATGTCCAAATGGCATACCTACTATTGACGGTATTTTCAGCGGTGTAATGAGTTGATCAAGTACTTCTTTTATCGTGTAAGATTTAGTTGGGAAGAATGAACTTCGTTTATTAAGCTCTTTGAATTGCCCGAAGACAATTGCATTAGCTTTTTGTAGCTTATTAGAGAGTAGAAGTTGGGTCAACATTCTATCAATTTGATAGGCATGTTCGGAAACTTCTTCAATAAATAGTACAGAATCAGTAGTATCCACCTCATAAGGTGTACCCAAAGTAGAAACTAACATTTTTAAATTCCCACCAACTATCTTACCGCTACCTGAGCCAGCAGTTATAATGTTTGTGTTTGGCTCAATTACTTCAATTGGTGTGAATTGTTGCTCCATAAATAGTACTTTCTTGAAATTATCGAAAGTGAATTTATCGAAAGTAGTTGCCGCCACAGGCCCATGGAAAGCTACCAAACCAGTCAAATTAAAAATAGAATTCAATAGGGCAGTTATATCAGAAAAACCAATAATGATTTTTGGGTTTTGCTTAATTATATCAAAATCAATCAAGTTAAGAATTCGCATCACCCCATAGCCACCTCTGGCACACAAGATGCAATCCACATCTTTGCGTTGGATGAAGTCCATAAATTCATTTGCTCTCTCTTCGTCGGAGCCAGATAGATAGCGGAAATTAGTAGTATGCTTTGTAATCGTATCGCCGACTACTACTTTAAAACCATTACTTCTCAATAAACTTACCGTTGCTGCAATTTCCCCTGGTGAAGTTGGGCTGGCAGGAGCAGTAATAGCCACAACAGAACCTTTTTTTAATCCATTAGGCAATATTCGCTCAATAGTGCCAGCAGTTTCCAATGTGTTGCCAGTGAAAAGTGGGTCTGTACTAATCTCGCTAAATACTCTATGGGCACTTGCATTGGCTGCTATAGTGCTAGCAATAGAGCCTATGCCTAAAGCAGTTAAAAAATTTCTTCTGTTCATTTTTCTATTTATCCTTTCCTTGATATAGTCAATTAATATGCCAAGCATTGAAATTGCTATAAACAAAAAAAGGGGGAAAGCCCGCATTTTGCGAGTTTTCCCCCAAGTCTATTTTTTCTCAAACGTAATTTAGTTTATTTTTCTTTAATAAACTAATTTTTCCACTTTATATTGCAACCAACTGATGGAAGTTGATTTTCTTGAATCTTGCCGCTTAATAAAGCATCGGTTGCTGCACGAAAATCTTTACCAGTTACTTCTATATCATTCCCAGGCCTAGCTCCATCGAACTGACCGTGGTAAACTAATTTCAATTTTGAATCAAATAAGTATAAATCTGGAGTACAAGCTGCTTTATATTCCTTTGCCACAGATTGAGTTTCATCGAAAAGATATGGAAAATTGAAACCATACTTTGCCGCAAATTCTATCATTTTCTCAGGAGAATCAGCAGGATAGTTAGCTACATCATTTGAATTAATTGCAACTACTTTTATTCCTTTTGCTGAATAATCTTTTGCATAAGCCGAGATTCCTTCAGCAATATGAACTACGAAAGGGCAATGATTACAAATAAACATAATTGCTAAGCCATTTGTATCATCAATTGGAAAATCTTCTAAGTTGTATTTTTTTTTGTCTATTGGGTTTAGCAATGAAAAATCGAATGCCTTTGCTCCCAATTCCAAAAAGTTTGATTCTGTTCTAGCCATATTAATTCTTATGTTTCTCCACATCGAAGCTTAAATCGTAAATTTTCACTCCACTTGGCAAATGTTTTTTCAATATAGAAACACCAGCTGCTGAGCGATAACCAGCTGCACAATGTACAACTATATTGTCAGCATTTTTTAATTTAGCAATTTCATCTTCCAAATCTGCTAAAGGTATATTCAATGAACTATCGAAAAACTTACCATTGGCAACTTCACCTTTATTTCTAATATCTAAAATAAAGAAGTTATCTTGCTCTTTCAAGAAATTTTGATAGTCTAATAATGCAATTGATTCCGTTGGGTTTTGCTGAAAAAGTTCATCGCTGGCTAAAATAGCATAATCCACCAATGATTCATATCCTATTTTCGAAGCTTTTCTTATAAGGGTGTTGGCTAATTCTATAGAATCAGTCACTATTACAATTCTGCTTTCTGGTGCTACAATAGTACCAAGCCAAGTCTCAAATTTGTCACCATCTTGCAAATTAAATGCACCACGAATATGTTTTTTTTTGAATACATAATGGTCTCTCGCATCAATGACAACTTTATCGTTTTCAATCAATTTTGCTTCCGTAAGAACAGGAATTTTAGCAATTGATTCTTCTAAATCTGGTGCACCAAATCTATTTAGTTCCACATCGAAAGGGAAGTATTTCGGAATTAAAGGATTGTCTGCTGTAATAATAGAAACAAATTTCTCTTTGCTCATTTCTTGCAAAGCATAATTGCTTTTCAATTCTTTGCCAATTGTAGAATATAAATCACTTGAAATATTTTTCCCACAAAGACTTCCAGCTCCATGAGCTGGCAGAACTAAAACTTCATCTTGCAATTTCATTAACTTATTGCGTGTTGAATCATACATAGAAGCTGCTAAATCTTCTTTAGTTGCTTGAATATTTCCAACTCCTTCTCTCAAATCAGGTCGCCCAACATCGCCAACAAATAATGTGTCGCCAGTAAGAACTGCTTTATCAGTTCCATTTTCAGATACAATTATTGAAATTGAATCTGGAGAGTGACCAGGAGTATTTATTGAAGAAAGTACTAATTCGCCTATATTAATTTTTGCACCTTCTTCAAAAGCAGAAAAATCATATTTCGCACCAAGCAAGCTACTTACATAAATTGGAGCTCCCGTTTTCTTTTTCAATTCAAGATGCCCACTTACAAAATCAGCATGTGGATGAGTCTCAATTATAGCAACGATTTTTGCATTGTTTGCACTTGCGAAATTGATATATGGCTGTATATCGCGCGATGGATCCACTACAGCAATTTGATTTTTTGAAAGCACAGCATAAGAATTGTGTGCCAATCCTTCATCTACAAAAGTTTCGATTTTCATTAATTTCCCTTTTTTATTTTATTAAATCTTTATACGTATAAATACGAAAGATAACCTCTTTTAGTATAAGAATGAAAGATAGAATTAGATTCATCCAACCAAAAATATGTTTAATTTTTTCGTTTGATAATTTTTTGTTTAAATAATTTCCCAAAAATACACCGAGTGTAGATATAATTGCAATGATTAAAATCAACTTTGTATCTATTATTGGTGTTACTTTGTAAAATCCGTAGAAACCAAATATTGCATTGAAAATCACAATCACCAATGAATTTTTGATTGCTTCTTTTGTTTCCATACCTACTAAACTTATGAAAGCAGGTACAATAAGAAATGCCCCACCTACACCAATAAGTCCAGTAAGAAACCCAACAAATGCTCCATAAAGCAATAAATTAAAAGTGTTTGGAATTACTGTTTCATTAGATTCATTTGAATTTGATTTGCCTAATAGCGATACAGACGAAACAAATAGCACAATTGCGAAAATTGTCATTAAAAGCATATCTTTCGTGAGAATGACTTTGGGACTAAAAACAATCAAATTTGGAATCAAAGGCACAAAGATAGATTTTGTGAGATAAATCAGTACTACCGAAGGAATACCAAATTTTAAAATAACACTTGGATATAATTTACCTAAATCTTTTTTTTGCCAATATGATATCAGTGAACTTAATGCAACAATTACAAGGGAATAGCCAGTAGCTTTTTCAGGGGCAACACCAAAGAAATATACAAGCATTGGAACTGCAAGTATAGCACCACCACCACCAAGAAGACCAATGCTAACACCAATTATTATTGATATGAAATAACCAAGTAACTCTAAGTCCAAATTTCAATCCTTGCTTTATGCTTCATTTAGAAAAAGTATCTGTATCTATAATATCGTTAAAGACGTTTCAGTTAAGCTTTTAGCACTTTTTTGGCAAATTTTTCAATTGTCAGACCTTGTACAATAATGCTAAATAAAACACAGAAATAAGTTGAAAGTAGAATTAAGTTCTTGTATTCACTTTTGGGCAAAGATAAAACCAATGCTATTGACAAACCACCTCTTAATCCTCCCCAAATCAACATTTTTGATTCATTGAAGTTAATATTTAAAAATTTTGGAAATAATTTCATTGGAAGTAAAACAGCAATTGAACGTGCTAATAAAACTATGAATACAGTTGCTAAACTAATAATTAGATAATTCAAAGTTGTATTCAAAATTACTATTGTAAATGCAATTAGAATAAAGAAAATAGAATTCAAAATTACATCAAATATTTCCCAAAATTTGTAAACATATTCCTGAGTAGTATCACTCATAGATTGGTCTTGTTTGTAATTGCCTATAAACAATCCCATAACTACCATTGCTAATGCACCTGAAATATGGATATAGTTACTCAATAGATAGCCAGACATCACAAATGAAATTGTAAGCAATATTTCAGTTTCATAATGATCTATCGATTTTAGTAATTTATAAATCAAAAATCCAAGAACTAAACCAAATAAAATACCACCAACTGCTTCTTTCACAAAAAGAAATCCTACGTGTGTAAGGTCTAAGTTCCCTTGATTATGTAGAATTGATTCCAAAATTGCTATAAAAATTACTACTCCTATACCATCATTAAATAAACTTTCTCCAATTACTATGGATTCTATTTTTTGTGGTACTTTAGCTTCTTTTAAAATCCCTAAAACTGCAATAGGATCGGTAGGGGATATCAATGCGCCAAAAAGAAAACATGTGGCAATATCTATTTGAATATTAAAAACTCTACACAAATAGAAAAAACTTAAACCAATGAGCACTGTAGAAATCATTACCCCAAATATTGACAATACTGATATTTCTTTTATGTATAATTTGATGTTTGACCACTTCGTGTGAATTGCACCTGCAAATAGCAAAAATCCTAAAAGAAAATCTAATATAATTTTACTAACATTAATGTTATTCATTATATTATTAAAATTAATCATTGACTCTAAATACATATTGTTGAAAATCAATATGAGCAATGATAAAATTGTAGTTTGTATGAATAAACCAATTACAAATGGTAATTTGAAAAATTTAACATTCAAATAAGCAAATAATGCTGATAGGGAGATTAAGAAGCTTAAAAATACGAATTCTTGCATGATTTATTCCTGAATAATTAAAATATCTTTTAATTGGTATTTTAACATTGTAATTTCTTTCAATTTCTGTCGTTCATTTTTTTTAAAAGTTTGATTAGCTTTGAACAATAATACATATTTAAAACTTGATATGCTATCTTTTTCGTAAATGTCATATCGCATTAACCCAATAGATGTTAAGTGAGGAAGAAATACCTGAGTTTCAATTAGTAAATTACTAGTATTGATTTGGTAGGAGGTTAGAACCTGTTCCAACTTGCTATTTTCATTTTTTTTTGAATCTTTTAGTAATTGGGCTCTAAATATTTCATTTAAAATGTCACCTTTTAAATTTTTGATTCCTTCGTATTGTTTGAAAATTAGTTTTGTATTTTTCGAAATTCTGCTTAACTTTTGGTTATATCCAATTATATCGCTAGCAGAGAATTGTTCCGATAAAAATGCTACTTCTACTTTTTTAGGGTTAGAGGCATAATCCAAATGTTTAAAAATAATTACGTTGCCTTTATGGGCAAATTCTTCTTCTAAAAATATTTCTATCAATTGATTAAACTTCTGCTGTTTAAATAATGAATATGCAAATAATACACTTGGAATTAGCAATACAAAAATAAGCACAGTAATTCCATATTTAACTCTTTTCATTTGAAGTAGATTTGTTTCTTCTACTAATGGAAATTTCAAATACTTAACAATGCTAAATGTGGCGATACAGATAAATACACAATTAATTGAGTATAAAAACATAGCTCCTAAAAAGTAGCTAATATTACCTATAGCTAAGCCATAACCAGCAGTACATAGTGGAGGCATTAATGCAGTAGCAATTGCTACGCCTGGTATTGGATTCCCTTTTTCAACTCTTGTTACAGCAATTACACCTACTAAACCTCCAAAAAATGCTATTAATATATCGTATATATTGGGAGCAGTTCTTGCCAGCATTTCGGATTGTACTGCTTTAAATGGACTTAGTAGAAAATATAAGAATGAAACAATCAATCCTACAAATGTTGCAATCAGTAAGTTTCTCAATGCCCTTTTTAACAACGGAAAATCATACACTCCTAATGCAAAGCCAGCTCCCACAGTTGGACCCATCAGTGGTGAAATTAACATTGCTCCTATGATGACAGCAGTTGAGTTTACATTCAAACCAACCGAAGCAACAATAATTGCACAGATTAAAATCCATAAATTTGAACCTGTAAAAGAAACATTGCTTTTTACATTCTCCAATGTTTTTTGCTTGTCTTCAGCGCCATTTTGAAGGTTAAAATATTTATTAAGGATTAAGTTCATAGTCTAAAGTATCAATGTTTTAAAGATAAATTGTCTTAAACAACAAAGTTAAGCAATATTTTTAGTTTTCTCTTTGTAAATCAGTTTTCTAAAAGAATTAAGCAGCTTAAATTTTTTTTTGATTTTGAAAAGACTTAATTTGCTAATCTAAATTTGAAATTTAAACAGAAACTGAAAACAATTTAATTAAAAACTTAATAAGAACAGGTACAAAAAATGGCAAACCATAATGTAGATGTAGTTGTAATTGGTAGTGGACCTGGCGGCTATGTAGCTGCTATCCGTGCTTCTCAACTTGGAATGAAAGTAATTTGTGTTGAAAAATCTGAGCTCGGAGGAGTTTGTTTGAACTGGGGATGTATTCCAACTAAAGCATTGTTGAAAAATGCTGAATACGCTCACTTTTTGAATCACGCTGGCGATTTTGGTTTCAATATACCCGCTTACACTACTGATATGTCGAAAGTTATTGATAGAAGTAGAAAAGTTGCTGGGCAAATGTCAAAAGGCGTAAACTTCCTTTTTGGCAAATACAAAGTTCAAACAGTTGTAGGTTGGGGAAAAATAAAAAATAACTCAACTGTAGAAGTTACAGATCCTAACGGTGCTGTTACTGATACAATTACAGCAAAACATATCATTATTGCCACTGGGGCTCGTCCTCGTATGATGCCAGGACTTGAAGTTGATAGAGTTAAAATTATCACTTCTACTGAAGCATTAATCCAACGCACAACTCCTAAATCTATGATTATTATGGGAGCTGGAGCAATTGGAGTTGAGTTTGCTTATTTCTTCAACGCATTTGGCACAAAAGTAACTATGGTGGAATATGCTGATAGAATTTTACCTGTGGAAGATGAAGATATTTCTAAAGAATTACTTCGCCATTATAAATCAAGTGGAATCGAAGTGCTTACTTCAACTAAAGTATTAGCTGCAAAACCAACTGCAAACGGTGCTGAAGTTACAGTTGAACAAAATGGTCAACAAAGAACTTTAACTGCTGATTTGGCTTTGAATGCAATTGGTATTCAAGCAAACATCGAAAACATTGGTTTGGAAGAAAATGGCGTTAATGTAGATCGTGGATTTATAAAAATTGACCATTTGATGCGTACTAATGTACCAAATATTTATGCTATTGGCGATGTGGCTGGTGCACCTTGGTTAGCTCATAAAGCTTCTGCCGAAGGTATAGCACTTGCTGAAATTTTAGCTGGTCATGGCGAACACGGAATTGACTACAATATGATTCCTGGCTGTACTTATTGCAATCCGCAAGTTGCCTCAATCGGCTTGACAGAACGCAAAGCAAAAGAAGCTGGTTATGATGTAAGAATTGGTAAATTCCCATTCACAGCAAATGGAAAAGCACACGGTATTGGCGAAGCAAAAGGTTTCGTTAAACTTGTGATTGACAATAAATATGGTGAAATCCTTGGAGCCCACTTAATTGGTCCAGACGTAACAGAAATGATTGGCGAGATAGCAGTGGCAAAAGCAGCTGGTGCTACTGGCAAAACACTATTCAAAACTGTCCACGCACACCCAACACTTGGCGAATCAATAATGGAAGCTGCTGCCCAAGCTTATGGCGAAGCAGTGAATATTTAAGTAATTTATTAATTAAAGAAATGATAAAAGGGTTGTAACTAATAAATACAGCCCTTTTTTTTGTCATACTGAACTGAAGTATCCAAATGACTGTCAAGCGAAGCAGATATATCTGAATACGATTTCAAGATTAAGAGATTTAGAAGATAAAAATGTCATACCAGAGAAGTGTGGTATCCAACCCAAATCCCATTAGGGATTATATATTGGAAGAAAACAAATTTAATTGACCCTTCACCCATAACTAAAGTTAAAAAAAATCAAAAAAATTTCCATAGTAAGTACCTATTTGTAGAAATCAATATTACAATGAAATTACTAGCTCCTTAGGAAAGACTTCTAAAAAAACAAAACAATAAACATTTTCCGTATTTTAGATAATAAAGAATAAGAACTAGAAACACAGATTGTGGAAAACTTTTCGCAAAAATGTAGTTTTTTTTTTCTTGATATGTCAAATATATTTTTTAAGTTGTAATTAAGAACTTAAAGATTTAAAAA
>CAZYXG010000004.1:0-89853 GCA_964650885.1 uncultured Hyphomicrobiales bacterium | reverse complement strand
GCATTTGGGATATCTTCATAGCCAAGAGCTCCACCAGTTGGTCCAAAATCTATATTTGAGTTATTTTGAAGAATAAAAACAATCCCGTCAGCTCCAGGGTCAGAACCATCAACACTGCTATAATTACTACCTTGACTCATACTAAAAGTGAAATTGGTTCTGAAACCTTTTGTTACATATTTTCTTTGTTTGGACCAAGTTGCGCCAACTTCCATAAAGTTATTGTCAGTCAAATAAATTGTAGAATCTCTAAATGCTGCACGTCTAATAAAATTAAAGTCTGTATATTTATTAGCAATCTTCTCCCATTCAAAAGAGCCTGTCCCGCACTGAAAAGGCACTACTATTTGACAGGGAGTGGATTTTGGATTAATATCCTTATTTGTTATATCCAAGTTGTAATTTGAGGTTCCGTAATTGCTTGTACCTACTAATGGTAACTTTGTAAAAGTGGTGATATTTGATATATCAACAAGCTGAAAATTGATATTGGAAGGCTTGAATGAACAAGTTGAAAAATCAGAATTTGTTTTTATAAAAAGTGGTTTTTCAGAAATATCTCTATCAACAGAACCACAAATCAATACTTCATTATCAGAATACTTCCAAAAATCCTGAAACAATGCAAAATCCTTATAATTGACATAAGCATTTGTTTTTTCTATCTTTCCGTCTTGCGAAATCTGCAAAATATATGGTTCTTTTTTTCCATCATTATGAACAACATTTCCAAGTACAAAATAAGCATTATTACCACCCATTACTTTTAGAATTTCAACTGTTTCATTTTGAACTCTTAAACTATATGAATTAAGCAAATCTCCATTTTGAGAAAATAAACAAATAAATCCATTTTGATTATTAACTCCAACACAAACAATCTTATTGTTGTCTAATTCAGAGCCTGAATTGAAATAATTACTTTCGTTGTAATTAATATAACCAGAAAAAACGTCTTTTCCTGAAGTATCCAAAACAGAAATTAAAGCTCTTTCAACATAATATACTCTACCAGTATTCAACAAATTATTGTTTTTCAACTGAGTGTTGCCATTAAACCAAAATACTGGGAAATACATACTTGGGAATTGATATTGATATGAAAATTGTAGTTTTAAGTTATTATCATATTTAATTAAAAATGGCTTTTCAGAACCTGAGTCTATGTATCCACTTACATAAACATTATCTGCTTTATCTGTAGTTATTGCATAGCCCTGAGTATCTCCAAATGCATATTTCACATTAACTGGATTTCCACTTAATTTAGCTAAATACATATCATCGTATCCTCTATTTACAAGGAACCCAATGTAATCAGAACTTTCACTATGGTTCATTTCTGGTTGAATGTCCCTTGAAGGAGAAGAAAATATTGAATAATTAGATTTTGAAATATTATCATCAAAATCTAAAGTAAACACATCTAATGAATTAAAATTATCTTGGCTTACATTATGTATCATTCCAGACATTTTATAACCAGAAGTTGTCTTTTTGATACTCCAACCATAGGAACGAACTCCTAAATCGAATGTTTTTTCGTAGAATTGAGATAAGGATGTGATTGTAAAAAGTATGCTGAGTGTAATGAAATTTGTGATTGACTTCATAAATTTATCCAAAATTATAGTATAACTTGAATGCAAATTACAAAGAAACTAACAAATTGTAATAATAATTTTAATTATTTACTTATATAATCTTTCATTGTCTTGTATATCCATCCACATTGCAAAAAGCAAAGATTGAAAACTGGAAATGAACAAAAAGAAGAATGCAAGCAACGGCTCATAATTTAATGTAGTACCATCAATAAATGAATTTACTATTTTAAGCATGTAAGGGATAGAGGCAAGACCTGTTAGCATTGCGAAATGATACAGTAAGAATAATGGGTGAAAATCTCTAAAAAGATACTTAAACCACAATCTTTTATAAAACGATTTAAGTAAGAGCCAAGATACTTTCGGGATAACCAAATGTATCTTCATTTTAGATTGCTCGCCTACGTTATAAATAGGTTTAATCTCTATTTCTTTAATGGTACACATAGCAATATTTAACTTCACTAACATATCATTTGGCATACCATATCTTTTATAGATTTGATGCAGACGGATTGCATGTAAACCGCTATTACTAATTGCTGTATATCCAGTTTGTGTATCTGAAACATGCCAATAGCCAGATGCTATTTTAGTTAACATTGAAAGTATAGAATTTCCAAAAAATCTGATTTTTGGTATAACTAGCCAAGCAGATCGATGAATTAACCTATTACCTTTTACATAATCTACATTATCAATAATTACAGGTAAACAAATTTTTTCTAATTCCGATGGATCCATTTGTCCATCTCCTGCCATCACTGCAGTACAATCGATATTATGATCTTTCGCCCATTTATATCCAGTAGCAATTGCTGCACCAACTCCACCATTTTCTAAATGGTCTATTAAGATTATTCTTTGATTTTGATAATTATCATTTAATATTTCTGAGGGGGTGAACAAGTTCACTTCAGTTTTCATTTGATTTTCTAAAACCATTTCCGCGGCATTATAACGATTTGCTACTTTTTTACCTATTATACTCTCAATAGTAATAGGGCTTTTGCCATCTTTCTTTACGTAATCTAAAATAACATCTTTTGTTTTGTCTTTCGATTTATCGTTTACTATTACTATTCTGTCAACAAAGTCTGGCATAGTTTCTATAACCATTCCTATTTGTGTTTCTTCATTGTAGCAAGGAACTACTACTGCTATAGTTTTATTATTTATCATATTATTTTATCTCAGAAACTAAACCGTTTTCCAGTTTGTACTTGGTATTTGTTTTGGAGCATTGTGCTTCGTTATTTTTATCAAATTGTAGTTTTTCACCAGCTTCGCTCATCCAACCAACTTGTTTGGCAGGCACTCCAACCATCATTGCATAATCTGGTACTTCTTTCGTTACAACTGTGCCAGCTGCAATAAATGCATGCTTGCCAATTGTATTGCCACAAACTATTGTTGCATTTGCTCCAATTGATGCTCCTTCTTTTACAAGAGTTTTTTTATAGAAAGTGCTACCTACTTGTGGATATTTGCATCTAGGATTCATTACATTTGTAAACACCATAGAAGGCCCACAAAATACATAATCTTCTAATTCCACACCTTCATAAATAGAAACATTATTTTGGACTTTGCAAAAGTTACCAATTTTTACATTATTGCCAACATTTACATTTTGTCCAAAAACACATTTATCTCCAATCACACTACCAGTTTGAATATGTGAGAAATGCCATACTTTTGTTCCAGCACCAATTATTACTCCATCATCTACAAATGACGAATCGTGTACGAAATAACTCATTACTTTTTGCTCATAAATGGGTGTTGCAATTCTTTATTCAATTGTACTTTTGAATTTCTAATTTGGTTAACTAATTCTATCGATGGTCTTGCATCTTCAAGTCCGAAACCATTGCCATTTAGTACTTCTTTATAGATTGTAGTATGCAAATCTGTAAATCCATCAGTAAATTCAATTTCATTTCCATCTACTGTTATAGAACGATATGTAGATGCTTTCACATCTTTAGGCAAATCAGCACTATCAATTGACAAATACCAATTGACTACCGCATTTTCTAATTCAATAAAACCAGACATTTTTTGATCTTCACTCAAATGCAGTTCTTGTTTTTGTACTTTTCCAAAAAGCCAAATCAACATATCGAAAAAGTGGACTCCAATATTTGTTGCTACTCCACCAGATTTTTCGTTATCTCCTTTCCAAGAGTGTTTATACCAAACACCTCGACTTGTGATGTAACTCAAAACTACTTTATGTTTTGTGTTAGACTTTTTATTTTGAATTTCTTCTCTAAGCTTAATAAGAGCAGGATGAACTCTTAATTGCAAAACATTATAAACTTTGCGTCCTGTTTCTATTTCCAATTCTTGAAGTGCATCTAAATTCCAAGGTTTGAGTACTAAAGGCTTTTCACAAATGGCATCTGCATTTAGTCTAAGAGCCAAACGAATGTGAGCATCGTGTAAGAAGTTTGGTGAGCAAATCGAAAGGTAATCTATTCCTTCGCTTTGTCTTTTCAATTTTTCTAAATGCCTATCGAATCTCTCAAACTCAGTGAAATATGCAGCATTCGGAAAATACTTATCCATTATCCCAACTGAATCGTGTGGGTCTAATGCAGCTATCAAGCTGCTATTTGTATCTTTAATTGCTTGTAAGTGTCTGGGTGCTATATAACCAGCTACACCTGTAATTGCGAATTTTTTCATTTTTTGCTTATTTACTTTTTCCCAAATTTAATTAAAATTTAATTAATAGCTTTATTTAGGTTGTAAACATAGTAAGTATCTTTCTTTTTGAATTTAAGTTCTAACTTGTAATCCAAAGGTGTAGTCATAAATCTATTGCCAAATTCATAGCCCTCAATTGGCTCTATGGCTAAATATTTGCCTGACTTTTTGTCAATTTCCAAGTTATAGCTGATGTAATAATCAATTTTGTACTTTGCAAATACTTCACGTAAACTAACAGTGTTTTTAATGTTTTCTAAGTACGCTTTGTCTTCTACCAAGCCCTCAAGTTGGAAAATTGGACTGTTGGACAAATAGCCAAGCAGGCCTGCTCTATCTCCCATTGAGTATTTACCAGGGTGGGCATTAACAAACTTAGCTAATTCCTCTATTTCGGCATAAAACGGAAACCCATCGTAGCTCCGAACAAACTTAAAATTTACTGTCCAAACTGAAACATAAATTAATGCGAGCGAATAAATTATTCGCTGAAATTTGCTTGCAAATGATTTAAAAGTTGGAATTGAATCCAGCAAAACAAGCAAAATCATTAATAAAAATATGAATGGATAGAAATACCAATTGAAAAATCTCCATCCGCTAATTATTGATAGCAATGGAAAATAAACTAATGTGAACAATGTTAGACTTAGCACCAATTCTTGCTTCAACTTTATTTTGCTGAAAACATCTTTCTTGAAAAGTAAAATTGGAACAAGCAAAGTTGGCAACAAATGCAAAAATATGGCATTTATATTCCCTAAAAACATAAGTTTCAATGCTTCAAAGCTAGGGTAATAACTATATCGAATCTGCTTTGCCATTCCAGAAACAGGCAACAAAGTATCGAAGAAAATCTTATTTGACAATATATATAAAGCCACTGGCAATAAGCCCAAAGCAAAAGGTAATAACCCTTTCGAATCAATTTTCTTTTGTTTGATCAGTAAGATTATAAAGAACAATGAAAGCAGCATTGTATCTAATCTTGACAGAATCATTAGACTTAATAGTAACGCCAAAATAAAGTAATTCAGTTTGTCATAATTCTTTTGGAAATAGTACATTAAATAAAGAATTATTGGTACTGTGGCGACTACTTCCATTCCTGTAATGCTAACATTAACCAACTTATAAATGCAAATAACAACAATTAATTCTATATAATACTTATTGTCCAAAACAAGCGAAAGTAATTTTCTAAGCAAAACTAAACTTGCAACATTGAGCAATAAAACGAATATATTCATAGCAACAAAAAAGAGTTTACCTTTTCCAAATGCCGCCACAAAACCCGTTATTATCAAAAACCAAAGTGGATGATAACCATTGGTGGCAATCTCTCCATCGAAAGTTGGGAATCCAAGTTCGATAAAATTAATAGCAGTTTTTAAATAATAATAAAAATCATCTTCGTAGCAAGCCCTTATTTGCGGATCGCCCAAAGTTAGAGGGTCAATAAAAAGCAATGTAAATACAATTACAAAAACTAAATTTGTGATATTTGAAACTGATTTTATAAATTTCATTATGAGAATTTTTTCTAGTTTAAAAAAAAGAATGACTTTAAGATAGATTGCATCAAAAAGTCATTCGATAAAAAATTATTTCCATTAAGTTTAGCAACAAAGAATTATGCTAATAGCACATCACAAATTTTATTTAAATCTTCATCGCTTAGGTATGGGTGCATTGGCAATGCAAATATACGTTTAGCAACAGATTCTGCTACTGGCATTGTTCCAACTTCATAGCCCAATGATTTATATGCCGTTTGCAAATGCAATGGAATTGGATAGTAAATCATTGAGGGAATGTCGTGTTGTTTTAACTTTTCTTGTAGCTCTGCTCTGTGTTCTGTACTTTCAGAAAGTATGCAATATTGAGCCCAAGCCGATACATAATCATCTGGGATATATGGAGTTTTGAATTTTGCACTCAATCTTGCAGAAAATTTTGCTGCAACTTGATTTCTCAATTCCAATTCTTTTTCGAATACAGTCATTTTTGCTAAAAGCACAGCCGCTTGTATCGAATCCAATCTTCCATTTATACCAATTCTAATGTTATCGTATCTGTCGCTTCCCATTCCGTGTACTCTAATTGATTTCAGCACCTCGCAAAGTTCATCATCGTCTGTGAAGATTGCTCCACCATCGCCATAGCAACCAAGAGGTTTGGCAGGGAAGAATGAAGTAGCCGAGCAATGCCCTTGGCTTCCAGCTCGTTTACCGAAATAGCTGCTGCCAAAACTTTGTGCTGAATCTTGCAATAGTTTTAAGTTATGGTGTCCACAAATTTCTTCTATTTCATCGTAATCTGCAGGCAAACCAAATATATCAACTGGAATCACAGCTTTTGGCTTCAACTCGCCTTTGATCAATACTTGGTGAATTGCATCATGCAATTTTCTAGGATCAATATTATATGTGTCAGGGTCTATATCAACAAATATTGGAGTTGCTCCCAATAAGCTAATCACCTCGCCTGTCGCCATAAATGTGAAAGGGGTTGTGAATACTGCATCGCCTGGCCCAATTCCCCAAGCCATCAATGGCATAAGCAAAGCATCAGTTCCAGAAGCTACTGCCAAGGCGTGTTTAACTCCAGCAAATTCTGCTAATTGTTGTTCTAATTCAGTTATTTCAGGTCCGAAAATGTATTTTCCACTATCTAAAACTTTATGGATATTCTCGTCTATCAGCGGTTTTAGTAAGCGATATTGGGCTTGCAAATCAATAAATTGCATTCTGATTACTACCTTTTCTAAAATTTAAGTTTGTATTTATCATACAAATATACAAAATATAATCTTTCAAATATACAAAATATAATCTTTTCATTTTCAGACCTAAATTAGCTAAATATCATTTATTTTTTGGTTTTCACAAAAAATAAATTGAACTTTGTAATCTTATTTTTTCAATTTTTAATTAGTTTGATTTCATACACTCAAATAACAAAGTTGCCAGAGAGTTATATTAAAGCTAGAATCCAAGAATACTTCGAAGAAGACTTCCCAACTGGCGACTACACTACAGACAACTTGATAGATTCAAAAAAATCTGTTTCTGCCTATATTCAAGCAGAAGAAGAATTAGTTGTGTCTGGCACTGTTGTTTTGCCATACTTTTTCTCCAATGATTTTAATGTTGAAATTCTAAAGCAAGATAAATCTATTGCCAAAAATGGCGATATTATCGCGAGAATTACTGGCAAATCTTCTGAAATTCTCACTAAAGAACGCACACTTTTAAATTTAATGCAAAGACTTTGCGGTGTTGCCACCCTTACCAAAAAATTTGTGGATTTGGCGAAACCTTACAACGTGACAATTCTCGATACTCGCAAAACTATGCCTGGTATGCGTTTGTTCGATAAGTATGCTGTTACTTGCGGTGGTGGACAAAACCATCGGTTAAATCTTTCCTCTGGTATATTAATTAAAGATAATCATATTTCTGCCGCTGGTGGAGTTTCAAACGCTGTAAAGCAAATTGGGGCATTAGTTAAAACCTTAAAAATTGAACTTGAAGTTGATGATTTCTCTCAATTGAATGAAGGTTTAAATTCTGGTATAGATGGCGTATTGCTTGATAATATGTCCCCAGCAAAAATTGCAGATGCTGTTGAAATTATTCGCAAACATCCACTTGGCAAGGAACTTTTCATCGAAGCTTCGGGCGGAATTAATCTTGAAAATATTGGTGGCTATCTTGTTACTGGTATTGACGCTATTTCAATTGGTGCAATCACTCATAGCGTGAAAAATTCTAACATTCATCTCGAGTTTGAATAATTCTATACTATTCTTTGCTAATCCAAATATTTAGCATAACTTAATCTCCCATTTCTCATTATTTGCAATAGCAGAACTCTCTTACCTTGTAAACTTACTTTATCGTTTTTGACAAATTTGTCAATTGAATTTCCTAATAAATCAAAAATTTCAAGCGTATCGAAATCCAATTGACTTAATGTAACTTTGTTGTAAGTAGTCAGAGTGTTCGTTTCAATATCACTGTTTATAACCGAAGTAATATTTTTGCTATTCAGAAAGCTATATATATTTTGTAGCTTCATATTAATTGTTTCAATGTCCCGAGCTTTGCCATCTGTAAAGCTATTGCTGGCTGGAGAAAATCCCAACAAATAAGAAAATTCAAGCGTATCGCCTTTAGTCCAAATAAATTCATCGCTCACCAATGCCAATCTTTGGTCAATTTCATCTTTAGCAAATGAAATTCTTTTTTGCAATTTTTCTCTAAGCGTTGTCACATTTTGCAAATTATCTTCCACCAATACTTGCTTTGCTTTCATTGAAATTTTACTTCCAGCAAATCTGTTTGCATAACCATTTAGAATTTTTGGAGAGTCGAATGGAGCTATAAACATATAATTTAAGTTTAGCCCAGCTTCATATTTGCTCGTGTCGGAAAACAAAATTGCAACATCTTTCTCGTCGAATTTGCTAATTAGTAATTTATCGTTTCTTTCGCCAAAGTGGGGCTTTAACTTACTTGTAATTTGAGAATCGAAAACTGGTGCAAATACACATTTTTTTAATTCAACACCACTTTGATTTATTAATTTATACCGTACCAATAAAAAATCTTTTGGCTCTGTTTTGCTCCATTGGTAAATTGTTTGCTCAGTTTGGATTCCAATAGCAACTTTATCTTTCAAACTGCTAAAGTATGCACTTGTGTCAGTATCTTTATAGGTAGCAAACAAATCTTCATCGGAAATGAAAATTGGTTTTAAGCTTGTGTCTTGAGTTCTCAAGCCAATTTGATTTATATAATCACCTAAGGGAGATTGGCTATTCTTGGATTTCCTGATGCTCCAAGCTGGCCCTTCGCCACCGAATTTTACCAAACCACTTTCATCATAATCATAAGAATTATACACTTGATAGTTTTCTTTTTGGCTGGAATCAATCGCTAATCCATCGTTTATGCTGCCTGGGCTTTGGTTGGATTCAGAATTATTCAAATTATATGATGTGGTAAAAATTACAGAATCGTTTTTAACTACAAAAAGAAAATAGCCAGCACCAAAAAGATACTGACTATTACTATTTCTCGGGTAGAAAAATCCACCTCTCTTATTTTCCAAATCAAATCCAATTCTACCTTTGTTATCCAAAGTGAATTCAATTTTTCCAACTTTACTTTTTTGCTGATCTATTACAGAAACTACTCTTTGAATCGAATTGCCCGATTTGTTTTCAGCAAATAGATTTAAAGAAATGAAAATTAAAAGCAAAAGGCAATTAATGCCCGCCATGTCCTTCTTCTGTTTTATGTTCAGTTTCTCCAGTTTTGGTAGAATCTTTGCCATGTTCATCAGTTTTGTGTTCGCCTCCTTCTTCGCCGTGTTGTTCTTCCGGAGAGAAAGTTCTTTGAGCATCTTTTGGCACAAATTCATTTCCAGCAGAATCAAAGAAAGACACTTTTCCATCTTCAGTATTGTACATTCCGCCAACTAACTTTATTTTCCCAGCTGCAATTGCATCTTTTAAAATTTGACTTGAATTTCCAACTTTGTTTAGATTTGCAATCATATATAGTTTAGATACTTTTGCTACAAAGTCTGCGTTTGAGGAGTTTCTCGATTCAGTTGGTTCGGTTGTAACTTGATCAATAATTGGCTCAATTTCTTTAATCATAGTTGCTATATTGCCGAGTTTAATTTCATCGCAAGCGTTTTTAATAGCGTCAGATGAAGTTTGTCCCAAAACCAATATGACTTTTACTCCTATGCCTTGTACAGCATGTTCCATGCTGCCTAACACCTCTGGTGTAACGTTCAAACCATCTAAGCGAATGTTGTATAAATCGCCCAGTCCTTGGTCGAAAATAATTTCTGGCGACATTCTCGAATCGGAAGTAGTGAAAATACAAGCAAATGGATACTGATGAGCTTTCAACTTGCCAGCTTGCTGCACATAATCTCTGTCTGTACTTATGCCTTGATAGTATCGTTCATTACCCTTGTTAAGTACGTCTAAAACCATATCGGGAGTAATTTTTTCCAATTTTTCTTTGGTCATTACTTCTTTATTGAGGATTAAGTCCTCTCTTTCTCTATTATGTTCTTCTTTTTTCTTGCCACAAGCAGAAATTAGCACTATCGCACTTAATAAAAGAAATGTATGTAGAATTCTTTGGACTTTCATTATTTTTGTTCTCAGCAAATAATTTATTATTATTTTCGGCATATTTCTGCTTAAAATTAACTTATTTTTAGATAATTTCAATCAATTCAAATGAAAATTTATACAAAAACTGGCGATGACGGCACAACTGGGCTTTTTAATGGAGCAAGAATTTCTAAAACTTCCGATAGGGTTTGGGCTTATGGAACAGTAGATGAGCTCAATTCTATTATTGGATTGGTGCTTAGTTTCGATTTGCCGCAGCAAATGCAACCTGAATTTAAACGAATTAGTAATTTGCTATTCAATCTAGGTTCCGATTTGGCTACTCCGCTCAATCCACCACCAAAATTCAATGTCCCTCGCCTGACGCAAGAAGAAATTCTATGGCTTGAAAACTTGATAGACCTATACGATAGCAAACTTCCGAAATTGAGTAGCTTTATTTTACCAGGTGGTTCGCAAACTGCCGCTTTTATTCATCAGGCACGTACTGTTTGCCGAAGAGCCGAACGCATCACAGTGGATTTGGCACAAAAAGAAGATATTGGTGAAGTAGTTGTTAAATTTTTAAATCGCCTTTCGGACTTTCTATTCATTGCCTCCAGAATGGCAAACCACTATAAAGGAATTGAAGACGAAATCTGGAAAGCTGTGTGAGTAGTGGAAATATGTGCAGTCATTGAGCTTGTTGAAATGTGTCTTCTCTTGGGTTCGCCCAACACCACCATTTCAGCAAGCTAACATCTTCCTTAAAAGGGAGAAATTAATTGTTATGCAACAACTTATCACTCTTCACTCATTACTAATAACTTCTTTTGGCAGTTCTCTGGATTTTTTGCAGGCTGAGAATGACCGATAATTGACTTTTCTGCCACGATAAAAAAAGACGGATAACTATCCGTCTCTTCTTTTTCTAATTTATTATTTAATACCTAATCTATTTTTGAAGTCGGCTATTGTTAATGCCAATCCTTCTTTTCTGTTCACTTTGGCTTCCCAATTAAGAATTGTTCTTGCTTTTGTGGTGTCTGGTTGGCGTACTTTTGGATCGTCCGCAGGCAAATCAGTAAATACGATTTTGCTTCCGCAATTTATAATCTCGTTTATCTCTTTTGCCAAATCAAGCATTGTGATTTCATCTGGATTGCCAATGTTCACAGGGTAAACTTCGTCCGACTTAAGTAATCTATAAATTCCTTCCACCAAATCGTCCACATAGCAAACAGAGCGAGTTTGCGAGCCATCGCCATAAACTGTCAAGTCCTCTCCAGCGAATGCTTGAGTGATAAAGTTTGGAATTGCTCTGCCGTCTTGCAGCCGCATTCTTGGGCCGTAAGTATTGAAAATTCGCACTATTCGAGTGTCCACTCCGTGGTAACGGTGGTATGCCATAGTCATTGCTTCAGCAAAGCGTTTTGCTTCATCATAAACCCCACGAGAGCCAACTGGATTCACATTTCCCCAATAAGTTTCTGGCTGTGGGTGGATAAGCGGATCCCCATAAGTTTCACTTGTACTTGCTAGCAAAAAGCGAGCATTTTTTGCTTTAGCCAATCCCAATGCTTTATGAGTGCCTATCGAACCAACTTTAAGAGTTTGAATTGGAAATTTAAGATAATCAATTGGAGAGGCAGGCGAAGCGAAATGCAGAATATAATCCAAATCGCCTTCTACAAATATATAGTCTGTTACGTCATATTGCAAGAATTTGAATTTAGGATTGCCAAGCAGATGTGATATGTTTTCTGGTGAGCCAGTAATGAAATTATCCATACAGATTACTTCATCACCCTCAGCTATAAATCTTTCGCAAAGGTGGGAGCCAAGAAAACCTGCACCACCTGTGATTAATACTTTTGCCATTTCAATTGAATTTGTTAGAAATTTTTATGCAAATATAAAGAAAAATGGTCTTCAGTTGTAATTATTAAAGGGATAAAATAAGCACATAAAAAAAGTCCCCAGATTGCTCTAAGGACTTTATCAATGATTAGTAATTATTTCTGAATAATTACATCCACCACATAAGGTTCAACATTGGGTAAAGAGTTCCAATTTGAAATTGGCTATTATCTGTGTTGTATTCCAACAAACTTAAACCGCCACCAATTGCCAAAGTAGTAATTGGATACCATTCTGCACCCATTAATGCTCTAAACAAAGTATAGTTAGAATTTGCTCCGTTTTTTCCAATAGCTATTTGTCCTTTGAAATAAGGAAAAATACTGCCGCTTGGCTCAAGATAGTATTTCACATAAGGCGCAAGTGAATAGCCTAAATATCCTTTGTCTTTGTCTAAGATAACGCCAGCCACTGTTTTAGCTCCAACATAGCCAATGCCAAAGTCTGTACCGATAGAAATATTTCTATTGATTGCGTAACCAAAATCTATCCCAAAATTACCAACACCAGACTCTAATTTCACTCCCAAACCCCAAGTGTCTAAAGCTCTACCGTATTTTCCATTTGAAGATGTAGTTGGTGTCGAAGTAGAACTACCTTTCTGAGCAAATGCTGCAAACGACGATAAGATTAAGATAATTACAAAAAGTTTTTTCATTAAAAATTCCCCATTAATGAATTAAAAAAAAATTGAAATAATTTACATTACTAAATAGTCAATAACTAAATTAGAAAAAATATTTTATATTTATTACTTTTTTTAATCCTTTAAGGAAAATAAAATGATTGTTGTTCTTGGAGCGACTGGCAACACTGGTTCTGGTGTTGCAAAAAATTTAATAGCTAAAGGGCTGAAAGTGCGAGCTGTTGGCAGAAGCGAAGAAAAGCTAACCGCTCTAAACGCTACTGAAATAAAAGTTGGCGATTTAGAAAATGCAGCTTTCGTTAATGAATCTTTGCAAGGTGCAGAATCAGTTTATGCAATGATTCCACCAAAGTATAATGCTGAAAATATGCTTGATTATCAAAAATTGGTAGGCAAAAACATTACCGAAGCAATCAAAGCAAATGGTGTGAAGAAAATCGTTCTTTTAAGCAGCGTTGGTGCTAATATGTCGGAAGATACTGGAGCAATCAAAGGAACTCATTATTTTGAACAAATGATTAGTGAATTGCCTTCAGATTTTAATGCAGTATATTTAAGAGCTGGCTTTTTCTTAGAAAACTTATATTGGACTTTAAGTACTATAAAACCAATGGGAATTATTGGATCTCCCACTAAAGGCGACGTTAAGTTTTCAATGGTAGCTACTAAAGATATTTCTAAGAAAGCAAGTGAATTCCTTGCTGATGGATCATTCACAGGTAAGTCAGCTCAATATGTTTTAGGTAGTGCTGAAATTTCTTATAATGAAATTGCAAAAGCATTGGGCGAAGCTATTGGCAAACCAGAATTGCAATATGTTCAGTTCCCTTATTCCGATGCAAAAAATGCAATGTTAGAAATGGGTATGTCCGATAGTGTTGCTCAAGCAATGGTTCAAATCAGCCGTGCAGCAAATGAATTGGGAATGAACGACCATCATACACGCACAGCAGAAAACACAACTGAAACAAGTTTTGCTGATTTCTTGCCAAACTTAGTTTACGCATACCAAAATTCATAATTATTCGTAATTTTGAAATAATAATTCATACACATACCTTCTCTTTATTTAGAGAAGGTATTTTTTTATTTACTGAGAATTAATGCAAAAAATAGAACTTTGGAATCGAGAGTTTAGTTATTACAACACTGGCTTTATGACAGGCGAAGAAAATATGGCTTGGGATATGGCTAAAGCTAAAGCATTGCAAGATGGTTCGGCTGAGGAAACTTTCCGTGTGTATGCTTGGAAGCCCTGGTGCGTTTCACTTGGCTATAACCAAAAAAGCGATGGAATAAGTGCAGAAAAATGTAAGACAAGTGGAATTGATATAGTAACTCGCCCAACTGGTGGAAGAGCTGTTTTGCATGCGAATGAATTGACTTATTCTATAATAATGAAGCTATCGCCAGAACTTGATAGACACAAAATCTATAAAGATATACATCTCTTTTTTATTAAAGTTTTTGCAGAGCTTGGTGCCGATTTAGACTTTGTTCGCAGCACTCCTAATTTCAATAAATTCTATAAAGAAAGCGAATTGGCTTTTGCGTGTTTTGCCAGCTCTGCCAAGTATGAAGTTACTCTTGCCGACAAAAAGATTGTAGGTTCAGCACAAAGAGTTTTTGGCGACGTACTTTTACAGCATGGCTCAATTATTTTAGGTGCAGGACACGAGTTGCTCCCGGACTTACTGCCATTTGAAGATAGCGACAAAATACAAAGAGCTAAAGACTATCTTACAAATGAAACAGCTACTTTGAGCCAAGCCTGCTCACGAGAAATTAGCTACTCAGAATGTGCTAAAAGCATTGCCAATGGCTTAGTTTCAATTGGCATTAAAATTGATTAATCAATAGTATTAATCATTATGCGAAACAATGAAAGCACTATTACGAAATATCTTTTTTGCAAGTGGACTTCTACTTTTTTCTTGCACTCCTTTAGTTAGGTTTGCTTCGAATTCAGTAAATACCCAACAGCAGCAGCAGACTAACACTACAAAGTCTGTAAGCAAGCAAACTTGTGTTGATGAAGATAAAATAGTTAGAAATGCAGAACGCTGGATTGGAGTTCCCTATCAATTCGGTGGCAATAATGAGAACGGTATTGACTGCTCTGCTTTTGTGCAAAATGTCTATAATTACTGCGGTATCAGTGTCCCCCGCACTGCTTCCGAGCAGTATGATTTCAGCCAAAAGTTAGGTCGAAACGACTATGAAGTTGGTGATTTGGTCTTTTTCCAAAAGAATTCAAACCAAATTTCTCATGTAGGAATAGTAGTTGGCAAAAATGAAGTAATTCATGCAAGCACATCTCGTGGTGTTGTCCGAGAAAAACTCGATACTAGCTATCTAAGCAATATGCTTGTCGGTTTCGGCAGAGTTTGCAAAAAATAGATTAAAATGGTGTCCAGCTAAACTGTGTGAATGGTGCTATAAATGGTTGTGTGAAAATTGCCAATCCAAAATCCGCCGAAAATTTAGTATTCGCCAAACGCAATCCAATTAAAACCCCAGTGTTAGTCGGTCTAGTAATGTCCACATTCCAAAGTTCCCCAATAAAATGCAAATTATTCGAATTTTTGAATTTAGAGTCTATCCCTAAAGCTATACCAAACGCACCATTCGGATAATTAATAAAAGTAGGTACATTATTGAATCTAACTTCCGTTCTGTCGTTGTTGCCCATTTTATAGAGTACTGACAAGCTGAGAGCAGAGCGTTCCCCACGAAAAGTGGACACGCCATAGAGGTGGGCAAAGTATTCTTGACCTCTCAAATAGGCATAGTTTGCACCAACTGCTACAGACATTCTACCTTCCATTGATTCATAATTTTCTTGATAGACAGTAAATTTAGCATTCAAGTTTTGCAGATTGTCAGTCAAGCTATTTGGCAGCAAAGTTGCAGAGCCAGTTAGCGAAAAAAAATCAGAAATACCAAAGCCAAATTGCATCATTATAAGTTCATAATTAGCTACATAATGGTTGTTGCCAATTGGTTCACCAGTTGGCAAAAGGAAAACTCTATTGCCTTGGCGGTAAAAGTTTTTATATAAAATCATTTCTGCTATTTGGAAATCATATATTGTTGCAGTTCCAATTTCTGTTTTAAATTTAATACCATCGCTTTCTTCTTGCGAACTTACTAATTCCTTCACAGTGCCGATTAGCTCATCGCCAGTGTTCAATCGAATATAATATAATGTGTCGCTAGGAGTAATGTATTTAAGAGAAACAGTAGCCGAAGCTGTGCCATACGCCAATAATATTAAAAATAGATAAATCAATTTCATAGTTTCAAATCCATTATTTTGTCGTTTACTTTTTCCGATAAAGCCAACTGTCCGCAAGCGGCATCTATATCTCTGCCGAATGTATCTCGCACAATTGCTACTCCGCCAAATTTTCTAATTTGTTCTGCAAATTCAATCACTTTTTCTGCTGAGGATGGTCTAAGCTCTGCAGCCACACCAGTTGGAGCAGTGAAGCTAATATCATTGAATGGTATTAAATTCACTCTCGAAGGAACTCTTTTGCAAATTTTTGCTAATCGTTTTGCATCGGCTTCTGTATCGTTCAAATCTTTAAATGGGATATATTCATAAGTAATAGCAAGTCCTGTGGTTCGGTAGTAATCTTCCACAGCTTCCATAATATCATCAATATTCATTTTCTTATTGAGCGGAACTATTTTATCTCGCACCCCATTAGTGGTAGCGTGCAGGGAAATTGCTAATTTCACTGGTTTATCAATTTTTGAAAGTTGCGATATTTTCGGCACTATTCCCGAAGTTGAGACTGTGATTTTCTTTCTATTCAGCAGCCCAGAGTTTTCGTCAGTCATAATATCTATAGAGTCCACCACGTTTTTATAATTAAGTAGTGGTTCGCCCATTCCCATAAAAACTATGTTAGTAAGTTTAATGTTTAAGTCTTTTTCAATAAACATTATTTGACTAATAATTTCGCCAGTATCTAAATTTCTAGTGAATCCGAGCTTGCCAGTGGCACAAAAAGTACAATCTACAGCACAACCCACTTGAGATGAAATACAAAGCGTGGTGCGTTCTAAAATACTAGAATCATCGCTTAGCCAAGGCATATAGACTGATTCGATTGATTTGCCATCGAATAGCTTAAATAAATATTTCACAGAACCATCAATAGAAATTTGCTTTTTAACTGAATTAAATACTTCAAAAGTAAATTTCTCGGCTAACTTTTCTTGATTTTCTTTTTTGATTTGTTTGATTTCACTGAAGCTTGATACTTTTTGTTTGTATAACGCATTAAAAATCTGGGCAGCTCTATAGCTTTCCATTCCAAGCGATACGCAAAGCGTTTGTAGTTTTTTTAAAGTAACACCATAGATATTATATTGTTTTGCTACAATCGGCAATTCAATAATGTCATTCGAAAAATTATTTATTGTTCCATCGTTCATTCTATTGCCTTTAAATTCCAAACTGCTTGAGCATCGTTAATGTTTTTATATAGCACTTTATAGCCATAGCCACCGTATGAAATCAAATTTTGATTTTGTACTATAAGTGCCGAGCAGCTAATTAATTTATCGCCATTATATAAAAGTGTAGTGCTATTATTTGTCATATCTAATTTATAAATTCTACCTAAGTTATGCCCAAAGTATCCAGCAAAATACATATCGTTGCCAATTACTTGAATTGATTCAATTGTGCTTGGGCTATCAAGTTCATCACTATTTACTACTGGCAAATCTGTGATTACGCCAAAGCTTTGTCCACTATCTTTTGTTCTATATATTTCTTTTGCCGCAGCCAAATAAAATTCTTTCTCGCTAGCTATAAATATATCAGAAAAATAATTATTTGCACCTGGGTATATTGTATCGAAAGTTAATCCAGCATTTTTTGTAACATAGATTGTTGCAACTGCACCATTTCTATTCCACGCCGAGATAATTCCAAAATTATTATTCAAAAATTTAATCTTATTCAAATCATAAGTTTCTGAAAAACTTTTATTTAGCCAAGTTTTGCCACCATCTGTTGTGCTGATTAAAAGTCCTTTCTGACCCACAGCATATCCAATATTATCATCTAAAAATTGAATTGATTTAATGTATTTAATTGTTCCAGTATTTTGTGTTTCCCATGAACTTCCGTTATTTGACGAATATTCAATACGTCCATTGGCACCACAACGCCAAAGATTTGTACCAAAGCCAGCAATATCTAAATATGTATTTGTATTGCTTGGGCTTTTAATAAAATTAATTCCATCTTGGCTTTGTGCAGTTAGCCCTTCATTGCCACAAACCCACACCTTACCATTTATCAATTTAGCACTATAAATAGATTTTTCTTTGTTATCGCTACGAATCGGGTCATCTAAACAACTCGAAAGCAGCAATAAAGTTAAACTAATAAATAAGTATTTAATTAAATTTCCCATTAAGCAATTGTATTAATTCTCTGTAAACCTTATCAACACTAATCAAACTCATATCATCATTTTTTTGTAAATCATTGCTTTGAGGAGGTCTAACAATCCTTCTATTCTTTGTCCAAGGGCCCCATCTGTTTGCACTCAACTGTGGCTTGTTTGGGTATAAACCCAAAACTGACACTCCTAGGGCAGCCGCAATATGTATTATGCCTGTGGAATTTGCTATCAAACCCTTTGCTTTGCTTATCAGGGCAATAGTTTCTTCCAGATTCAATAATCCAGAAACATTTTTTATGTTTGGTGCTTCTGCTTCAATTCTACTGCAAAGTATTTTGTCATTTTTATCGCCAGTGCAAACTATTGTTTTGCCTTCATGAGTTAACATACTTGCCAATTCTGCAAAATTATCTGTTGACCAATCAAGAGAAGAACCACCAGAACCTGGATGGAATATAACGAAATCAGCATCTAAATTAATTCTTTTCTGATTCAACTTTACTTCCAAACTTTGTAATGTTGCAGGCACAACATTTATATCACATAGAATAGTTTCATAGTTTGTTTCAAATAAATTATTTAGCATTTCTACGTTGTATTCAGCTTCATTTTTCTCGCCCTTACTTCTATGGTGCTTAACTTTGAAATTAAACAAAAAGCTATACCAACGTGAAGTAATTCCAATTCTAAGAGAAACACCAGATTTGAAAGCTGAAAAAATTTCTGAAAAGTTTGGTCTTGGAAAAAATGCTACTTTTATTTCTGCTTCTTTAAATATATCATCTATATTTTTGTAATCATCTATATAATAAATTTTATCTATAAAGGGATTATTTTCAATGATTGGCTTATTAATTTTCTGAGCTATTAATATAGTTTCTTTTTCGGGGAAGTTTAATTTAATTACTCTTACAAGTGGCAATGTCAAAATCATATCGCCAATTTTATCGGTGCGAACCACACAGATTTTCTTATTTGCTAAAAATATATTTTTCTGTTGTCCCACTTTTCATTTTTAAAGAAACAATTAAGCGAATCTTATTTAGTTTGTTTTTCGATTGAATTAAATATTAATTCAACTGGCAAATGTTCCATACAACTATATTCTGTATGTTTGCAACTAGCAGCAAAATAGCAATGACATTGCTTTAGTGGCTCTATTATTTCACCTCTGCCATAAAGCTCAAATTCATGCTTATTGAATATATTATTCATAAGCACAAGTTTTTTCTTCAAACCCATGGCAATGTGCATACCCATAGTTACAGCTGTTACTACTAATTCACATTGGTTCATAAGCGAAATGAAATCTTTCAAGCTGAAATTCCCAGCATAGTGAGCTCCAGTAACTTCGGCAAAGTATTTATTTTTTTCTTCTTCTGCCGCACCGCCCAAAAGCAATGGATAATAGTTATTCGCTTGGAGTAATTTGATTAGAGCAATCCAATTTTCATCTGCCCAAAGTCGAGAAACCCATCTATCGCCACATCCAGTATTCAAACCAATTATTTTCTTTCCTTGACTGCCTTGCAAATCCCATGCTTTATCAGAAGTAACATCAAGCACATATTCTTCGCCATTAAATTTGAAACCACAAATTTCATATATCTCTTCCACATAAGATTTAGTGTTCGCTTTATTGACATCATCAAAAAGCCCAGTATTGAATTTGTGTTGAGCAAGTTCATTTATAGGAGCAGCTTTCCCATTTTCCAAAGTGAAGCCGAACTTTTGCTTTGCGTTTAATTCTTTTGCTAAGCTGCAAGCTGGAATATCTTTGTCCAAGCTATAGATTATATCGAATTCGGTGTTTTTAAGCTGTAAATAGCTTTCAAAGTTCAATTTGAATATTTTATCAATTGCATCCGATGGAAGAATATCAGGCGAGTAAGTTACCCACCAAATTGAATGTTTAGGGTATTCTTTTCTTAATTTTTCAAGCAGAGGAGTTGTACGAATTACATCGCCCAAAGCACCAAGCTTTATAATCAGTATTTTGCCTTCTTCTTTTTTATAATAGCTACAATCCGAACAATGCACATCAAATTCTTTATGAGGTTTGCAAGGCAAATCCCCTTTAAAATGAAAACAGTCCGAATGATAAAATAGTGATTTAGAAGACATTTGATTATTAATTGCGATGAACAAATTAGAAATTACTTATTGAATCTGTATTGAAGCATTACCGTAAAGAAGATACCTTGTAAGTAAGACTCTCTTGTTTCAAAGTCTTTCCTTGGAGTCAAAAGTTCGCCTCTGGCATTATCTCGCAAGAATGTATTCAATACTCCATAGCCCACGCTACTATTTATCATATAGTTATCAACTAATTCGCCTTCAAGTCCGAATTTCACCAAGCCACCAAGTCGCACAGTATTTTCTTTGTTGTGTTCTGTAATATCAAAACTTTGCTCTGGAATCAAATCGTAAGTTCTAATAAATCTGAATGCGGGGCCATCTATAATAGAAGCTCTAGCTTCCAAACCAAAATAGAAAGAAGCTCTCGCTTTTGGAATTTGCAAAACAGTATAATTAAGCCCAATATATGGAGCGTAAATATTTGCATTATTTTCGAATCTGTCTGTCAATCTCGTAGTGATAGGTAATCTTTCTCTAGCACTGTAAAAAGTCATATCCAAACCCACAGGCATTCTCCATAAACCATCTTCATCTAATTGGAAAGTAGCTCTTAAATCTATTCCAGGCATAGCTCCTTTAAAACTTCCACCAATATAGCCATCTCTATGCACCAAAGGATTCATAGATCTAGAATTTGGGTTTGGATTTAGTATTTTCACAGTAGAAATTCCAATTCCCAAAGTGTAGTTATAAGGGAATATTTTCTTCGGATCTAACTGTGAACTATACTTAGCTTTAGGTATAGAATCTTCAGCTTTAAGCGTTACCACAAGCATTAATACAGTAAGAATATTTATTATGTATTTTATTAATTTCATTTTCATTTTTAAAATATTTGCTCTTTAATTGAGTAATTTTCTTTAATGTTACTATTCTTAACAAGCAATTCGCCCAAAAGACCAGTAGAGAAGAACTGAACGCCAACAATAATCAACGCAACACCAAAAAGTACCAATGGTCGGTTGCTCAAAGACTCATTTTTATATAGCCAAATATAGCTTAAATATAAGTCAATAATGAATCCAATCAGCATAAATAAGACACCTATTGTTCCAAAAAAGTGCAATGGTCTTTTCAAGTATTTAGTTGTGAAGACTACAGTTGTTAAATCTAAAAAGCCCTTCACAAATCTTGATGCACCAAATTTTGATTTGCCATAAAGTCTGGGATGATGCAATACAGGAATCTCGGTTACTTTGAATCCATCAATATGAGCTAATGCTGGCAAGTACCTGTGCATTTCGCCATAAACTTTTAGAGACTTAGTAACTTCTCTTTTGTATGCTTTCAATCCACAATTAAAATCGTGAAGCTTAATTCCAGAAACTTTTGAAGTGACGAAATTGAAAAACTTACTTGGTAAAGTTTTACCAATTGGATCGTGTCTTGTTTTTTTCCAACCAGAGACCAAGTCGTAACCTTCCTTAATTTTAGCCATTAAATTAGGTATTTCATTGGGATCGTCTTGCAAATCGGCATCCATTGTTATGACTACTTTTCCACGAGCTTTATCGAAACCAATTGCTAAAGCAGCTGATTTACCATAATTACGTCTGAATCTGATTACTTTAAAGTTTGAGTTTTTAGCGTGTATTTCTTTAATCACATCGAATGATTTGTCAGTAGAGCCATCGTCAATAAAAAGTACTTCATACTTTTTGCCTACTTCTTTTTCCAATACTACTTCTAGCATTTGAGAAAGTTCTTTTAGCGATTCCTCCTCATTTAGCAAAGGTATTACCACAGAAATAGCAGTATCGCTAGAGAAATTATTTCTATTGTTTGCAAAGCGAGGTTTTCTAGGTTTTTGCTGCCCAGTTTCACTTTCTACTTTCTTTTTTTCTTCTTTTTCCATAAAGGTTATTATTCTTTTATCAAGTTTTGGTACTTGGTACCTTCTTTTGAATGCAATTTAATCAAATAACAAGCATTAGCGAAATTTCTTAAATCAATTTCTTTTTCGCTGCCAGAAATTATCTTATTACCCAACAAATCAAATATTTCCCATTTTGTTACATTTTGTGAGAAACTTATCATATCTTTACTAGGGTTAGGATAAAACTTCAAATTTAATTTATCTTCAATTGGCAAATCCATAGTTGGATTCAAATACACAACTTCAATAGTTATATCTTTCAAAAATCTATTAACTTTTACAGTTGATTGCTTAAGCATATCTATATTTAATACATTTCCGCCAAACTCATCTAATATTTTAGCAGACCTAATATACTTTGGACTTAAGAACCATTCCAATGTATAATCGGAAAGACTGTTTCCTAAAATAACTAATTTATATTTTTTAGTAAAACTTAAACTATCTTTTTCTAATTTTTTTATATCGGCTTGCGAATATATATCAACTTTTTGCGATTCAGCATATATTTTAAAATATGGCAATATACCTTCTGAAGGTGGAAAATCAGGCATATCTCTTTCTAAATTACTACCCTCATCATAATTATCTGTCAAAGTATCGCTCACCCCAAGGGTAAGAGTATAATTTGAATTTTCTTCGTTAGTAATTTTTAACTTAATTTCAATATCTTCAGAAGCAACAAGTTTAGTTGCAAATAAGCACATTAATAAGAGAAAATATTTTTTCATTTCATTATTTCCATCTAAAAAAATAAAATGGGTAACATTGCAATAATGTTACCCATTTATAGAATTGTATCTCTAAGTTAAGTGAATTACTTAACGATAGAAATTGTACGAGTAGCAGTAGTACCATTAGAGTTGAATTTCACAACATAAGAACCACTTGGCAAGTTGCTTGCGTCAAATGATACTGTGTGATTTCCAGCTTTTTGGAATTCATTAACAACAGTTGCAACTACTGAACCTACTTGATTGTAGATTTCAATTGTTACGTTGGTATTGTTAGCTACACTGTAGTTGAAATTAGTATTGTTAGTTACTGGGTTAGGATAATTAACGAAAGATGATGCTTCATCATTGCTTTCAGTAGCTATAACTCTAACTGCACTTGAACTAGATTTAATTTCAATGTTTTTCTCTGAACCTTTCAAAATGTTACCAAATACTTCACCAGTAACTGCATCAACAAATGACAAGTTAGAGTTAGCATTTTTAGCAGATATAGATACAGGGTAAGTAACACCTTGCATGCTGATAACTGCATTATCATTGTTTACTAAGTTAGTATTTGTAGTAGCAAAACGTACATCAAACATATTAGTTGAAGGAGCTGGAGGCATTTCAAAGTTTTCTACTTCTAACTCAGTATTGTTTGATAAGTAAACAACAGATTTGCTGTTTGCGTTATCAACAACATTGATAGCAGTAGAAGCATTGTAAATTGCTTCTTTACCATTAGTCAACATATTGACACCCATTTTAATATTAGGGTTAGTCAATTTATAGTAACCATCTTTATCAACTTTAATGAAGTAACCCAAACCTGGTTTGATTTCAGAAACTTCAAAATAACCATTGCTAGTTTTGTAAGTCCAAACACCAAATTTCAATGTATAGTTTTTGTCTGGTAAAGCAACAGTTCCAAATTTTTCAAAATCAATATTTGTTATTGAAGTTGGGAAAGATAAACCACCAACTGAATTCCATCCACCTTTTCCAGCATCGCCAGGCCATACTTTTACAGTATTTCCAACAGCTGGAGAGATTTCAGTAATCACAGAACCAGAGAATTTACTATCAATAGTAACACCATATTTCACAAAATAACCAACACCAGCTGTAAGCACATCATTTTCTTGATAGTTACCAAGTGCATAGTTGTATGGTTTTGCAATAGCATTTCTGTAAATATTACGGTATTGAGTATTAGTTGGTTTAACAGGCATAGAAAGCATGTTCCAACCAGTTTTAATGATTGGCAATTTGTTATCATCAACGTAATCAATTACTGTTGGCAATGTATATTCAATCAAGTAAGAAGTAATTTTTGGATCTTGAATTACGAAAGAACGAGTATATTGACCTGTTACAGTAGTATTTCTCATATCTACTGCAGGGAAACCACCACCATTCAAGTTATCTTTCAAAAACAAACTTGCACCATCAGGGAAATCTCTCAAATCCCATTCCAATGTTACAGGGTAATTCGCATCGCCATTAGCAAAGAAATTCACTAAGTAAGTAATTGATTCAGTTGAATCATCTACACTTCTAATATCTCTAGAAGCAGAATATGGTTTTTCGTCATTTTTAGAAAAATCACCAAAACCAAATTTAGCTGTAGCCAATGAATCAGCAGGTTTCATTCTATAAGGGAAGAAAGCAGCACCAAAAACTCTTGGGCTAGCACTTGGGCAGAAGCTACAGAATTCTTTAGCATATTCACCATAAAGCGTATCAACACCTCTAGTAGCTCTAGGGCCTGTTCCAAAAATCAAAGATGTAGTATCAGGAGTAACTGGTTTAGAGTTTCTCATTTTGATTTTGATACCAGGAGCTGCACCAGCTCTAATACCCTCTTGTGGAGATTTAAAGTAAATAAAAGTAACTTTCACTCTAGTAGGAGAAATGTTAGCAAAGTTAGATCTGAAAGTCAAGTAACCTACATGGATACCTTCTTTCTCTCCATTTCCTAAAGTCAATTTACTTGGATCGCATAGGATATTGATAGCAGAAATTAATTCTTCTGGTGCATCGCCACCTAATACTGTAGGAGTAGCTAAACCATTTTTGCCCAAAATACCATTATCCAACCAGTTAATGTAACCACTTCTTGTAGGTGAAGACATAGATGGACTTGATTTATAAGCAGCACCAGTTTTGCTTGAGAAAAGCAACCAAGGAGAATCAGATTCAATAGTTACGTCAGTAGCTCTTGTTCCGCTTCCTTCCAAAAAGATTTCCATTTCTCTAGTGCCAACACTTGGGTTACTTGGGTTGTTATCAACAGTAATAGGAGTAATAATTTCCCAATTAGATGGATCTTCTACAACTTGACCGTTAACAGTTTTACTTAATTTAGAAATAGCTCTTGGAGGATCAATAGATCTGTTTGATTTAAATGCAAATAAAGATGGAGTTGAGAAAAATCTAACCCATAAACTACCCCAAGGACTTGGAGGCAATTGTAAGTTATTTTCTCTTTCAGAAGTATTGTTAATACCAGCCAAAGCTCTTGTTTGATCTACATAAACGTTTGCTAAAGTTTTTTGACCAAAATAATTAGCAGGTGAATATGTCTCACCAGTATAATCTGAAGCCCACTGGGCAGCAGAATTAGCATTTTCTCTATAGTAAGGTAAAATTGGATCTTTCGCAGCATTCCAGTTATTGTACATTATTTCATCTGGTGAAATATATACTGGAGTTAATCTAGAAGTAGTCAAATCAGCGTCTGATTTTGGTACGATTCTAAATTTAACATAAACCAAAACTTTATAGTTAACTCCTTGATCAGGATTGTTCGGGCTATTATAAGTACTTGCCAAAGCTTTATCTGAAGCACCAGTAATAGTTACTGATCTACCTCTAAGTGCATCAGCACTTGTAGGCCCTGTATAATTTGGATTAGTTAAACTTCCATCTCTAACATAGTACATGTATTTCACATCAGCTGAATCGCTCCATGAAATATTGAAACTATTAGCTAATGGTTGTTCAGACAAATCTACAGGAGCATTGTCTGGATTTGTAGCTTGTACACCGACAACTCTTACAGCAGCGCTATCGTACATAATTTTAAATCTAAAACTTTTGATAGGATCTACTACGTAGTAGATAGTATCTGGCAATGGTGGAGTAGTTCTTCTTACAATTCTTGTATCGTATCTATTATCAAGAAATACTGGCATTAAGAATTCTCTTGTACCATTTGCAGATATTGGCAACCAAATTTTACCATCAGGGTACCAATCAGAGTTAAAACCATCAGCCGCTCCAGTCAAACTAAGACGTGGCTTTTGTGGTTTTCCGCCATAAGCTAAGCTGTATAAGTCTGTAGATGCAATTGTTAATGCCATTAATAGCATAAACGCAAGCATAAACTTACCGCTTTTCATTTTTGTTAAAAAATCCTTCATATTAGGACTCCATTTAAATATTTAAAAATTAATTAATTGTTTATTATCAATTTTTGTAACCTTTTAGTATTGTCTTCAGATATTATTTCAAGTAAATATATACCGTTTGGCATTTTGTTTAATTCTATTAAACTATTTACTTCTTTCACTCTTTGACCTAAGTAGTTGTAAACGTCAATTTTTTTCAAGTTTTCGTAATAGTTTCTATCTTCAACGACAGAATTTATTTGTTTCTTTTTAACTATAACAGTTACGCTATCTTCAAATATCTCAGTAATGCAAGTGCAGTTAACATTGATTTCACTTTTAGTATAAATCTTAGTAACGAAATCTTCATCTAGTTCAGATTTCAACTTCATTTTAAACTTTTTAGTGATACCAGTTTGCTGATTATTAATTTCAGCAAGTGTTAATGCAAAGTCATTCAAAAAGACAGTTACTTTAGCAGAGCTATCTTGGGCAACTAAATCTGTGATTCTAATTTTATCAGAATCTTTAGTAAAAGTTACTGTAACATTCTCTGATTTACTATTTGCCATTGAAGTTAATTCGAAAGATTCCTCATAAAGACTATCCGCATAAATTACGATTGTGTCTTTTGTGAAATTGACTACCATTTTTCTTTCTGGTTTTTTTTCAATTTCGCCAAGTACTTTCAGGCTAACATAAGGTGTATCTATATCTAATTTTTTCGTAAACTCATCATTGAACTCAAAATATTCGACTTCAATTATAGTTGAATCATTACAATCAGCAATATATTCACCAGCAAAAGCTACAAGAGGCTTATTCCCAACAATTGGTACAAACAAATCATTGATTTGTCCACCGCTTGCAAAAAGTCCTTGTTCAGTCCTTGACACTCTACCATCAGCAAAATTAAAGAACGCACTCAAAGTATTACTTTTCAAATAAGTATTAAATTTTACTTTATTTGTGTCATACTTTATCTTGAAATTAAATCCCAAAAGAGAATCTTTTGATTCAATTAATCCAAGGTTAACAGTTAATAGAACTTCCTTTCTAAAACTATTGCCACATAAGTCTAAGGTACCGTTATTGTTTTTCAGAACAATCTGAAACTTTGGTTGAGCAATTGAATTATGGCTACTTATCGCAAAGATAGCAATTAAAAGTAGCCATATTTTCAATATCTTTTCCAAATTACTTAGTAAGAACCATTTTAACAGTGTAAGTATTATTGCCAGAAGTTAATTTAGCAACGTACATACCTGATTGAGCAGATTCATTAGTAAGAGTAGTTCCATCCCAATTAAATGAAAACTTTCCAGCATTCAAGAAATTGTTAGATAATTCTTTTACAAGTTTACCATAAACATCATAGATAGCTAAAGCATAGTTTCCAGAAACAGCAACATCAAACTTAATATCTGTTGTAGTGTTAAATGGATTTGGAGTATTCATTAAGTTAGCGCCATTGTCTTCCAATGATTCTAAAGTTGAAATTTCGCCAACTTGGTTATCGTTGAAATTTATATCAGTCAATTTAATTTCATTTGAAGTAGTTCTCACATCAAGGTAAGCAATTTCTTCGTTAGCAGCGAATTCACCAGCACCAGCTATAACAACTGTGTTGCCATCAAAATCAAAAGCTAATTTATTATCGCCGTTTCCAACAACATTAACGATTTCGCCATTCACATTGAATTTAACGCCTAAAGCACCATTAATTCTACCGTTTAAAGAGATTGGTAATCTTACAATACCATTATCTTTAACTGAAGTTCCTAATTTAATGCTGTTAGCATAAGCACCATCGAATTTTTCTTTTCCATATAAAGGAACTGTGTCGTATCTCCAAGGTAATGAAGGTAATTTAGCAGACAAATAATTTAAAATAATTGCTGCATCAAATTCATTTGCTTGGTAATAAACAACTTTTTCAGAAGAAATACCAGCTGGTAAATTCTCATCATAGTTCAAATCTCTATTTGGAATAGAAGTTCTTACACCACCATTATAGTAGAAACGGCCATTGTGAGTAACGTCTGCGTGGAATGCAGCTCTTCTTCTAATACTGTCTAATGGAATTCTTCTTGCAACGCTTCTTAAGATTACACGAACATCATTGATAGTTACATATCTGTTTTGTACATTAAAGAAAGCAGCGTGTGGTCTTCCTTCAGCTTTAGAGAAGTCAGCATCTCCATCACCCCAGAATTCAGCAACATTAAAGTTTCTTTTAGCTATGTAACGTAATCTTCTGTTAGATCCGCCAGATGGTTGCCATCCAGTTGTCAAGATTGTTGAAGACTTTGCCAAAGCAGGTGTTCCAAAAACATCGTTGTGCAATGCATTAATAAAATCACCAACATCGCCTTTCACTCCAATAGATGCATTTCTTGTAATTACATCTGTGATTGTAGTAGAAGAAGGTAGTCTAGGATTATTACCAACTAAACCATAGCAAAATTCGATATCGCCTTGTTTTGTACTTGAAATAGTAGATTTGTAGAATTTAACTTGAAAATTTGCAATAGAAGATTGCAAGTTTGTATTAGCTAAATTTGTTATATCTCTATTTACTTGTAAGTCTTTCCACTCAATAGTAAATACTGTAGCAGAACTTAGGCTTGGTAAAGCTTGTGTAATTATTGAAGATGGTGTAAATGAACTTGATATATCACCTCCATCTCTATAAAAGTGATCACCCCAGAAAGGAGCAACAACATTATAGGCAACACTACTGTTGTCAAATGTAAACAAACGAGTACCTAATTTTTGAGGTAAAGATAAAGGAAGTACGCCAGGTTTCAAAAACTGAACATATCCATTAACATTAACCCAAACTTCATCATAGTTATCGCCATTAAATTCAAATGTAAATGGCAATGTTATTTTTTTATATCCATCATCTTTATCAGTCACGCCGCCGATTCCTAAATCGCCTGATTTGAATTCAGTTGATGCATGTACTGTACCACCTATAATAGGGGTATAATTTTCTTGTACTACTTTCACGGTTTCAAATTCACCGTAGATTTGAGCAGTAGAAGTCTGCACGAGCATAGTTAATGAAAGCGCAAGGGCTCCCAAAGCTCCGTAGATTTTTTTTCTCATTTTATTAACTCCGTTATTATTTTTCATTTCCAAGATTTTTATTTTTATTGTATATGCCCTTTTCTACTTTAGAAAAGGGCTTACACAATATTTTATTATTTAACTATGGTTACTGAATAAGTATCAGTTACAGTTCCTGCGTTCATTCTTACCACGTATGCACCAGAAGCCATGTTTTCTGCGCCAGTCCATACTATTTTGTATTGACCTGGAGTGTAGAAACCATTTGCTACAGTTGCAACTACGTTACCCAACATATCTACTATTTCAATAGAAACATTATTAGAGTTTGCAAGTTCAAATTCAATATTAGCTTGGTTTACAACAGGATTTGGAGAAACTGTGCTAATTTTGTTTGTAAATGCAGGATTGTAGTCAGTTGCCACATCGCTATTCCAATCTTGGAAGATAACGAAAGCTTTAGTTGAAGTATTATTTACAGTCAATTCGTATTGGTTACCATTTTTCTTACCTTCGAAACCATTTACAAATCTACCGTCACCTGTGTTCATGTTAATACTGAACAAGTTACCGTTAGATAAGGCATCTCTAATAGCCCAAGAAGAACTAGTAGGATTTTTAGCTGCGTCAGATTTATCTGGAACACTTGTCATATCCCAAGATATAGTCAATGGATAGTTACCACTACCGCTACCAGTTACATCACCAGGTTGTAATTGTGCAATGTAGATTTGGTTTTTGTTTACAGAAGAAGGATAAATAGATCTAACCACACCATTGATTGTTGGTATTGTCCATCTAGCATCAAATACGTCTGTTGGAGGATAAGGAGCTAATTCATACTCACAATAGTTAGAATCTAATTTACCTATTGCAGCACCATCAGTATTATCACCTGTAGATACGTTTCTATCTGCTGTACCCCATTCAAGTATTTGAGTTCCACCGATTGAGTTAGTTACTTTCACATTACTTACAAATCTAGTAGCTTCGCTAACTTTCAATCTGTATATTAAAGTACTCTTGTTACCCGCACCATCAGTTACTTCTATTCTTACTGTTATTTTACCATCGTTATCACGAGCTGGATTGAAACCAGTACCAGTTGATTTGATTACAACTTTAATTGTTGAATCAGACAAAGGTCCTTTAACTGTAGAAGGTTCTAATGTTAATCCAGATGGAGAAATAACTGTTAAAGTTAAGTTTTCTTCATTTGGATTTGCAGAAGCATCTCTAATTAAGTCTCTATCAGATACTACTAAAGTATCTAAGTAAGATTTAGTACCATCAATACAATTTACATTAGGAGCAGCTGATAAGTTTGGATTGTGATCAGTTTTTTCTACTACTAATTGGTAAGTTCTTAAATCTGTCAATCCTTCAGCATCAGTAACTAATACAGTAACTGATTCAGTTTTTGGTGCATCTTTGATTCCAGGTTTACCATATAACAAACCAGTAATTGGGTTAATTTTCAACCATTCTGGTGTTGTTTTCAAGTTAGTAACATCCCAAACACCAGCTTCAATGTAGCAAGGGTCTTTAGAAATAGTGTTGCTTGAATAAGCTTTGTAAATCAATTCGAATGTTCTTGCTTGTCCAAAGTTTGCATCAAATACTCTAATCATACGAGTACCGTTAACGTTAGAATCTAACAATTGTGGGTTATAATCAAAGTCTTCTTTAGCATTCGCCAATGAATTAGTCAAGATTTGTGGAGCTACGTTCACAAATACATTGTATTTCTTCTGAGTTTTTCCACCGTGACCATCATTCAAAATGATTGTCATTGATGTGTCTGTATTCAAAGCATTGTTCTGAACATTTACTGGAGTTAACAAAGTCAAAGCTTGAGCACGTGGAATACGTATGTTGATTTGACCTTTAGCAGTAAAGTCTTGAACAAATTGATCTTGAGTTGTTTCATCAGCATATCTGTACATGTATTTATCATCTAACCAACCTGGTTTAGATTGATTCAATACAGCAGTGTAAGTTTGTGAATCATTATCCCAAATAAAAGTAGTATCCAATACAATATCAACTGGATTGTTGATATCGCCACCATTTCTTACTTTATTTAAGAATGCATAAGCTGATTGACCATATTTGAAATCCCAACCTTTTGCAATTGCAGCATTATCTTCTAATTCATCATCAGAGTTAATGTCAATTTGGAATCTTAATTTATCAGTCAAATTAGCTTTCAATCTACCGTCTTGAGTCAAATCACAAGTATAAACTGAAGGTACATAGTGAACTATTGTATCTAACAATGTGCCATCTGATTTAGTTCTAGTTACAGCAGATTCAGGTTCGTCATTTTCAAAAATTCTTGGCAAACTATCTACTACAAACATTTTGTATGTGTGAGAAACTGTAAAGTTTTTACCACTGTTGATTGTATCTTGTTGCAAGTATCTTGCATTGATGTTATCATAAACTGGAGCATGGAAGTATTTACCATAAATATTTACAGAGTAATCTAAAATATTTTGGTCAGTAACGCCATAAGATTTTAACGTATCCAACAATCTGAAAGATGGTGGATAGTTAGCAGCAGTTACAGTTACATCTTCACCACCAGGAACAACATAAGGATTAATTGCTTGACCTCTAAATTTGATATAACCTAACGCCAAGTCTCTTGGGTTTTGGCTATTCGCATTTGGAGTTCCTACATTTGTTACTTTAATTGTATCTGCTTGCATCCATCTAGCCAAACCAGAAGTTGGGTCAACATTCCAAGTATAAGTTAATCTTGGGAATTTGTCAGGTGCAAAGAATGAACGTGGGTCATAGAATTTGTTTGTATCAGTAGCTGTTACAGTCAAAATTGAGTCAGTACCACGACCATTTTCTGGCAATGTTGTAGTTGAGCTATAAGTACCTCTTACTCTAGGGTAAGATCTATCTTCTGTGATGAATTTTTTATTCAAAAGTTCAACCATTCTAATAGTATCAGGAATACCTAAAAGACGTTTGCTTTGCAATTCAGAAGGAACAATTTTAACAATTGTATCTTTTTGCAAGCTAATAATGTTTCCAGTAAATCTTGGAGGCATAGTTGAGTTACTAATTGTAAAAGTAATTGAACCAGCATCTGCAGCTGCTATACCTTGATTCCAAAGTGCAGTTCTTGATAAAATTTGAATTTTATCGCCAACACAAACTGGCAATGCTCTGTATCTCTCGCCAGCAAAATAAGTTGCTTTACCAGTAATACTTGGTCTGTTAGAGAATATAGATGCGTCGTTTGCAAAATCAGTGATGTTTGCATCATATTTTCTACCAACTAAAACAGCTTTATCTTCTCTATCAGCGTTTCTATAAAGTGCGTTCAAGATATCACTTCCGATACCATAGTTTGCAATTCCTTCACCGCTTCTTCTTATAGATGCTCTATTGTATCTTTCAAGTGGAGTTGCAGGAGAAATTGTTGAATCTGGAACTAAATCAACTCTAGCTCTTAATAATTCTCTTCCTGGTGCATCTTCACTTAATTGTCTCATGTTTACTCTAATTAAATCACCAGAAGTCTGGTTGATTACAAAGTAAACTGCTTCATTCAACATCAATGGATCGTGGTTGCTATTTTCAATTAGACCATCATAGTTTACTCTAGATTCTAAGAATAAAGGCATACCTAATGGTTGGTAACTATTACCATTTGCATCATTTCTAAATTCATCTTGCATAGAAGCTAACCAAGGGTTAGTCAATGTACCAGATGATAATGCTTCAGTTGCAAATGGATCACGAATGTATCTTTTTACGTGTTTACCATTTGAAGGAGTATTCGCTACTGCATAAGTTCTTGAAATTGGTGCAATACCAACAGCGAAATCTTCAATTGGAGACATTCTGCGTTTTGAATAATCAGCAGTTTTAACATCTGTACCTTTGTCATAAATGTCATATACTTTACCAGAAAGCAATAAGTTTTCTGGAATAGTATTAGCAGCTGCTAAATCTTCATTGTTCACATTATTCATAGATGGAATTGGAGTGTAAGCATATCTTGAAATTGACTCAAAAGGACCTTGTTCAGTTAAGTTAGTAGTAGCAGTAGGAATAAATTTCATTACTGTAGTACCATTACCTTCCACAAAGAATGTTTCTTGAGTTGTTTTCGCTGCACCAAGTACGATATTTTGAATTTCCAAAATTACGTTAGCTTCAGTTTGACCCCAATAGTTACCACGCAATGTATCTGTACCACCAAGTCCAAGACCCAATGTTCCAGCCAATACACCTTTAGTATTAGGTGCATCTGGTAATCTAATTAAGAATTTTGCATCATTGTTATAAATTGAGTTTGCTGCAACAGAGAAACTTGCACTTGGCAATGGACCTTGAATCTCACCATAAATAGTAGCAGGTACTAAATCTGAAGATGCTTTGTTCGCAATTACTCTACCAGTGTTGTCTCTTTCGATTGGACCAGTGATTACATTTTGAGTTACACCAACTTTAGAGTTAGCTTTGTTTCCAATAATCAATGTTCTATTTAAAATCAATTTCAAATCGTAGTTATCAGAATAAATAACAGAACCTGTATAAGATTCGTTATTTTGCATTCTTACACGGTTGAACTGAATTGAATCTCTACGACCAATTCTTGCAATGTTTGCTTTATCTAATAAGTAAATTGCACCACCAAGACCGATACCATTTTCTGGCAAATCAGTACCTTTGTGTTTTCTTACTACATCAACTACACTTTGATCATTTGGACCAACAGATTTCCAAGTAGCGCCAGCATCAGTTGATTTCAGCAATGTACCTGCATTACCAACTGCAAAACCAATTGATGGCGTTGGGAATGATAAATCATACAATGCGTTTAAGTTTGTGTTACCTGTTATTTCTGTCCATGTATCACCAGCATCAACTGTAGTTAATACTTTTCCAGAACCATTAACAGCAAATCCTTTAGAAGGAGATACGAATGTCAATGCACCGATAGTACCAGTTGCAGGGTTGATTGTTTGATTCCAGTCTATACCACCATTGATAGTTTTCAAGATAGTACCGTTAGTACCACCAATATAACCTCTTGTAGAAGAAGTGTACCATACTGTATTAAATACAGCATTTACTGGAGAAACTTGGAAAGTGAAAGAAGGGAATCCTAAATCTCTTTTCAAGATAGTTTTAACTTCACCAACTGCAGTATAGTTATCTACACCAGAAGTGTAAATATTATTCAGAGGGCTAGCTTGAATACCATTGTTATCAATATTTGTATTGAAATTAGATACAAAAGCATCTGAAGTTCTAATTACATAACCATTATTTGTTGTAACATAACCTGAGTTAGAACCAACAAATGAAATGCTTGTAAAGTTAGAAGTATTAACAACTGGAGAACCACCTGTCAATACATCAACATTAATAGCAGACCAAGTAGTACCACCATTAGTTGTTTTCAATAATGTACCTTGATTACCAACGATATAACCAACGTTAGAACTAGTAAAGAATACATCATTCAAGTTTGCAGTAGAGCCAGTTGAAACATAGTTCCATTCGTCACCACCGTTTGTAAATTTAATTACTGTTCCGTTTCCACCAACTGCATAACCAGTTGTTTCGTTAATCCAGAACATCCCTTTCAATTGTTCAGTTGTTTTTAAAGTACCAGATCCAACTTGAGTAACACCAGAACCAGATTGAGCAGCTAATATAGTTGCATCAGGAGTTAAAGCTTTGTTACCAATAAATCTAGTCATCATTCTTACATCAGCTGGATAAGGAGCACCAGGTGCTTTTGTAAATATAGCGTCAGCAGTTGTATAAAAAGAAGGAATTAAGTCTGTTGAGAATACGTTGTTTTCGTCAGCAGCTGGTTCATAAGTTACAACATCCAAATCAGATATTACAAATCTTCTTTGTGATTGTTCTGGGTGAACAGTTGTTAATGCACCACCGTTTGAGTTATAAACGATATTACCATTAAATTCAGTACCTTTAATTAAGCCAACGTTACCATTTAAATTATAAACAGCACCACCACCTCTAATTTCAGCTACGTTAGTATTATTTACTGCATTACCTACAGTATTATTACCAAAGTAAGCTCTTACGAATTCAATATTTCTATTGAAAGAACGTAAAATAGAGTTATTAGGAATATTGATACTAATCGCACCACCAGAATAACCAGCTGTGTTATTCACAAAACGAGTTCTGTTGAAATCATCATAACCGATTAATTCAATTGGAGTAGCTCCACCAGCACCATTTACATACATATTTCTCAATGTGTAAATTGCACCACCGTAAACTAATGCTTTATTGTTATCAAATTGAATATTGTATCCAACATCTCTTCTTTCTAATGTATTATCAGCACCACCAATGATTGGAGATGAGTATGTTGAAGAGTTACCAGAAACATAAATTGCACCACCAGATGCAGCTTCGTTACGTGTAAATAAAGTTGCGTTGCTAATCAAATCTCTTGATTTACCACCAACTACTTGCAATCTAGCTTGTGTGTTAGTAGCGAAAATCGCACCACCACGAGCATATCTATCAGCACCAACACTTAAAGCGTCACTTTGCATAAAAGGAGCTTGTGCTTTATTAGAAGTAAAGTTACCAGCAACTATTAAAGAAGTGTAAGCACCAGCATAGATAGCTCCACCATTCGCACCTGGCGAAGAAGGATTACTTTGATAGTTTTTAGCTTCGTTGTTTGTTGCAGTAAATGAGTCAGCATTAGGGAATGTTAATGTTCCTGTTGAAATATTAATTGAATTATTAATACCCAAACCAACTTCAATCATTCTGTTTGCAGTTTCATTTAAGTTTGCTTCATCGTACGTACCAGGAATTTCTCCATTACCTGAAATATACAAAGCACCACCAGCTACAGTACTACCGTAGTTAGTTGGGAATGCAGCAGGAGTAGTCAAAATGTCTGTTACTTGAGTTACAGGTGGAATACCAACTGAAACCATACCAACATTATTCAATTGAGCTTTGTTGTTAGTAAATTTCACATTTCTAATTCTACCTAAGTATAATGCCAAACGAGCATCATCCCAGTTTTGTCTATCTCTATCATTAGTTTCTAAGGCAGCAACTGCAAATGGTGTAGTACCAGCTGCTTCATCCAACATACTTAATCTAGGTATTATTACTTCTGGTTTAGCTAAAATTTGAGAAGCCAATCCATCTTTATCAGTAATATTTGGATTTTTATTTAAATCGTATTCACCAACAGAAGCTACCAAGTCATTCAAAGTTGCGAATGAACCTGGAAAACCATTAGGAGCTTGCAATAATTGCAATGCACCACCACGGCGGAAAGCTCTATTGTTGTTAAATTCTACATTCAACAACCAAGTTCTAGAAGAAAACGATGTAATCGCTCCACCTGAACCATTCGATAATTGTTTTAATTTTTCGTTTACAGATCTCCAAGCAGCAACTTCACCAGCGCCACCTTGATTAACATTATAATAAGGAAGTCTATCTACAGTAGTATCTTTTTTGAAACCTTCAAATTTACAATTTCTAAAGAAAGCAGCTCTTGCACCTGGAAGGATTACAATGTGTCCCCATTCACGAGAAATGTTATTTGTGTTTTGTCCATTAAATTTAATTTGTCCAGAAGTAATATCTACGATATCAGTTGTTTGAGTTGTAGTTTTAATTCTTTTCCAAGGTCTGTTGTTCAATAAGGCATCTGAATTTGGATCGTTAACCATTCTTGAAATTTGCAACATCATTGCTTTTTCAAAAGGAATGATTTCTTCATTAATACCAAGAACATAACCTGGAGTTAAATTCTTTAATCTTCTAGTTGACTTGTCGATAACGACATTATATACTATGTTCTCTTTAGTAGAGTGGACAGTCAAATCGCGAACAGTGTTTACTTTAATAGTGTTTCTGTTTGTAGCAGTTCCACTAGAGTAAGTAAAGTAGTTCAAGTCTGCATAACCAGACCAATTTAATGGATTCAACGGACTTGCTCCTGCAATAGGATCCATGTCTAACCCACCATTGTTTGGTTGAGGTGTATAAACAGCACTTGCATCACCATCAGCGATGATACGACCACCAGTAGAGTCAATCAATCTACCATTTGGATAGAATTGAACTTCCGTACCTGGCTCTATTAGTAGAGTTCCTCCTACTACATACTCATTATTAATAATGTAAAGGGAATCCTTTTGGAAAGTCCTTACATTATTTGGGGTGAGTTTCCCCGAAACGTACACAATTGGCTTCTGAGCCAAACCGACATTTACTGCCAGTAAAGCTATCATAGCCAATAAAAACAAACGATAAAATCGTTGCATAATACCTCCGATGAACAAAATTTTATTTTTTAAAAAATTACTATTATTTCTCATTTTCATATTTATTTTTTTATTATTCTTGGCTTCAATCATCCTGATTTTAGCCATTTTATTGATTTTCAATGTCTTTCAACAGATTGTACTAATCAATAATTATGCCAAGCAACGCTAAGCGTCCTTTAGCAACTCTTGCGTACTCAGAAACTCTGTTTGTGCCAATCACATCTTTAAAGTTTTGAACTGCTTTATCTTTATTATTTGCTTTCTCAAAGCATAGCCCTGCAAAAAGCATATTTTTAACTTTGAAATTATCTGTTTCACTCATATCTGCTGCTTTAGAATAGTTATCAGCCGCTTCAGCAAATTTGCCTTGCAATTCTTGGCATTGTGCCCAGCCAGAATATGCTGCTACTTTAATTAGTTTGTCTTCAGCTTCGGCTGCCATTTTGAAGTATTTCTCAGCATCATTCATTTTGTTTGTAAACATAAATGAGTTTGCCGCATATACTGCTGCTTGCTTGCCTACTTCGTTTTTAAATTTATCAGCAATTGCTACCAAACCCATTAGTGGTTTGTTATCAATCAATATTGAGTTATCGCCCATTAAAGCTTTTTCAAACTGATTTTGTTGGTATAAAGGAATAATTCTTGTCAATGCTTTAGTTGACTCTATGCTATCTTTCTTCACACCTGATTTATAGAAATAGTATCCACCTACTCCAGCTACCACCAAAACAACCGCAATGATTGTGTATAACAGGGTTTTACCCATTTGGAAGCCACTTCCAGACGTAGTTTCTTCTCCGCCTTCAATTTCTTCTATTTCTTCTTCTCTCAATATTTCTTTATCACTCATCTCTAAGTCGTTGATTTTGTTGTAAATTAAACATTCTTACTTAACACTAATAGGAATTCTTGGGAATATGAGATTCCAAGACATTCAAAAATATAATCAAAATCCCGAAATAGCAACTTTTTACTACTCGGGATTTGATTATTTTCACTTTTTTTAGTGATTTTATATGTTTTTTGCCAAAATGTGCAAAAAGTGTCAGGTTTGCTTCACACTTTTTTTCTCGGTACTTTTCTGTAAGATTTTTCTTACACCTTACACTTTTCTGTCAAGTCAATTGCACACTTTTTCTCAGAATTTCATTGTTGCCAAGACTGCCTCTTTTACATCTTTCACATTCAATAAAACTGCTGTTTCATATTCTTTTGCGAATCCTACGTGGCAATCTTTCGAACCAACTCTTAAAACTGGTGCATCTAAATAATTAAATGCAAACTGATTTATAGTCGATGAAATTTCTCCACCAAAGCCAGCTGTTACTCTGTCTTCATGAACTACGATACATCTGCCAGTGCGTTTTACGGCTTCTAGGACTGTTTCTTTGTCCCAAGGAATGATTGAACGCAAATCTATAATTTCTACGCTCACGCCTTCTTTCTCTAACTCTTCTGCAGCAAATATGCTTAAATGCACACCAGTGCCATAAGTTACTATTGTAATATCATCTCCTTTTCTGCGTACTTTTGCTTTACCAAAAGGGATTATGAAGTCATCTGGAGGCGTTGGCGACATCGCAGCTTTGAAGTTATAAAGGTATTTCGGCTCTAAGAACATTGAAGGTCCTTTAGAACGGACACAGTTTCTCATAAGTCCGATTGCATCGTCTGCGAAAGCTGGCTGCACTATTCGTACACCTGGAACTGTTGCTAAAGTTGCTTCTAAGTTTTGAGAGTGGTATAATCCACCTTGTATATAACCACCAGAAGCTAATCTAAGCGTTACGTTTGGTGTATTTTGTCCACGTGTTCTCCAGTATTCATGAGCTAACTCAATATATTGCTCCATAGCTGGCCAGAAATAATCAGCAAATTCAGCACCTTCAATTACTACTCTAATGTCGTCTCTATAACGTGTGAAACCATTTGCAGTACCAACAATCATATCTTCTGCAATAGCTGCATTGAATACTCTATCTTTACCGAATTCTTGTGGCATTCCTTTCACTACGTTGAACACTCCACCTTTACCGATGTCTTGTCCCCACATAAATGTGTTCGGATTACGTCTGAATTCTTGTTTCAAGGCATAGTTAATACCTTCTAAGAAAGTTAATTTTGGAGCATTGGGATCAATCGCTACTTCTGTATTTTGTTCCTTAGTTACATAAGGATCTGGGAATATAAATTCTCTCCAAGAGTTTCCATCTGCTTTTGGTGCAGCTTCTGCTTTATCGGCAGCTTCAAAGATAGCTTGCTTGTTTTCTTCTTCAACTTCAAGAATCTCTTTTTCAGTCATTATCTTATTGTTCAAAACGTGATAACGGAACTGAAGCAACGGATCTCTGCGATAAACTGCTTGCAATTCTTCATCTATGCGATAGTTATCTTGCTTATCTGAATTTGAGTGAGAACCAATTCTATCGCATTCAGCATGGATCATAGCAGGGCCTTTGCCAGACTTGCAATATTTGATAGCTTCTTCCAGTGCTCTAAATGAGTCAAAAGGATCTTTACCATCGCATTGAATTATTTTTAAATTTTTGAACCCAATAAAGTTATCAGATACATTCAAATTTGATGATACCTGCTCCAAAGGAACTGATATACCAAACTTGTTGTTTTGAATTACATAGATTACTGGTGATTTATCTAAATCCGATGCAGCAATTGCTTCATAGAAATAACCCTCAGCACAAGCAGATTCTCCACCCGAATAATACACAACTTCATCGCCTTTATATTTCTTAACCGCACGAGCAAGTCCTGCAGCATGCTGAGAATGATTCCCTGTGCATGAAGAAACATTCTGTACATTAATAGATGGTTTGGCAAAGTGGTTACTCATGTGTCGGCCACCACCAGCTACGTCTGTATCTTTAGATAAACCATTCAAGATGATTTCTTCTGGAGTTAATCCAGCAGAAAGCGAGGTTAAAAAGTCCCGATAATAAGGGAATAAGAAATCTTTACTTGGGCGGAATACTTGACCTAATGCTAATTGAATACCATCATGTCCAGCAAACGGTGCATGGTAGCTCCAACCCTTAGCCATTTTCAAATATAAGGCAGCTTTATCATCTAAGCGTCTGCCTAAATGTTCAAGTTTATACCAATTTTTAATAGTTTCTTTAGAAAAACCTTTCATATTGTATTCAGAAGTAAGATCTACAGTAACTTCCTTTCCACCATAATTCATTTTCACAGTTTTGAAAGACTTTCCTGATACTGTTTTCTTAGCATTTGGTGTAGTAGCTTTTGCAACAGCCACAGGCTTGCTAGCAGGTACTGCATTTTTAGCAGTTCCATTGCTTTTTGCCAATGCACCATTTTTAGCTGAACCATTTGTAGCCACCGCTTTTGTACTTGCTTTCGCTTTAGTAGATATAGCTTTTGCCATCTGTGTGCTCCATTTATTTATAACTTAATTTTTATTTTCAATTTTCTTCAATTTCAAACAAGTTTTGAGAAATGTATTCATTTCAAAACGCAATTTAACTATCTCTCGGTTAATCTTCCGTTAAGATGTTCCAACATACCCTAACTTTCTAAATATTTTTTTACAAGTTCTGCCACAAGACCAGGATTTGCAGATCCCTTTGTTTCTTTCATTACTTGTCCCACAAAGAAACCCTCCAAACGGAACTGACCAGCTTTGAACTTAGCCACATTATCTGGGTTCGCTTCAATTATTTGCTTCACAATTCTGTCCAGTTGCGAAGAGTCACTATTTTGCTTTAAGCCACGCTCTTCCACAAGTTTTTTGGGCGAAAGTTTACCTTCCACACATTCAGGAAATATATCTTTCGCTATTTTATTTGAAATCAAACCTTCATCTTGCAAATCAGCAAGTTCAGCAATAATATTTGGAGATATGTCCAATTCACTAAATTCAACTTTACGCTCAGCTTTAATTCTAAGCACCTCTGTTTGAATCCAGTTATTCACAACTTTAAATCTCTTTTCAGTTTTGTCAGTGATTAATTCACAGCAATTCTCGAAAAATTCAGCAGTGTTTTTATCCTCTGTCAATATTCCCGCATCTCTTCTTGTCAAACCGAAATGCTTCATAAAGCGTTGCTTTCTTGCCAAAGGCAATTCAGGCAAATCATTAAACAAAGTTTCTTTAGTGTCGTTTGTGATTTGTACTTTAAGCAAATCTGGCTCAGGGAAATAGCGGTAATCGTGAGACGATTCTTTCGATCGCATAGATTTAGTAGTGCCACTTCCAGCATCCCACTGGCGAGTTTCCTGTGCTACTTTGCCACCAGATTCAATTAATTCAATTTGTCTTTTTATTTCATATTCAATAGCTTTTTCCACATTGCGGAAACTATTCATATTCTTAACTTCTGCTTTAGTTCCGAATTCTTTAGCACCTATCAATCGGACAGACACGTTTGCATCGCAACGCAAAGCCCCCTCTTCCATATTGCCCGTGCAGATTCCCAAATAAAGTACAATGTTTTTAATTTGCGATAAATACTTATATGCTTCTTCGGCATTGCGTATATCTGGTTCGCTCACAATTTCTATCAATGGCACACCAGCTCTATTCAAATCCACTAGAGTATCAATATCCAAATCATGATTCGATTTTCCAGTGTCCTCTTCCATATGGATTCTAGTAACGCCAATTTTTTTATATGTGCCATCTTCTTCTTCAATTTCCACAAAGCCATCATAGCAGATTGGGTCATCGAATTGAGTTATTTGGTAGCCCTTTGGCAAATCTTGATAAAAGTAGTTTTTTCTAGCAAAACCAGAAATCTCTCTAATATGGCAGTTCGTAGCCAAACCCATTTTCACAATTCCTTCCACCAATGCCTCATTAAGCACAGGCAAAGTGCCAGGATGGCCCAAACAAATTGGACAAACAAGTGTGTTTGGAATATCCCCATAGCGATTGGGACAAGAGCAAAATGCTTTAGATTTTGTGAGAAGTTGAGCATGGACTTCCAGCCCGATTACCGCTTCGTATTTGTCAGTCATTATTGAATTGATTTTAGTATTCAGTTTTAATTAAATTCAAAGAATACTAAATTACGAAATTTGATTGAGAAAAGATAAAACCAAAATGATACTTATTTAGGAAATATAAATCAAACTTAACTAATAGTTCAATTAATGTCTTTAATTTTTATTAATTTCGTGACTTATGGGACGAACTTTTGCCATAGGCGACATACACGGCTGCTACCTAACTTTCAAAAAATTACTTTTTGAAGTTTTAGCTGTATCCACCGAAGACACTATATACCTATTGGGCGATTTTATTGATCGAGGGCCACATACAAAAAAAGTATTGAAATTATTGCTAAAAATGAAATCCATGGGCTTCAATGTAAAGCCAATTATGGGCAACCACGAAATTATGCTACTTGGCTCAATTTTCTCTCCTCTCAAATTCCAAGGTTGGATGCGAAGTGGAGGTCAAGCTACATTAAATAGCTTTGAAGTAGAACATCCTGCAAATATTAAAGACAAATATATAGACTTCATCACAAATTTGCCATTCCTTTACGAAACAGATGAATTTATATTAGTTCATGGTGGGCTAAACTTCGATGCTGAAAATCCACTAGAAGAATTTGAATCAATGCCTTGGATTCGCAATGCCACATTTGACAAATCAAAAATTGGCAACAGAAGAATTTTAGTAGGTCACACCCCAAGCACACTTGAAAGAATATACAATTCACTTAACGAAGACCGTATTTTACTAGATGGCGGCTGCGTTTTCATCAATTCCAACAAAGAATTAGGCAACTTAGTGGCACTAGAAATAGATAATTGGAAATTACATACCCAAAAATGTATAGATTTTGAATGATGAGTTAATAATTCTTATTGCTACAAAGCAGCATTATGTTAAGAGAAGCAAACCCACACAAAACCCAAAGCTCCGAAGATGATTTCTAAAAAAACATTCCATACTAAAATTATAAGGGAAACGAGGGCTGGTTTGCTTGTCTGCCAAACGAAACTTATTCAAACACAAAATTCAATTTACGAAATGCCAATTAAATTTTTTCATTCGTAATTTCTAATTCGTAATAGTTCCGTGGTCGTACAAATAGTTTTTAAGTCCTGCCAGCAGTGTTATAGTACATTCTTTTTTGCTCGCATGCCGATGAATTATTGTAAATACAACTCCATTCTCTGCGATTAGCAAATTGATTTTATATACTGTATGATAAAGAAAAAGTTATTGCTAAACTTTAAAAAACCTTCAGAAGGCTCTAAACCTTCGGAAGGATAGTTTTGTTATTCATTTTTTGATTACAAAATAAATTTGCTGAGGTCGGAGTTTTGGGCAATGCTATTTAAGCTTTCTTTCACTTTTTCAGCATTTATTTTTATTGATTTTTCTTCTATATTGTCTGGTGCGTTGAATAAAATATCGTCCAGCAATGTAGATAAAATTGTGTGCAAACGGCGAGCTCCAATATTGGTTACTTCGTCGTTCACATAGGTTGCTATTTTCGCAATTTCTTCTATTGCATCCGAAGTAAATTCTAACTCTATTCCTTCTGTTTGCATCAGTGCGTGGTATTGTTTTATAAGAGCATTTTCAGGTACAGTTAGAATTTTCACAAAGTCACTTTCTGTCAAACTGCTTAGCTCCACTCTAATTGGGAATCGCCCTTGCAACTCTGGTATCAAATCCGATGGTTTCGATACGTGGAATGCTCCAGATGCTATAAATAAAATGTGGTCTGTGTGTACAGTTCCATACTTAGTATTTACCGATGATCCTTCTACTATTGGCAGTAAATCTCTTTGCACTCCCTCTCGGCTCACTTCTGGCCCGCTATTGCTTGCTCCACCTCTCGATGCTATTTTATCTATCTCGTCTATGAAAACTATACCAGAATTTTGAACTATATTCAAAGCTTCTTTTATTATCGCATCCATATCGAGTAACTTTTCAGCTTCTTCTTTTTCAAGTATCACTCTGGCATCAGCCACTTTCATTTTGCGTTTCTTTTTCTTTTTAGGAGCAATATTTCCAAGCAAATCTTGAATGTTCATTCCCATTTCGTCGAAGCCAATTGGTCCCAATATTTGCATACTTGAGTTGCTTTCGGAAGTAATTTCAAGCTCAATTATTCTATCGTCCAGCATACCTTTTTGCAGCATAATTCTGAATTTCTCACGAGTCTGAGCGTTTTCTTCTAAATCTACATCTGTATCAGTATCGAACGATGGTCCTTTTTTCACAGGTGGTATTAGAATATCTAATAATCTATTTTCAGTATTTTTTACAGCTTCTGCTTTTTTAATAATAAATTGCTCATCTTTAACCATTGCTACAGATTTTTCGACCAAATCACGAATCATTGATTCTACATCACGGCCCACATAGCCAACTTCTGTGAATTTTGTAGCTTCCACTTTCACAAATGGAGCTCCAGCCAATTTGGCTAATCGTCGAGCTATTTCTGTTTTACCAACCCCAGTTGGCCCAATCATTATTATATTATTCGGAATTATTTCGTTCTTCAAATCGCCCGATACTTGTTGTCTTCTCCATCTGTTTCTTAGAGCTATTGCCACAGATTTTTTAGCAGCATCTTGCCCTATAACATATTTATCCAGCTCGCTCACAATTTGGTGTGGCGTTAACTGTTTTTGTTTTTCCAAATGAGTTTGTTTCGGAGCTTCTTCTTCATTTGAATTAAGTAAGTTATTATCCATTTCCATTTTCTAATTATTCTTGTGTCAATTCTTCAATTGTCAAATTATTATTTGTATAAATACATATATCGGCAGCTATATTCAAAGATTCACGTACTATTTCAACAGCCGATAAATCAGTATGTTTATCGAGTGCTCGAGCAGCCGAAAGGGCAAATGAACCACCAGAACCGATAGCGATTACATTATCGTCTGGCTCTATCACATCGCCTGTTCCACTAATTAATAGCATTTGGTTTGCACTCATTGTAATCATCATTGCTTCAAGCTTACGCAAGTATCTATCCGTACGCCAATCTTTAGCAAGCTCTATTGAAGCTCTATATAGATTACCACGGTTTGAATCTAACTTTTCTTCAAAGCGTTGCAGCAAAGTGAAAGCATCGGCTGTAGCACCAGCAAAACCGACCAAAATTTTATCTTGGTATAGTTTACGTACTTTTTTTGTGCTATGCTTCATTACTGTGTTGCCAAAGCTAACTTGTCCATCGGCACCAAGAGCAGCTTTGCCATTTTTAATCACTCCCACAACAGTTGTGGAGCGAATTATTGGATAGAATGTATTTTTATCTTTCATTTTCTTTTTTTTTGTTTTGATTTTATAAGAAAGACGAACTAAATTTGATTTGTAATGTTATTCGTATTCTCTGCGGAACGGATGGAACCAGCTTTCGCCAATGCTTAGCGAAAAGTTCATTCGGAAGAAAATCTCTCTAATCAAGCCATTGTCTAAGCTGCCTCTCTGACCACCAGCAATTGCTGCATCAACAAGTCCTGTGCCTGGCAACGGGAATTGCATTCCGTAAGTACCAAATATTTCTGATACATTCTGACCATTTACTTTGTAATAAAGAGTATTATAGCCCAAGCCAAACTTATATGTTATTCTATCGAAGTAATCGGCTGAAGTTAATTTACTACCAAACCTAGCAACTCCTAAGCTGAAATTTTGCGAAGGAACATATTCTACTATATCACGTTTTCTGAAATCGAAAGCTGTGAAATCCTGAGCTTTGTAATCGGCTGCAAATAAAAACTTTCCAGTTTTATAAGAAGCTCCAAACCCAATACTAGATGGTATAGTAAATTTATAGTTACTTGTGAAGGTGGTATCCAAATTTATTACTGATTGATAAATAGTGGAAACATCGGCATTCATACTGGCTGCAGTTTCATAGAAAGCACCCAATGTCAAATCTTCATAATTAAAGCCAAGTCCAAGACGAGCTGCTTGACCCGTATATGAATTTTGGAATACAGTTTCAGTAGTATATGCATAATTCTCATAGAAAATAGATTTGGATTTATCTTCAGCCTTTCCAACATAAGTTTTATAATATGCCCCTAATGAAAAATATTTTAATATTTTAGTAGATGCACCAATATAAAAATTAGTAAGCCCTCCCGAGCCCTGATAGAAACTCTTCCCATTGGCAGCGATTCCTTCAATATAATTGCTAAGTGTAGTGGAAACGTTGTAGTTCTGAGTGGCGTTGGAATTAAGTCCGAAGCTCAATGCTATTCCATTTGCCGTATCGAGAGCAAACAATATTTGAGCACCATCAAATTTGCCATTAGTCTGATAGTTGCTTCTCAATCCATCGGAAGAAATAGTTTGATTCTGATTATAACCAATTTGGAATCGAGTAGTTGTAGTAAAACTCCACATAGCTGGATTGAACAAATTAATAGAATTATCGAATGGTACAGCCACAGCAGCACCACCCATTCCGTTATACGGAGCAGAAGCCGACTGACGCATATCACCAAGTCCAAATATAGAGTAATTCGAACCACCTTCAGCAAAAGCCAAAGATGAGATTAATATTATACTTAAAATTAAAATTTTAACTTTCATTTGATTAATTTTTTGGTCTTCTGGAATAAATTACTTTTAACTTTGGTCTTTTATCAATATCTTTTGCATCTTGCCCAAAAAACACACTACGGTCTAAGTAAATATATTCTGTTGCAGCCGAGGTGTTTCTTTGAGGTATAAGTTGAATTGTCCCCTTACCATCTTTTCGTACCCATCGCTCAATTGCCGATGTAATACTTGGAAATATATATTTATCAGTACCTGCTTTTCTCAGTGCCAAATAAGGAGTGATTGGTTTTTTAATGTATATATTTGTAAAATCACCAGCAGAAAAAGTTGTATCAGTTCCATAGTTTGCATAGTATGAGCGAGTGCTATCGAAAGTGATTTCAAGCTCTGAACTAATTACTGAAGCATATTTTGGAATCATACTCAAATCAAAGGAAAGCAATCCCCTAAGCGAAACGCCATACTGCAAATACATAGAACTGTCGTTCAAATCAATTGTCGTATTAGAATAATTCGATACTGTTTGCAATGAAATATGGATAGTATCTATTCTGCCTTTTTTTGAATTATTGAAAACAACTTCAAAACGGCTGGAATCGAAATTAGAAGCAAATCTATTGATAACTTTGCTATTGCTTCTTGGAGCAAGAGTAATTCCATTTTTATATAGTGCTTCAGCCGAAGTAACATCCTTTGCCATATCCAGCCACTTTTTAATTATCTTTTGGCTGTTTAGCTCAATAATTATTGGCGGAATAGTATCTTTTAAATCTATTTTGCCTGTGAAACTACCAAGTTCTGTTGGGTTAAAGTAAGCAGAGATTCCACCTTTAGCAATTATAGTATCGAAAGTAGTGCTATCGCCCATAGCTTTAATAGTTTCATACAGTCCAAAATCGGCAGCACCAGTAGTAAGTGAATCGCCAAATGAATATCTGTTAGGGTAAAGTCTAAGTTTGGAAGATATTATTTCACTTTCTTGAACATATTGGAAAGTATCTATTTTTGTTGTTCCAAATCTTAGAAATGAATATGATTCCACATCTTTTGCTTTCCCTACCAACATAATTGGATTTGGCCAATTGCCATCAAGTCTGTTATAGTATGTTTTAGTCGAAGAAACTAAAGGTAAAGTCGAAGAACTAATTGCTTCCAAGTATAATGTATCAAGCGGATAGCCAATGTTGGTTGGCAAATCGTTGCAAGCACCAAGGAACAATACGCCAATGAAGGCAATGAAAATGAAAATATAATTTTTTATAGTCATAGTTAATTATTCAAAAAAAAACATTTCAGAGCTGCCCCTGAAATGTTTAAATCGTTTACAATTGCGAAAAGTTACACTTCACGTGTAATTTTTTTATAAATATCGAAGTATGCCACTGCTGAAGCACCCCATTTGTATTCGCCAGTCATTCCATTTCTAGCAAGCACTTCCCATTTATCTCTGTTTTTGTATAAATTAGACGCTTGTCTTAAAGCTTCCATAAAAGCACCACCCGTGTGTTCTTTCATTATGATGCAATTCCCTTCTTCCGATTCGGTATTGAATTCTTCCACAACTTCCGTTAGTCCACCGCTAGGAAAAACCAATGGCACAGAGCCATAAGTCATAGCATACATAAAGTTTAAAGCAGCTGGCTCATATTCTGGTATAACCAAATATATATCGCTACCTGCTTCAGTCAAATGTGCTAAATCATCGTTGAAATCGAAAATACATTTGAATTTAGTTGGGTATTTCTCAGAGATTTTAGTTAATTGCTCTTTAATTTCATTTTCGCCTTGCCCCAAAAGGACAAATTGCAAATCTTCTTGGAAAATTTCGTCAGCTTTTTCTATCAATAAATTGATACCTTTTCCAGCTTTTAACGAGCTTACCATTGCTATTAACGGAGTAGATGGTTCGTATTCCAAACCAAACTTATTGATTAGAGCTACTTTATTGTGGTATTTATATTCGTAGTAATCGCCTTCGTATTTAGCTTTAATTTGGTTATCTTTTTCAGCATTCCAAACAAATGGATCTACTTTATTTAAGATTCCTTTAAAGTTATCGCCTTTTTCTTTAATGATTGTTTCCAAGCCATTCAAAGTAGTTTTATCTTTGATAATGTCTTTTGCGTATGTTTCACTCACAGTAGTTATATAATCGGCATAGACTAAGCCAGCTTTCAAGAAATTAGTTTGTTTTTTGTGAGTTAATGCTGCCAAAGCAACTTCATCATCCAAACCAATTTGCTTCAGCAAAGAAAGAGGGAATATACCTTGTCTCTCAAAATTATGGACAGTCATAACAATTTTAGTTTTTTTGAATTGCTTAGGATACATCACACGCGCAAACAAAGGCACTAATGCAGTTTGCCAGTCGTTGCAATGAAGAATATCGGGATACCAGCCAAGCAAATTGCAAGTTTCTACCACGCTTTTGCAGAAGAAAATAAATCTTTGAGCGTTATCTTTATAAAATTCCCAAGTTTCAGGATCGTGATAGATGCCTTTTCGAGAATCGAAATAAGTGTGATTCGTTGTGATGTATGCTTGTACTTTACTTCTAGGGTTATTAAAAGCAGAAGATTTTATAGTTGCAAGTTCTTCCACATCGCCCACTTGAATTGGGACATTGCGAAGACGGTTGATTTCGTGAATTTTATTTTTTCTTTCAGAAATGTTGCCATATTTTGGAACCATTACTCTAATATCATTGCCAAGCTCTCTCAATGCCAAAGGCAAAGAAAAAGAAACATCGCCTAAAGCTGATTCTTTTGAAAATGGATATACTTCGCTAGATAGAAAAAGAACGTTTAATGCTTTAGCCATATTATGTTTTGAGTTTAGTTTGGTTTTTAAATATGCACATTTTACAAATTTAACTAAAAATTTTCAGAATTCAAAGGGATATTTTTATATATTCCAAAGACTTATATGTAAGTTTTGAAAATATTCTTCGTAATTAGTTTGCTTAATTACAAGCAATTACAACGGTTTTAGGCTAAATTTATTGCCAATCCAAATCAAATTTATCGTTAAATTATTGAACTTATGGAAGTAATTTGTTAGATTTGTTTTTGCTAAAAATCACATAGATATCAGATGTTTTTTATAAAAGTGGCGTTAATGCTCTTTACCACATTCCTTTATAGCTTTTCAGTTACATTGGCAATGATTTTTATGGGTAAAAGAGTATTCAGCATCTTTGCTTATTCATGGAGCAAAATGCTACTTTTAGTGGCTGGAGTGAAAGTAAACATAACTGGTGCTGAAAATATTCCATTAGAAAAGAACATTGTGATTATATCTAACCATAGTTCTTTGGTGGACATTCCAATTTTGCTTTCTATTTTCAAAAAAGACGTGCGAATTATCTACAAAAAAGAGCTTGAAAAAATTCCAATATTTGGGCAATGCTTGAAAATATCACCTTTCATCGGGGTTGAAAGAACTGACCCAAGAAAAAGTATGGAATCAATTAACTTAGCGGTTGCAGAGCTAAACAATGGAGCAACAATCATCATTTTTCCAGAGGGAACTCGAAGCATAGATGGAGTTTTGGGTGAATTCAAAAGAGGAGCATTCGTTGTAGCTTTTAAAGCTGGCAAAGACTTGCTACCCGTTACACTTAGAAATACTAATGAAATTCTTCCAGTTGGCAAATTCAAATTCAATGCAGGAACAATAGATGTTATAATCTCAAAACCTATAAGTCTGCCAAGGGAATTGAACAAACTAGAACAGTCATTATTGATAGAACAATTGAAAACCGAAATTCAAAATAATTTAGACTAAATTCAAAAAGTACTTGCATAGTTTGTGGAAAAGTCATATTTTTGTATTCTTTTTTGAAAGAGCTGGTCGAATAGCTCAGTTGGTAGAGCAAAGGACTGAAAATCCTTGTGTCGGGGGTTCAAATCCCTCTTCGACCACAGATTAGAATATTAAAGCCCAAAAGCAATTTGTTTTTGGGTTTTTTTTGTTTATTTCAAAACAATGTTTTGGGTTTAGTTAGATTTATTTCATACTTTTTTTTAAATTTGAAATCCACTTGTAAGTGAAGAAAGACAAGGAATCCAACTTAGGAGACCACGGAGCTCTCAAATACGAAAGTGAGATAGATATAATCAAAAAGAGCCGATGAACATTTAATATCATCGGCTCTTTTTTTGAATTTCTTCGTACTTTCATAGGGCAAAAAGCAACTCTTTTTAGAATGTGTAAGCTAAGCTCGCTGTAGCCACACGCTGCAAATATGTACCACCAAATATTTGGTAATGTCTTCTATCTAATAAGTTGAATACATTCACTCCAAGTTTCATTTCTTTTGTTAAACTAACGCCAGCAGATAAATTCACTACCCAATATTCTGGAACGTTTCCTTCAAAGAAACCTGCTATCCATTTGAAGCCCTGCACTCCACGTACATTCAAATTCACATTGAATGGTAATGAACCTTTTTTCTCATCGTATTCTATTCCAAAGTTCACTTTATTCGGGCTTGAGTTAGGCAATATTTTATTTGTTGCTACTGTATTTTCTGTAACCTCAAATCCCAAATGAGTGTAATTAGCAGTAAAAAATAAGTTGCTATTCAAGTAGTAATTCACTCCAATTTCAACTCCGTACTCGTCCACCATACCAATATTTTTTGGGGCTACTATTAAAGAAGCTTTGCCAGTTACTGGATCAATTGAAAGTCTGTCGTAAGGATTTAAAAGAGGGTTAGTTACTACTTTAGTTAAAGAATCTTGCAATGCTTTATTGGCTTCTACATTTTCGGTTCCATCTGCATTTTTATATCTAACTGGAGTATAAAGTTGAGGTACTAATCCACCCAATGGATTGGAAATAAAGTTTGAACGACGATTATAATATACGTCTGCTGTTATGTAAAATTCATCTGTTATCACACCCTTATATCCAATTTCATAGCTAACTGAACTTTCCACTCCAATATTTTTATTTCCTAAATTCCATTGGCTCAAACTACGCAAGCCAAGAGTATCTATTCCATATAGCTGAGCGATAGCATTGTCTATTGCCGAATAATTCGCTGGCGGCCCTGCGGGAGAGCGTCGTTGATAATCAGAATAGCTTGGTCGCAAAAATGAACGGTTCACAGTGAATCGGAAAGTTTGGTCATCAATAGGTGCCCAAACTAACGCAGCTTTTGGTGAAAACTGATTTGCAAACAAGGTAGATCTATCGAATCGAGTAGCTCCCACTAATTGCAAATTTTTCAGAATACTATATTCAAACTGTCCATAAACACCAGTGAAATTATTATGTAAATTATCTGGGTTCAAAAGTGGAGATGAACCAGCTGCAGCTGTTATAATATGTTGGTATTCATGGCTAACTCCTGCCACAACTTTCAATTGGTCTTGCAAATACGATTCATTCCATTGTGCATCTACTGTAGCAATATCCGATTTCTCGCCACTTGTAGCCGCTGCATTCATAACGACTTGTGGCATTGGCGTGTTACGCTTACTCCAGTGGGCTTGAATGTTCCAGTTTTTGGAATTATAAGCAACTCTTGCAAATGGCTTTTCTACATCTGGAATTAAAATACGTCCAGTTTGGTTCACAAAGTATTCATTTTTATATCTTGAATAACCAATCTCTGCCAAAATAGTTGCGTTCTCGTTTAACGTATAATCTAAGCGAGCTGTTCCAAAAATACTTTGTGCAGTTTTATGTTGGTTTATCATTGAATCAATATTTTGAATATTTCCAACTCCAGGTCTGTTGCCTTTCACATCTTGCAAAAGTCCTGTATATTCAAGTGAGCCACCACCAGAAAGATCTCTTGAGCCAATCCAAGATTGACGTTGCGAAGAGCCACCCACATTCACTTTGAAAAGCAAATCATCAGTAATTTTTCCAGCGTGTCTGGCGTCAGCACGTAAAGTATTATAATCGCCACCAGTTACAGAAACTCTTGTTCCCAAAACATCTTTCGGTGCATTCGTAGTAATATTTATTACACCATTATATGCGTTCATTCCATAAAGAGCAGAGCCAGGTCCACGAACAACTTCTATTTTGCTAATATCTGCTAAGTTAGTTTGGAGTGAATTCCATTCCATTAAATTCAACAATGGTGTAGATGGATCTCTACCATCCACAAGCACTAACACACGGCGATTGATTGAATTATTGAAACCACGAGTGTTTATATTAAAGTCATTCATTCCCGACTGTACTACATCTATACCTTGTATATGCTCCAAAGTTTTCGATAATTGCCCGTGTGAAGTAGCTTGCTCCAAAGCTTTACCACTTACCACAGAAATAGCCGATGGAGCTTCAGTAATTTTTTGCAAACGTCTATTCGAGCTATAAACATCTACTTCGTTTGCTCTCACATCTCTGAAAGTAATTGGTATGACATGTACATTATCGACATCATCATTATTTTCCACTTTGATTTTCACTTCTTTTTCAGCAATGCTTATCCCTTTGAATTGCAAAGTGTAAGTGCCTGCTTCAAGTCTGCGGAAAACGAATTCGCCATTTTGGTCGGTAATCATTTTCAAACTAAGTTCTTTTAGCATTACTGTTACTTTCGGTTGCACATCATTTGTGGTTGTTTCCAGCAATCGCCCTTTATAATGTCCCGCACTCAAGCTAAGAGTAGCCATCAGCAAAGTCAACATTACAAAGAGTTTCAAATTATTTAATTGGTTCGTCATAGTTTAACCTTAAAAAATTATTAGTTGTTAAAATTTTTCTTTTCTTAATAATAATAGCGATAAAGCAAAAGCTCCCAAAGCTATGAATGCACCAGTATGAAAGACTACTTTAATTTGATCTTTCAAAAGAAATTTGCTCATTAGCAATCCCATAAGTATTGGGCCGATTGTTTGACCTATTTGGGAAATTGACCTATGCACAGCCACTATTGAAGCACGCTTTTCTTGTGGTGTAATATTTAGCACCCAAAATTGCATATTTGGCAAATTTACCCCGAAGGCGAAACCAAATGCAATAACTGGAATAAACAGAAGGGTTTGATTCAAAAATGGAATAACAAAAAGAGTGATTGCAAAGATTAGAAACTGCAATTTAACAATGCCGCTTTCCCCTATTTTGCGAATGAGCAAATGAAGAAAGCTGGCACTAATTGCAGCAGAAATTGAAAGCACAAATAAGTAAATTCCAATCTGGTTTGATTGCAAACCAAAACTATTTTTCAATAAGAAAGGGATATATGTAAACAGAACTCCAATTAGCAAAAAGTAAGAAAGCATATTGAAAATTATTATTTTTGAAAACACTTTGTCTTTAAAACTTTCGCCTATTTGCTTTAAGTTTATATTTGTAGGATTGGCTGGAGTATTGCGGAAATAGATATAATACAATGCTAAAACTAGAAATCCAAAGCCAGCCAAATAAAATGGTGTGTTCCAGCTAATTAGCGAGAGATAGCCCCCAATCAATGGGAAAAAAGCAGTACCAAGAGATAGCACCATTCCATTGAGACCAGTATATTTGCTTCGTTCGTTCGGCTCGAACACATCGCCAATTAGCGAGATATTCAATGCACCGAGCGGAGAGACTCCAATACCTTGCAGCAAACGGAATATAATTAGCTCTTGGAATGTAGTTGCTGAAGCAACTGCAATACCAGCTATTGCAAAAATTAAAAGCGATGGAATTAGAATTACTTTTCGAGAATATTTATCAGCTAAAAAGCCAAATATTGGAGTTAGGATTATGCCAGGGAGAGTGAAAACTCCCATTAAAATTCCAATTTTTTCAATTGGTAAATTGAAGTGCTGTGCGATTGTTGGAAACGCAGGTGGTATTGAAGCAATACCCAAAGCAGAGGTTAATGTGATTAATGTTATCACAAAGAATTGACCCATTCTTTGCGAGTCTTGTGCTTTAGTCATTTTGCTAAATCCTTAATTGGGTTTTGATTACTAAACTCAGTGAAAGCAGGATGCCATAGAATAAGGATAACTTAGCAGTTCCTGCCAGCACTAAGTTTAGTTCTTCATCTCGTTTTCTGAAAATATCGTAGCATAACTTGATGCCAAGGGGAATGGTTAGAAGTGGTAAAGCGAATACATAATCACGCATTGAAAACACAATAAATATTCCCATAAAGTATGCAGCAGCCGTTAGCAGCACATAAAGTATGATTGCATTTTTAACACCAATTCTAACAGGGAGAGTAATTTTTTTAGCTACTTTGTCGGTTCTCACATCACGTATATTGTTGACACCCAATATGTTAGTGGCAAAAAAGCCAATTGGCAAGCTCATCCAAAACACTTGATAGGAGAAAGTATTAGTCTGGATATAGTATGTGCCATTTACTGCCACAATACCGAAAAAGACCAACACAAATAAATCGCCAATACCTAAATATGAAAGAGGTGCTGGCCCTGCTGTATAGCCATAAGCCAAAAACAGCGACACAATACCAACAATTAGAATATAGTAACCGCTCGTGGCTACAAGATATATCCCCATTATAAATGTGATTGCGGCAACAAAAATAGAAGCTCTAGTCATTTGCTGCACAGAAATTAAGCCTTTGGCAACAGCTCGGACTGGTCCTTTGCGTTCATCAGTATCCACGCCTTTTTTGAAGTCGTAGATTTCATTTACAAAGTTTGTGAGAATTTGGATTCCAAGACCGCAAAGCAAAGTAAGCAAAGCAGTAAGGATATTGATTTTGCTAAAGTCATGTCCCCCATCGTGATATGCAGCCGCTATACCCAAAACCACCGGCACAATACTGGCAGGCAAAGTTTTAGGACGAGTCGCATTAATCCAATGGCGTATAGACATTTTCTAAATTAGTAGTGATTACCAATACAAACTTAATGAAAAAAGAGAATTCTTTGCAAACTTATTCTAATTTGATTTAGTTCAACAATCTGTTTCAATTAACTGTGCATTAATAATTTTTTTTGCCTTGCCAGAAAAGTCTGTAATCCTTAACAAAAGGAATTATAAAATCATCACTCTTAACTCATAATTAATTTTTGATTTCATTTCCCAATTAGCTAAATTGCTTTTTTAGTTTTTAGCAAGGTTGTGAATGTCTAATCAAATGTTAAGACCCGATTGGGATCAGCTTTATATCACTATGTGCTATTTGGTTGGTATGCGAAGCAAAGATCCACATACTCACATGGGTTCTATAATTGCCGATGCCGACAATGTACTTGTAGCTACTGGATATAATTCTCTGCCCCGAGGGGTGGAAGTTGATGAATCTGAAATTCGACTTTCCAGAGAGAATGGCGAAAAATACTTTTGGCTTGAACATGCGGAACGCAACGCTATTTATAATGCTGCTCGCAGAGGCACTATTTTGAAAGGGTGCAAAATCTATGTCCCTTGGCTCCCTTGCACCGATTGTGCTAGAGGGATTATCCAAACTGGTATTTCGGAAGTGATTATTCATAAGAATGGTCAGGAATTCTATGATGCTAACACAAATGGAAAATGGGTGGATCAACACGAACGCACGAAAGCTATGTTTGCTGAGTCGGGAGTGAAGTTGCATTTCAAAAGCTGCAATATAGTTGCTCCAGAAATTTATATGAATGCTATCCACCACGATGCAATTGAAAACTTAAATAAACATTAATACCCGAAGTCCACTCCAAGCGAGAAATAGCCGTAGAGAGGACCTTGCACCACACTATTTGGGTCCGATATAAAATAGAAAGATTTTCCTAATGCAAATTTGGCTGGGCCTAATGGTGTATCGAGCGAAAGGATTGCTCCAATTCCGTGTTTTAATGTTTCAAACTTAATTGATTCGGGATCTACCCAAGATTTGCCTAAATCGTAGCGGAATGAAAGATAGGAATCAAATATTATTTTAAATGGCATTTTGTATCTAAATTCAAGTGAGCCAGCAAATATTTGTCGGCCTCGCTCTTCGTCTTCGTTCATACCAAAGAAATTTCTTATACCACCCATTGTGTAGAATTCACTTCGTGGCAATGTTTTATCGGCAAAGCCAAGCAAAAGAGATGGCTTCATAACGAGTGAACCAATTGAAAAATAGTTTTCGTAGTTTAAATCGAATTTAGAAAAACTTACTTCCGATTTTGGATTTAAACTAGATTGAAATGCAAGCTGAAACATAACTCCTTTTGTAGCAAAATCGCTATTATCTTTTGTATCAATTTCAGTTCCTAATTTTAGATTAGTGAAATTAATAAATTTTGGAATGATATTAGCATCACTATTATAGATTCTTTGAAATTCGTGGCGAACACCAATTGAGACATTGCCAAGTCTGTTCAGTTGTGAACCAAAGCTAAAGTTAGCACCAGTTTTTTCTTCTGTTTCGCCGCCAGTTTTCAATCTTTCAAATTCATTGAAAGGTAATCCATTTTTGAAATTAAATAGGAATATATCTCTTTTTTTATAAAAGAGATTGAATTCGAAAGCGAGATTAGTAGTAAGTATTCTTGGGTTGCCCAAAGTTAGAGATGTTAGAAAGTTGCGTTGCCCACCAGCCATACGCAGAGTGGTTCTAGCTCCTCTGTCTAAAAAGTTGTTGCTCACAAATTCTGCATTGCCTTGAGTGTAGCGTTGGTTATCTATCTTCGCACTAACTCGCAAATTATTAGTGCCTTTTTCGTCAACATTCACATTCAGCTCTAAGCCCGAATCATCAACTTTTTTAACATCAATAAAAACATAATTGAAATATTCGGTAGCAATTAAATTATCATAAAGTTCGTTTAATTTAATTGCATTTGCTGGCTCGCCTACTTGAAAACTAAGCTCTCTTAGTATTAGAAATTCTTTTGTTTGTTTATTGCCCAATACATTAATTTTGGTAATAATACCTTTGTCAATTTCTATATCAATACTTCCATCGCTAGAGAATTGGAATTTGCTAACACTTGCGAACGAGTATGAATTTGCTCTGCATATTTTCAGAATAGCTTCTATAATTTCTTTTTTAATTTTATTAGTAAGAATATAATTGTCATATTTGGTGTTTACCGTATTTCTTATTTGATTTAGTATTTCAAACGATTTGTCGTCATTCTTTGTTTCTATAAAATTGATATTAATATCGTTTATATAATTATTTGGGTAATCGAAATTATAGCAGTTACTACCTTGATTATAGACAAATTGTACTAAGCCATAGCGTTTGAAATAATCATCTTCTGCTATCAAATTGGCTATTTGCTGCATATCGGCTGGGTAGTAGTAATTTTTCTTATTAATAATGAAATTCAAATTTCTTTCTCCAAATTTTAATTTTAATTTGGAAAGTATATTTGATTTATAAATTGAATCGAACTTATTAAGTATGTTGCTTTTATAGATATTAAACGAAGTCCTACCTCTATCAATTAGCAAGCTTGGATTTGAGTAATCAGTATTTTTCCAATTTCCTATTTCAGGAGTGATTAAAATATCAGCTTTCTCTGCATCTTTAGCTGCCATTTTTTTAATTAAAATAGAAATAGTTTGGTCCGCTATATTCCAAGGAGTTTCCAATTCGTCTTTTATAAAAAGTGGCGAAGAGGAATTGACAGCAATAATCATATCTGGTTTGAATTCTTTTGCGTGTTCTATAGGGATGTTGCACAAAATACCGCCATCAACTAACACCATAGTATCAACTAGCACTGGCAGATACCGCAGTGGCACAGTAGCACTTGCTTTTATAGAAGTGATTAAATCCCCTCTTTGCAAATTGATTGATTGCCCCGAAACTAAGTCTGTAGCAATTGCTCTATATGGGTACTTTAGTTTATTGAAATCGCTATTGCATTGATAGGGAGCATTCCAAAAAAGTGTTTGCAAAAATTCATTGAACTTCCCACCGCCACTAACTGCTTTAGGGACTTCAAAGGTCAATCCGTTGAACCGCAAATTGAAAATGCTTCTGTCGTTAATTTTCTTTTGATCTATGAATAAATCATTTCTATCCATCTCATTAGTGAGTGAGAAAAGTTCATTCCAATTAGTGAAATTGGCAATAGAGTCAAGCTCCTTAGGGCTATAGCCAGTGGAATAAATCCCTCCAATAATTGCACCAATGCTTGTGCCTATCACTGATTTTGGGAAAAGTCCATTGCTTTCCATTTCTTCAATCACTCCAATTTGTGTCAATCCCCTAGCACCACCGCCGCTAAGCACCAATGAAATATTGGGATATACATCTTCTTCAGTTATTTTAATTGTGTCGTTAGAATTATTGGAAAGGAGATTATTCTTGCTAAATGCAAGAAGTAAGCACAATAATAAAACTTTTGTAGATATTTTTGTAATTGGTAACAATGAGAATTATTTAAAACTTTAGAAAATTACACTCGTTAATACTACAAAAATATCTATAAACTTGAAAACTTAGCAATGAAATCGTTACTTAATTCAATAAAGTTAAATAAAATGAACATAATTAAAGCACTTTGTGGCTTTAGCATAGCAATATCGCTTAGTGGATGTGTGATTGGCAGACAAATGGCTGGAGCAGACTTCAATCAAGAAGAATTTTCCAAATATAGAGAAGCCAAAATTAGTGAATTACGTTACCAAAAAGCGAAGGAATTGGAAACAAAGCTAAACAACACAAGCCCCGTGAAGCCAGAAATTCAGCTCAGCTTGAACAAGGCAATGTTAGATAAAATTGGAAGACAGTACATCAATAGCACTGGCTGGATAGATAATGTTACAAGCTATGTGATTAAGAATATGAAAACAGAGCTCAACTATGGCTCTGCTTTGATGACTTTCTCTATATTGGCATACAATGAGAAATACAACGTAAATGTAGATTTACTAATGGATTGTATAATTGGCTTTGAGTTTAAAAACGAAGAACTGCTATTGCAGTTAGAGCCTTTCAATATCACACCAATAGCAAAAGCTGGAGGATTGCTCTCTACCACTGAAGATTTGATAGAAAGAATGGTGCAGAAAAATCTGGGGAGTATGAGCACAAGCTATCCTCCCTTCAAATTCCCAGTGAACATAAAGAAAGAATATATTTTGCAATCTAGCAAAATGAGTGTTCGTGATAAAATCAATATGGATATAGAAAGCTTAGAAAAGAAAGTTGATTACACAATAAATGTAACGGATATTTCAATTTTTGAAGATGTTGTGCAAGTAGGTTTGAACTTAACTAAAGTGGAGGTGAGATAATGAGAAAATTATTTTATTTAGCACTGCTAAGTACTTTGGCAAGCTGCGGCGGATTAGAGTTGCCAAAAGTGGAAGAATCCAAACAAAACATTGATAAATTTACTATTCAATATGTGGAGCTTAAAAGACAATTAGCTTTGAAAATTGGCAACAAAAAACAGAATGAAGATGTTTCTGTTTTGATTAAAACTTCTGTTATCAATAACATGATGGACAAGTTTGCAAATTCCAGCACAAACGATGTGAAAATGAACTTTCTGCAAACAAATGAGATTTATTCTGAAAGCAAATCTACATTTGGCATTAGCTATAAGAACTATGTAAGTATAGACAATGGGATGATGGATTTGAATTTGAAGAAGGTGCGAATGGAAAGCAACGACAATAACAAAATAATTGGTTTATTGGAACTGGAAGGTAAAGGCAAAGTGAGAGTCAGTGGCAAATACTTGGCTGTGCCAGTGAGTGCCGAACCTGAAGTGATTATTTATTTAAACGACCAATTCAACTTTGAAACAAAAACTGTAAATGGAAAAGTTTACTTAGCGCCAGAAAAAAAGAATGTAATGCTGAAAACAAAAATCTCAATAAAATTACTTGAGTGGTCCGTTCCTTTTTATAAAGAGGTTCCGCTCGATGTGGCTGAGATTATTAAACCCTTGGAATTGCCAATGGCTTCGCAATCGGAAATATATTTCCCAATGCCTGCAAAGCAATTTGGTGAGTCGAGATTAGAATTTATTCCTCTAGGAATTGAGCTATTTAGCACATCGCTTTCTAGTACAAAAGATTATTTGAAAATAAATACAAATGTAAATTTCAAGCCAAAACAACAATGAGCAAATTAACATTCCCAATGACTCAAGCCATCAGAGAGCTTAAGTCTAAGAAAATTGAGTTTGAACCATACATTTACGATTACGAAGAAAAAGGCGGCACTTCCCAAACTGCCAAGATTCTAAATGTGGACGAACACCTCGTGGTGAAAACAATAGTAGTGGCTACCGATGAAGACAAACTTGCTATTGTGCTAATGACAGGGGATAAAGAAATTTCACTAAAGGAATTTGCAAGACAAATTGGGGCAAGAAGCTGCTCACTTTGCGATGCTGAAATTGCTAAAAAATCTACTGGTTATGAATTTGGTGGCACTTCACCTTTTGGGATATTGAAGCAAATGAATATATACTTTGAAGCAGAAATTGCCATGATTGAATACATTTATATCAATGGTGGCAAGCGTGGATTCATAATCAAAGTTAAAACCAGTGATATAATCCCACATTTGAATGCCACGCCTATTACTGTAGCAATCAATTAATTTAAACTAATTTCATGATAAGGTGTAACGTTTTTCTTTTTTAAGTGTTAATAGCTATAGACATTAACAAGATTTAGAAAAACGTTCTTTATTTAGACAAGTAGATTTGAGTAGCTTCATAGATTGCAATTCCAGTGGCAACCGCCACATTTAATGAATGTTTGATTCCATACATTGGAATTTCAATTGCAAAATCACACAATTCAAGCAAATCATCATCTACACCGCTAATTTCATTGCCCAAAACAATTGTAATTGGGAAAGCAGATTTTGGAATTTCATCGTAGTTAATACTATTTGTTGTTAGTTCCAAGGCAAAAACTGTTTCTCCCTTAGCTTTTTGCATAACAATTGCATCGGCTGTTGATTGGATATATTGCCAAGATACAGTGGAAGTAGCACCAAGAGCAGTTTTGTCTATTTCGGGTCTTGGCGGAGTGGGAGTATAGCCGCAAAGAATAATTTCTTGAATATTTGCAGAGTCTGCTGTTCTGAAAATAGAGCCAACATTATAGCTGCTTCTAATGTTGTGGAGTATAAGAGAAATTGGATGCTTGGGAAGAATTTTTGCTTCTTCTTCTGTTTTCCTAACTTCAATAAGTTCTTGATATAAAAGTTTTCGCATTTATTTTTTTAGAATAGTGTTTTTTTTGCTTACAATTTAAACTAAAAAGTTAAATTGTATTATTAAACGTTGTTATTTACAACTAATTTCGTGAGACAACTATGAAATATCTTAGAAATATAAATTTATTTTTGCTGATAATATCAGTATTATTCGCTTCAGAGATTTTTGGGCAAACAATTGACACAAGAGGAAGAGAATTTTGGCTCACTTTCCCGCCAAATTTTCATAACACTGGGCAAAATCAAACAAATCTTGATTCGATAATTATATTTTTTTCTGCAGAAGTTCCCACTACTGTGGAAGTAGAAATGAGAGATGTCAATCGCAATATTACTCGCAGAACAATTAATATAACAAACCCAAAACAAGTCTATAAAACTGGTGTTAAATACCATAATTATGAGTTGAGAGGTTTTAAAAATTATTTGAATAGTGGTTCGAGCAATGACCCCTTTACTTCGCAAACTGGAAAAATAGCACCACAATATTTCAAAGTAACTGCTACTTCCGACATATCTGTTTATGCTTATTCAAAAGCATCTTTGTCCTGCGATGCTTTTCTTTCATTCCCTACATCAGGGTTAGGGAAAGAATATTTGGTAATGTCCTATCCAAACGATACATTCTCAACACAGGGTGTATCATTCACGCCTTCTCAATTTGCAATCCTTGCTGTGGAAAATAACACCGAAGTAACAATCACACCAAAAGTAAGCTCATACAACTTTGGCTCAGCTCCAAAAACAATTACTTTAAATCAAGGTGATAGTTATTTAATGCAAGCCGAAATAGGTAATTATGGATCAAAGGCTGATTTGACTGGTAGCGAGATTAAATCTACAAAGAATATTGCTGTAATAACAGGACAACAAAGAGCAAATATACCTTTTGAATTAGCAAACTCTAATCCTTCGAGAGATATATTAATTGAGCAGCTTATTCCAACCAATCTTTGGGGAAGAAATGCTTTTCTTATTCCTTTTCCTACTCTTTTAAACAACTGGAAAGCTTATGATGTCTTTAGAGTAATTGTTTCTGAAGATAGCACTGTGATTGATCTGAATGGAGTCCAAAAAGTAACTCTGAATAGAGGTGAATTTTATGAGGCTCCACTGAATGAGATATTTCATATAGAATCTACTGCACCAATGATGGTTGCGTTATATAAACAATCTTCTCAAGACCCAAATAGTGGTCAGAATACTTTGACTGAAGGCGATCCATTCATGTTGATTATCCCACCCAAAGAGCAATTCAGTAGGATTTATCGCTGTGTGAATATACAAGCAACACAACAAGACCAGAGTTTTGGAGGTGAGCAAAATGCATATACAAAACAATATTTGACTATTTTAGCACCAAATACAGCTTTAAACACAGTTTCTATAGATGGAGTAGCTGTATCACCTTCTTTTTTCCAACCAGTGAAGCAAAGTGGATACTCTTATTACATAGCTAGAGTTAGCGATGGCACGCACGATGTGTTAGCAAGCGAAGAGATTGGTATTTATGTTTACGGTTTTGGCGATGTAAACTCCTATGGATACATAGGCGGTATGTCCACTAAAAATATTGACCATAATCCACCAAAATATTTCACCACAAAAGAGTGTTTCAAACTTAATGGCGTTATTGCAGATACTTTAGAATTTGACGGTGGAATATATAAATTAGATGTGGAACAAACTAAACAAGTTAATTGCACAGTGATAACAGATTACAGTGGAATAGGCGATAAAATAATAAATTTCTCTGGACAGCTTACCGACATTTACCAAGATGGTTCATTCGAGCTAAACGCTACTGACACCATTGGCTATTCAAGAAAGAAATATTTCGATTTGCCTGGCTTAACGGTTGGTCTTTCAAAATTTGAAACTAAGTTATTACTTTTTAATGATTCAATTTTACAAACTAAAACAATTTGCAAGAAATTTGAGTTAGAAAACTATGGTTTCTTCCCACAAACAATAAATTTGGAATCTAATAACAAAAATCATACTATTACAATTAATGGCTTGAGCAGTCCAATCACTTTAGCACCTAAACAGAAAATCTCGGTAGATGTTTGTTTCGATGCAGGATTGCTGGGCGATACTACAATAACAGACACTATATTGGTTAATTTCCAAAATAATGGCAATATTGATTGCGGCAAAAGAAGCGTAGTGGCAATAAATTATTACGTTGGCAAAGATACAGAAAGCCCTGATTTGGTTTCAAATAATAAAGACACTTGCGGGCTAGAAAAATTTTTCACCGTTCGCGATATTGGAAAATTAAATACAGGTATTAAAGATTTAATTACAATTGATTCAAACAATACAGTTGTGGAAGTTACATACTTTTTGCCAGATAGCTTGGTGGTTAAATACTATCAAAGAGTGAAAAACAAAGATGCGAGTGTGCATATTAAAGTAAATGATTTAGTCAATAATTCAATTGAGCTGAAAGATACTATTTTCAGCAGCGTAATTAAATTCTCTGTTTCTTCGAGTGGCTCTGGCTATCAAGATAAATTTAACTTTGATTCTACATTGACTGGCAGAAGTGTTTGCGATAGTATTACTATTATAAACGAAGGTAACTCAGCAATTAATTTGGGAAATTTACGATTAAAAAATGGACTCTTCTTTAGTTTGCCAAATTCACAATTACCATTTATTATACCAGCAAATTCAAATCGTTCGCTTTTGGTTTGTTTCAATCCATTGCAATCAAAAATCAAGAATAATTATACTTACACAGATTCATTAATTTATGATTTCCTTTGTCGAACTTCAGTGATTCCAATTATAGGGCTTTCCGAAGATGCCCGATTGACTGGAAGTAATCGCTGCGGGTTGATACTTGCTTATAATTATGACTTCCCGAAAAATCAATTTGAATATTACCCAGTACCAGCCGAAAACGAACTGAATGTGAAGATAACATTGATTACGACAGGGCAAGTGGAAGTTAATTTAATTTCTACATTGGGTGCGGTATTCCCATTAGACAAGATAGATTTGAACAAAGGCAGCTATCAGCTAGTGTTCGATATAACAAATATTGCTGCTGGCACATATTTATTGGAAGTGAAGACTAACACAGATAAATATAGCGGGTCATTGCAGATAGTGAAATAGAAGAGTTAAAAGTCCAAATAATCTTTAAAATAAACCAAAAAGCGATTACATTAACAAGAAAATCACTCTTTTGAGCTTAACACAAGCAACTTTAATTTGCAAAATGGAATTTACTTTGTTAGTTTGCATTACGGAACTAAACAATACATCACAAAATTCACTTTAACAAAGTAGAATAAGGAAGTGCAGTGCAATGAAATTTAAAAGTGTAACTCCCATGCTCTGGACGGGAGATATCGAGGAAAGTATAGAATTCTATACAAATCATCTCGGTTTCCAATGCAAAGAGCGCAACATTGAAAACGGTTGGGCTACAATTAGCAAAGAAGATGTGGACATTATGTTTGCTTTGCCCAATTCCGAAGCACCATTTGAAATGTTCACTGGTTCGCTTTATTTCAAAGTTGAGAATTTGGACGAATTTTACGATACCATTAAAGATAATGTTGATTTGGCTAGCGAATTAGAAACTAGCGAAAAAAACGTAAAGGAATTTTCTATTTTCGATAACAGTGGCTATATCCTGCAATTTGGTCAGGATAAGTAATTTATAAAAAATTTAAATTTTCCTAAACTTCATCAATAAACTATTCGATACAACTGAAATTGAACTGAATGCCATAGCTGCTCCAGCCATCATTGGATTGATTTGCAATCCAAAATGTGGAATGAATATTCCCATTGCTATTGGAATAGCCACCACATTATAAATAAAAGCCCAAAACAGATTTTGTTTGATTTTACTTAAAGTCATATTTGCCAAATCTAACGAAGTGGTGATTAAAAGTAAATCGGAAGACACTATTGTTAGCTGTGCAACATCTATCGCAATATCCGAACCCTTTCCCATTGCAATACTAACATCAGCTTGAGCTAAAGCTTGGCTATCATTAATTCCATCTCCCACCATTGCTACTTTTTTACCTTCTTTTTGAAGAGTTTTTATATATTCGAGCTTATCATTTGGCAATTGATTTGCTCTATAATCTGAAATTCCAGATTGCTCCGATATAGTTTTTGTATTTATTTCGCTATCACCTGTTAGCAATGCAACATTTATTCCTTTAGCTTTAATTTTTGCAATTGCTTCTCTCGTGCTTGGCTTTATTTCATCTTCTATTTTGAATTTCGCTAAAAGCAAGTTGTTCTTTGCAAAGTAAATATAGCTATCCAAATCGGATATTATAATACCCTTTTCTTGCATTAATTTCCTTGTGCCAACAGCATATAAATTATTATTTACTGCTGCTATTATTCCGCTTCCCGAAATATTCTCGAATGTATCTAACTTTATTGTAGCGCTAATACTTTCTTGCAAATACTCTATCACGGCTAATGCAATTGGGTGTTCGGATTCTTGTTCCATAGCAAATAGTATTTGTGTATTTAATTCTGTTTCAGTCGCACTGAGCCAATTAAATTCAGTAATTTTTGGTTTGCCGTAAGTTAGAGTTCCAGTTTTATCGAATATAATAGTATCTATTTTATTAATCTGCTCCAGCACATTAGCGTCTTTAATCAATATTCCCAAATCGGCTGCTTTGCCCAAGCCAACCACCAATGCTGTGGGAGTAGCCAAACCCAATGCACAAGGACAAGCAATCACAAGCACAGTCGCCATTGAAATAATTCCCATTTGCAAACCATTGCTGCCTCCGAAAATCCACCACGCTATGAATGTGATAACTGAGAGAAGAATAACTATTGGCACAAACACACTTGCGATTTTATCAACCAATTTTTGAATATTAGGTTTACTCATCAGTGCCGATTCAACCGACTTTATAATTTTTCCGAGCAATGTATCTTCGGCTATTTTATCGGCAACCACTCGCAAACTTCCATTTTGATTGATAGTGCCAGCAAATACATAATCTCCCGATTTTCTTTCCACTGCCATTGGCTCACCTGTGATAGAGCTTTCGTCCACAAAAGAGCGACCAAATTTCACTTTGCCATCAATTGGAATTCGCTCGCCAGGTTTTACTTGTATTGAATCGCCTAATTTAATAGCAGAAATATGTGTGCGTACGGAAAATTCATTGACTATTAAATTCACAAATTGCGACTGCATTCCTATTAATTTTCTAATTGCCGAAGAAGAAGAGCTTTTCGCTTTCTCTTCAATATATTTGCCTATTAAAACAAATGTTATTACTAAGCCAGCTGATTCGAAATAAACGTGTGGATGCAAACCACGAGAGTGCCAAAAGTTTGGGAAAAACATATTCGCTAAACTATAGATATAAGATATTCCAGTGCTGAGAGCAACCAAAGTATCCATATTGCTAGTACGCATCAAAGCCAGTTTAATCGCGGTTGAAAAATAACCTCGGCCATACCAAAAAACAATTGGTGTTGCTAAAAGAAGCATTATCCAATCGCCCCAAGGCATATCCATAAAGAACATTGAAATTATAAATAATGGAATGGACAAAAGAATTGCACCAATTGTATTTTGCTTTACTTTTTTAAATGAGTCATTTTTTTCAGTATCGTTGGCATCGGAATTTTCAATTAACATATTATAGCCAACTGCTATAACTGCATTTTTAAGTTCTTTGGGCGTTGTGATTTCGGGATTGAATTCAATAAGTGCAGAATTTGTGGTAACGTTTACTGCTGCATTCTCTACTCCAGCTTGACTTTTGAGTGCCTTTTCTACATTGAGTGCACAGCTGGCACAAGTCATACCAGTTACTCCATAAACTTGACTTTTAATTATTGTTTCCAATTGCCACACTCAAAACTTTGAACTTTATCGAAAGTTATAGACATAGTTTAGAAGCAAATGTTTTATTGGCTGACGACAATCAGTTTAGAAGGGTGAAAATAAAAAAGTGAGACATTATGTCCCACGTTTATTCAATCAATTAGTTCATATTTCAATTATACTAATTCTGCACCGCCATAGCAATCTATTCCTTTGCCATCAAGAGCCTAAAGTTTAGCGAATAACTCACTCACAATATTGATAACTATTCTCCACCCTATCTCATAAAATGGCTAGACGTTGGTGGAATTTTTTATTTCGAAAGTTAACTACCCCATAAAAAAAAAGAGTGGGTAGTTGCCTATCCACTCTTATGATTTTAGCTATTTAGTTTATCTTATTTCAATTTTGCATTAAGAGTGATTTCAATTGATGCTAATGCTTTTGAAACTGGGCAGTTTGCTTTTGCTACGTTTGCTAATTCCAAGAATTTCGCTTCGTCTATTTTTGGTACATCGCCAACTAAATCCAAATTAATGCTTGTAATTGAAAAATTAGTGCCATCTGTGCTCATTGTCAATGTTGCGTTAGTTTGCAAATCAGCTGGAGGGAAACCTGCCCCAGTCAATTGGAAGCTCAAAGCCATATTGAAACAGCCAGCGTGGGCAGCAGCTATTAGTTCTTCTGGGTTTGTACCAGCTTGACCGTCTTCATTTTCAAAACGTAATTTAGTAGAGTATGGAGTTGCGTTTAGCAAGCCACTTTGCGATGTAAGTGAGCCAGTACCTTCTAGTCCAGTGCCTTTCCAATTTGCGGAAGCTTTGCGAATCATAATAATTGCCTTAGATTAATTATTTAAAAAAATGATTTTCTTTTAGTTGTAAAACGTTTGGAGTTGAGAAAATTGTATTCCGTTCAAACCACTAATGCAACTGTTTCGTCTTTACTGCAAGTTAAGTAAATGTTAAAATCAGAAAATGCAGAAAATCAGAATTAACTTCCTAAGCCATAGCGGTTCCAATATAGTTGCCGAATTGAATTTGCCCGATAGTGGAGAAGCCAAATATATCATCTTATATGCACCTTGTTTCACTTGTCCCCGTAATATTCGATATTTGAATAATATGTCAAAGGAATTTACTGATAATGGAGTTGGGATTTTTCGTTTCGATTTCCCAGGCTTGGGCGAATCGGAAGGCAAATTTGAAGATACAAACTTCACAACGAATTTGATTAATATACGATTAGCTTACCAATATTTGAAAGCAAATTATTCTGCTCCAAGTTTTTGCGTGGGTCACTCAATGGGTGGAGCTGCTATGCTGAAAGTTGCAAGAGAATTTGCCGAAGTGAAAGCAGTGGCTGTTATTGCAGCACCTTACAAACCAAATAATTTAGCAAAAACAATTGCTAAAACAAAAGCTGAAGCAGATTTGGTTGGCTCTTCTAATGTGATTATTGGCGATACTGAATTTACTTTAACTAAAGAATTTTTTGCAGATTTAGAACTAACTTCTGGCGAACATAATATCGCCGAGCTTGGAAAACCATTATTAGTTTTGCATTCGCCCGATGATAAAACAGTAAGTATGGATAATGCTTTTAAAATTTTTGCAGATGCCCAAGAGCCGAAATCATTAATTCAACTAAACAACTTTGGACACCTTATGATGCGAAATGAATCAGAAGCTCGCAAAGTTGGCAAAATAATAATGGCTTGGTGCGAACAGTGGTTATAAAGTTTGTTCTTTCAAGCGATAACCCACGCCACGAATAGATTGAATCATTGGTTTTTTCTCACTTTCTCCATCAATCTTAGTTCTCAATCGTTTGATATAAACATCTATAATGTTCGATTCTGGGTCGTAATCTTGTCGCCAAACATGTTGAGTGATAGTGCTTCTGCTAACGATTTTGTTTTTGTTTCTCATCAAAAATTCAAGCAGCGAATATTCTTTAGTAGTAAGTTCAATTTCTCTTTCGTTTCTATAAGCTATGTGTGAGACCGAATCTAGAATCAATTCGCCACATTGCATTTTAGTAGAGTGAGTGTCGGTTGTGCGTCTTAAAATTGCTCTAAGTCGAGCAGTTAGCTCATCGAGTACGAATGGCTTGGAAATATAGTCATCTGCACCCAAATCAAGACCATTTACTTTGTCTTGTGTGGTATTTAGTGCAGTAATTAGTAAAACAGGTAAGTTCCTATGGGCAGCTCTAAGCTCTTCCAAAACTTTATAACCACTCATTTCAGGTAGCATTATATCCAGCAGAATAGCGTCATAGTGGTTCGATAGAGCCATATCTAACCCTTCTTTTCCATCATAAGCATTATCAACAGAATATCTTTCTTCTTCTAAGCCAATTTTAATAAATTTGGCTACTTTCTTTTCATCTTCAATTACAAGTATTTTCATAGTTTCAAAATTAAGAAAAATTATTTTCTTACAAACAAAGAATATATTTCAATTTTTCCGTTTGCAAGCTCTAAACGCAAATAGTAATGTCCATTTGCAGCAAGCGAACCATTGCTTAAAGTGCCGTCCCATCTATCTGTATAGACTATTCCTCTGCTTCTAATTTGGTTCAAAATAGGTTCTGCGACTATTCGATTATTTTCGTCAATTATTCTAATGCTAACAGCAATATCCTCTGGCACAGTATAAATGAATTCTACTTGTTCATTGACTGGCGAAAATGGATTTGGAGCCACAATTTGGATATACTTTGCTTTTGTACCTGTAAGGATTGTATCAGTTCGTACACAAGAATTTTCGCAGCAAACTCTGAATAAAATAGTATCAGGCAGACTCTCAGGCACATTCCATTCGTAGTATTCTTTTGTGGCTCTTATTTGCTCAATTCTTCCATAATTAGTGCCGTCCAACGAGAAATAGAAACCTACTGTATCGCAAGAGTATTTAATGTCCGAAATATTCCAGCGAATCACTCGCCCAGGCGATGCACTCAATCCAGAATCTATTTTAATTGGGAAGTCCGCTGGAATCACACCAAATCGGAAAGTTGATGAATTTTGGCTAAAACCACTTTTGAATGCTTTTATCCTAGTTGTTATTGTGCTATCCACATCCATAGTGTCGCAGTTAAATATATTCAAGCAAGGCACATCGCCGCTAAGCATAAAGCGTCCGCTTGAATTAACAATAGATTCTGCAATAACAAGCCATACGGAATCTGATTTATATTCTAACTTTAGAGAGTCTATGCAAGCTGTTGTTCCACTTAAAGTCAATAATTTACCCACTTGTAATTTACCTAAAGGCAAAGAATCAAGCTGAGGCAGTAATGTTTGGAAACTAAGCATTGCCGTTGTGTCAAACATTTGAGTAGGGTTATCTTGACTGGCAACTATGAATTTTCCAAACTTACCAAGCAATGTTGTATCCACAACAATCTTATTTATAAGTGTGTCAAGATTATTATCTAAATCGCTTCTAATTTTAGTAACAGTTCCAGAAGGCACAAGCATATTAACTGGAGTTGTGATTTGCACATATTCTGCAAAATAAATATCTACTTTGCTTGTGGAAGTAAGTACATTTTTCCAAACAAGATCAACTGTGTCGCCTAAGCAGTAATCCACTTTAGCAGGAGCTATTCTTGGACTCAACACTTTCAATGTGTTTTGCAATGGAATTCCAATCACATAAGTAGCTTTGTATGTCGTTACGATAATGTCGTTTCTACCATCACCATCCATATCGGCTATCATTGCAGCAGAAATAGATTCTTTGTTAAATTCTTTTGTGTAAACTGTATCGAACACATAACCATAAGTGAATCTATCATCTGAATAGTTTCTCATTCGCAATACACGAAGCGTAGAGCCATCAACCACCACTATTTCGTCTTTTCCGTCGCCACTCCTGTCCAAATCGTTTATAGCCGCCACCCAGCCATTTACTTGCGAAGTGCAAATTGTATCGAATGGGAATAGAATAGTATTTGGCGGAGTTGGTTTGTCAAGTCTATTTGTATTGTATTTCAGCACAAATAATTTGCTTTTTGGAAAAGCAAAATCTTTTGTCGATTGAGTTACGATTATTTCGTTGCCTTGATTGTTAGGATAGAAATTGGAATTATTTGGAGCGTTTCCGTCCACATTTCCAACTGCTACAGACCATAGGTGATTATTATTTCCTTTAAAAGGAGGGAAATCAATATCGTTTGGCAAAGTAATAGGCGAACCATCTTTTGCGAATAAGTGCAATTTCGATTGTCCAACCGAGCCATCAATTCCTTTATATTCCTCGCTAACCAAAACAAAATCATCTTCAGCATTGTTACCATTTCTCAATTTCACAAAGTATGAACGAGTGAGCGGACGAGTGCCAGTAGCAATTTGTGTCATAGAAAAAGGATTATACAACTGGTCTGCTGGGTTCACTCCAATATTGAAGCCAAGTGAATAGCTTTCTTCGCTATTTGTTTCGAATGTGTTTTCATTTTTAATAGTAACCTGCATACTCGTAGTTGGGTAAGTAGGCAATAGAATTCCACCTTTTGAGCCAAACTGGCTAATAGATGGCTGCTGCAAACTAATTTCAGGTCCAAAATTCAATCTATTGCTTACAATATCAGCAATATCATAAGAAGGATAGTTTGGTAATTTTGTGCTAGCATTGAATTGAGTAAGCCCACGAATAAAAGGTGTTTGGTTTGGCTCATAAACTCCATTTGCTACAATTGGATTCGATGAATTAATAGTTGCGTAAATATAAAGTGAATCGCCATTTTTTCTTGCATAAACTGGCTTCACACCTGCATAAATATTTGGAGCATAAGCTCTCATATCTATAGCCATACGTTTTAAGTAAACGGTATTGTTGAGTGAGTTGTTAAAACCAGCCAAATAAGCAAAAGCAAGAGAATCTTCTGAATTGCTTTCAATTGTTTCAATACCCATCACTACAGGATTCACATGTAAATCATCGAAGCCAGTATTTAAAGTGTCTATAAGAACTGAAACATTTTTCAATAATTTAATGTCGTCTGGTTTCTTTTTAATGAATGATTTGCCTGAGCCATCAATCACAATAATATCATTACCTATCACAGCTGAAATCTCATTTGGAGCAAAGGGGAAATCGTCGAAAACTTTACCATTATTGATAATGTTTCCAATTAGTGGCTGCACATCGCCAGCAATTGCACCAGAAGACCATTTCAAATTGAAAGAATCTAAACTTTGGCTCACAACCGATGGGTATCGCAGCCATCGAGTGGCTTGCATATTTCCATTTGGGTATAGCCAATTTGCTGGACTTGCAGGAAATACAGTCTGTGCATTTAAGCCAATTGTAGAAAAAAGACCAATGCTTAATGCAATAATCTTTAGCATTTCGATGCTTTTACTTCTCATATTTGAAAAAATTAATTTTCTATGGGATTTCATTTCCCCACCTTTGATAGCGATTAATATATTTTTTTGTAATAATTTGCATAAACAAAACATACAAAACAGTAAAATTCTATCATAAATTATACCAAAAATGAAGAAAGTTTCACTTTTATCAATTTGCTTTTTGTTTTCCACATTTGCTTCGCTTGCACAAGCAAACATAATTTGCACTTCCAATAAAGCATTAGAACTAATTTTGCAGGAAATTGTAGGCACAAGGATTAGAGTTAACTCACTAATGAAAGACGGAAAACAAATTGGCAATGCAAAAAATCTATCCGAATCAGCCCGTGTCTATATACACGCAGGCGATGCGTCAAGCAATATCAAACTGAAGGTGAAAATCAATGCATCAGAATTATTAGAAAAAGAGGCACTCGGAGCAAACGATTCTGCACAAGCAAAATCGAGCAATCCTTATTTTTGGTTAGACCCACTTTCTGTAAAGTTAGTGGCAGCAAAACTTTCCGATAGTTTGCAAAAGGTTTTCCCCGATTATGCAGAGGATATAAAAGTTAATTCAGAAAACTTTTCAAAGAAACTTGATTTGCTGTACAAACAATCTTTGAAACTTTTGCCCAATTCTAACGGTAAAAAGATTATAGTGCTAACCATTGGTTTTGAATACTTTACAAATAGATATGGGATTGACATACTTGCAAATTTGAATAGAGGTGCTGAATATAAAATTGAAGGAAGTAAACAATTAGAGTCAACACATTCAAAAATGGAAGGCGAAATGATTAAGGTAGTTGGCTTAGAAACCAACATTTTGCCTATAGATAAAGAAATTTCATTTGCATTAAAAACAAATTTGTTTTACCTTGACATTTACGGGAAGGACAATCAGAGAAAATATAGTGATTTCTTTCTAAATTTAGTTCGCCGTATGCAGCGAATAATTAACTAAAATATTGGATAACTCAATGAAAAAATTACTCTTACTCTTATTGGCTATTTCTTCGCTAAGCTCTAATTTATTTGCCCAAGAAGAAGATAAACCTCAATTTGAAGAAGCAGAGAAGAAAATTGATGAATCGTTAAAATTTTTCAAAGAAAAATATGAATACTTAGCCGATTCCAAAGGTCAATTCGATTATTTCGATTTAGTGCAGAAAGCTTCAGCCGAAGCAATCACCGAAACAAACTGCCAAATATCTGTCAATAAAGTACTTAAAGACGAAAAAGGATTCAATAAGGGAAAAGTATTTTCAGATTATTGTGTGTTTTCGTTAGGCAAAGAAGAAACATTTGGAAATTTGAAGAAGTATAGCTTAAAAGTACCAGTTATTCGTGGTGGTATTTGGGAAAATGGCAGAATGCAATATAAAGTGTTGCTCACTGAAAACGAAGACCAATCTGTGAATATTGAAGTGAAAGGCGAAATTAGCGGAATGGAAAGCTTTGTTACAGGCGAAGTGCATTTCTGGAAATCTAATGGCTTTTTAGAAACTAAAATACTTGAAAACATCAAAAAGAAATTAGGTTTTCCATTTGAAGAAGTTAAATTAAGAGAAGATTAAGTAGTCGCAATATGATGACATTAAAAGAATATGCTAGAAGCACAAAGTTCTTTATGGTAGCTCATAGAGCTGGAGCTGGCGATTCAATCGAATTGGAGAATTCTCTTGTGTCGATTGAAAAAGCTATTCAAATGGGAATAAAAGCTATCGAAATTGATTTGGTTGCCTGCAAAGACGAAGTAATTGCATACCACGATGATTTCTTAGTTGAATCAAATCGTCAGATTAAATTTGAAAATGAAAATTTCTCTGCAATTGCGAAACTAAAATCTGGACTACTTACTTTAGATAAAGTTATTGAATTAGTAAAAGAGAAATCATATTTGGTTTTGGAGTTAAAAGAAAGTTGCTCTATTTTTACAAGTATAATTTTGAAAAAAATAATAAATGCAGATATGATTGAAAACACAATTTTTGTTTCTTTCTATCCACAAATTTTAAATGAAATTAAAAAAGCTACTCCAAATGCACTTGTTGGATATATCGCTGAACCTGACAAAAATATTATGCCTTCGGAAGTAGCCAAGTATATAGATTTTGATTTATTCGTAAATGACATTAATGAAATCACTCCTAAAATTGCAGATGATGCTAAATCAATAGGCATGCCTTTCGCTTGCTATGGAGTGAATTCTCAACAGGATTTGGATAAAGCATTGCAACTCGGAGTAAGCTCTGTTGGAACTGATTACCCCGAAAAATTAATGGCAATGCAAAACATCAGCTAATGTTTTTGTGTTCCACATAGATACATTTATCTTGAATAAATTCAATTCCGTTTTCCTCAGCAAGCATTTTAGCATCGTTATTGATAATGCCTAATTGCAGCCAAATCAACTTAATATCGCCCTTTTCCTTTCTGCGTTTCACAGCTTCTTCCACAATATCTAAGCAGTCTTGTGCAGGTCGGAATACATTGACCATATCAATTTGATGAGGTATGTCCATCAAATTTTTATAAACATCTAATCCCATAATTCTTTCCGTGAAAGGATTTACGGGATAAAGAGTATAGCCCTTTTTTTTCATATAGCCAGGTACTGTGTGGGCAGCTTTATTCAAATCTCTACTCATTCCCACTACAGCAATTGTTTTGCAAGATTCGAATATTTCTTTCATTTTCATTTTGTACATCGCTTGAATTTATATAAAGAATATATACAATTTAAAGATTTTAATCTTTAATAACAATCACAATAATCAGAAAATTAGTAACTTAGTATCTTATGAACGAAAAGAATGAAAAAATCACTCAAAATATTGAAATAATATCTCCGAATATGATTTTAGAGGCATATTCAAATGGATATTTTCCAATGGCAGACGATGACGATGGGAAAATATATTGGTATTCTCCAGAGCCAAGAGCTGTTTTTCCAATCTATGACATTAATCCGCCACGCTCAGTGAGGCAACAAGCTAAAAAATTTGGCTATACCCACACTTTAAATGCAGATTTTGAATTTGTGATTAGAACCTGTGCCGCTAGAGAAAGTACTTGGATTTCTGAAGAAATCATCCAAGTTTATAAGGAGTTATCCGATATGGGCTTTGGTGTCTCTATAGAAACTTGGAAAGATAATGAAATTGTAGGTGGTTTATATGGAGTCAGTATTGGAAAGGCATTCTTTGGAGAATCAATGTTCACCAATGTGAGCGGTGCTTCTAAATCTGCTTTCTATTATTTGATTGAAGTGCTTAAATTTAACAAATATATTTTGCTGGACTCACAATTTATAAATGACCACACAAAACTTCTTGGTGCAGTAGAAATTACTAGAGCAAGTTATTTGAAGTTACTACAAATTGCACTACAAGCTGATTAATTATAGCTTGCCGTATATGGAAGTTTTGAATCTATAAAAAGCAAGATTTCTCCTAAATGAACATCTATAGTTATTTCATTTCCAATTGCTACATTTCTTGCCCCTTCTTTTCCACCAATAGAAAGTGCGTAGTTATCAAGTTCCCATTTCAAACCAATAGTGGAAAGTATAGCGTTGGGTTGAGGAATAATTGAAATTATTTCATTTTTTGTTGTTTTCAATTGCACACCCTTTTCCAAGCTTATTGCATATCTGTCTTTTTCAAAATAAACTAAGTTTACTAATTTGCTAAGCTTCGCAAAAACTGACCAATTATTGAGAGTATGCTCTAAATAACCACCATTCATACCAACTACCAACAAGTTCTTTTTTTCAAGTCTAATAGCATGTTGCACAGCTTTTTCAAAGTCATTGGTCTCTTGCTCCACAATTTTCACTATTTCAATTTCCAGTGGCATTTGTTCTAATTCTTCATCAGAATGTGAATCCAAATCCCCAATTAGTATGTGGGGTTTGGTGTTTGCTCCAATCATATTATGGAAACCAGAATCGGCCGCAATTATAGTGGCTGTAGGTAATTTGTCGAATATCTCAAATTCTGAAAACTCTCCACCTAACACTATTATACAGTCAAATATTACCGAATCGAACTTTAGAGTTTTAATAAATTTTGACAATTTTATTTATTATTAGAAATAATTTTTTTAATTTACAAAAAAATAAATGGATAACAATAGATGGATATAGACAACTCGTTAGATTTGACAAAATTTAGCAATGAAGAAAAGCTAAAAATGATAGAAAGCTTATTTGCTGATGAAAAAAATTTCTTAGCTAATTCTGCTAACTTTTCTGCTTTTATTTACCACTCCTTGAACAATTTGAACTGGGCGGGGTTTTATTTGCTTTCTGGATCGGAATTAATCCTTTCTTCATTCATAGGCAGAACTGCTTGTGTGCGAATTGATTTGTCGAGAGGAGTTTGTGGCAAAGCAGCAAGTGAAAAAAGCATAGTAATTGTTGACGATGTACACTCCTTCCCTGGACATATAGCTTGCGATTCGGCTTCTGCATCGGAAATGGTATTACCGCTTATTAAAGATGGTATGCTTTACGGAGTATTCGATTTGGACAGCCCAATTAAGTCAAGATTTGACAAAGAAACGGCTGATTATTTGACTAAGGCATTAGCTATATTCATAAATCTTACTGATTTTTCTATTATTGAAAAAATATACCAAAAGCAATGAATCTTATAGTTTGCATAATAATATTGTTTACACTCAATTTGCAACTGAACAGCCAAATTGTTGTCAATGAGCTGATGATTGCTCCACGCTCTGGTGAACCAGAGTGGTTAGAACTTTATAACCCAAGCCAAACAGCAATTACAATTACAAAAGCAAAGCTAAAAGACCTAAGTGGGGTTAAGGAAATTGGCGATATAACTATTAACGCAAATGATTTTCTTGTTGTCTGCTCCGATACAGCAGCTTTAAAAACTTTCTATACATTACACTCGGCTGCAAAGCTATTGCAAAAAACAATTCCTAGCTTGAACAATACAACAGATGCAATACTTTTGCTTGATTCAAATTCTCAAATAATTGATTCTACTTATTACGATTTCAAATGGGGAGCAGCTCCTTCTTCTCTCGAAAGATTCGATTATGCAAAGCCAGCAATAAGCAAAAGCAATTGGAAAAAGTGCATTGTGAATTCTTTTGCCACCCCTTGTGCTTTCAATAGCACTTCAAGAAGAGAGTTCGATGTAACGATTGAAAATATAAAATCAAATAAAGACACAGTTCAGTTAACAATTAAAAATATTGGAAGAAATAAAACTAATCCGTTTATTCTCACAACTGTTTTTGAAAAAAGATTTACTAAAGACAGAAACTTCGAACTAACACGAAGCATCCAAGAAATACAAAGCGACGATAGTGTTATCATTGACATAGGAAAAATTCAGATTAGCAATCTTTTTAGTGGAGCAGTTAATATTAAAAATGTTTGCAGTTTGCAGAGCGACCAAAATCGACAGAATGACACAAGTTTATTTGCAGATTTTATTTCTGCACCTGAAAGCAACATCAGAATTAACGAAATTATGTACGACCCAGAAACTGGCTTTTGTGAATTTATCGAACTTTGGAATCCAACTGGAGATTCTGTTTTTCTTTATGGCTTGCAGTATTACGAAAATGTAAGTGCAAAATCTGGGCTTGCTTTAATTAACATAAAAGATACACTCCATTCAATTGCTCCGAATAGTTATTTCGTAGTAGCAAGCGATTCAACTATATTTAGCAGAATGGCAGACTTGAGCAAAGTAATCATTGTGAATAAAAATTTGGAGCTAAACTCTAACGATGGCGATATGATACTGCTCAAAGATGCCAATGGTACAACTTTGGATTCGCTTATTTATGCAATTGATTGGCATTCCAAATTTAGTGAGAATAATAAAAACAAAAGTTTGGAGAAAACTAATCCAAATTTGGAAAGCAAATTCAAGTCTAACTGGACCACAAGTAGCAACTTGCGAGGTAACACACCTGGCGAAGCAAATTCAAGTCTGAGCGAAACAAAAGCAAACACAATAAGTATAGAGCCAAACCCATTTATTAAATCCAATTCAAAAGATGGGATATGTAGAATCACTATGAATACTAACTTTACGCAGGCAAAAATTACGGCACAAATACTGGATTTGACTGCTGCTATTAGAAGAACAATAACTTTGGCAGAGCCAGTAGGCAAGGAAATTAATTTGCTTTGGGACGGAAGAAATGACAAAGGTGATAATTTGGATAGCGGAGCTTATATTTTCTACTACGAAATTACTAATCTTGCCGATGGAGAATTAATATCAGGCAAAGAACTATTAGTTATTGGGCAGTAATTATAGAAGCCACAGAATCAACGCCACAATAAAAATAATAGTTAAAGCCAACTTTGCTAATTTCTTGAAAAGTGAAAAAGCAATAAACACAATTCCAATTGTTACCACTATTTTTCCAGGCGTGGGCAAATGGTTATAGAATTGTATTATTGAATCAATAGACATTTTATTTGAAGATAAATGTTAAAGGAATAGTTCCAACCATCACTGCAGCATCATCATTCAAACGATTGAATCGCCATTTTTTTAGAGCAGCAATAGCAGCTTGTTCGAGTGCTGGGTCAGCTTTTTGTTTAGCTATTACATTGCTAACAGAGCCATCGGGCAAAACTTTGAACTGAAGCACTATTCGGGCATTGTTATTAACTCCAGCAGGCACTTTAGGCAGTTGTTTTTGCACCACAAGTCTATTTCCGCCACCACCCCAATTAATGTCGCCAAAGCCGTCTCCAGCTCCTTTGCCTGTGCCTCGCATACCCAAACCATTTCCATCAGCATTACCTTTAGAATTACCCACAGTGTTTTGGGCATCGCCAGATTTACTATTTTGGTTTGTGTTTTGGGCTTTCAATTGTTCCACAGCTCTATAGTGCGCTGGGTCGTCATTCATTGCGTTAGTTACGTTAGCTTTTTTTGCATCTTTTGCAGAGCTTTGAGCATCTTGTATATTGATTACTGGGGCATCGCCTTTTTGCATAGCACCTTCAGCAGTCAAATTGCCAGAGCGTTTGCCTGTGCCATCGCCAGAGCCAAGATTTAGTATCTCAATTGGTATAGTGTGAATTTCTTTGATTGGTGGAGGTGGTGCTATTTTAAAATATGGAGTAATAAAAAATAGCAATAGCAACAAAGTTAAGGAGGCAAAAAAGCCCCTCGCAGTGAACTTATCCCAAGGAATTGGGATGTGTATCACTAATTTTTGTTCTTTATTATCATCAGATTGAAACATAATTACCCCCGCAATGTTTCAATTAAAGGAAAAGCTTATTTGCTATTAACTAAATACTTACGCACTTAGTGTTTACAAAAATAAACAATTTTATTTAATTCTATCTATCCAAGATTGTGCAAAACCCAATTTTATAGCAGCATTGCGTGCATCTTCTTTAGATTCAAACTCACCAAATCGTACTCTATGCCAAAGTTCGCCTCGAACTTTTTGAGTATCCATTCTTATACTACCTACTTTTAGCCGCTTAAGTTTCATCATCCAGTCTTCAGCATCGTCTTTAGAAGGTGATGCATAGATTTGAACTGAGTATATTGGTTTCACTTTTTCATCAACTTCAATTTTTCTAGCAATTATAGACTTTGTTGGGTCATTATTGCTTCTGAGAGATTTGTTGTTTTTCTTGCTTGTGCTGTGAGAAGAATTTTCTCTTCTACTTTTCGGAGTTAAATGCTCAGGTTCTCCATGTTTTGAATTATTCTTTGCTGATTTGCCCATAGCCACATCGTGGCTAACTTTTGAGGATTCTTTCGTAGCTGAATGACCCGAACTTGGTGCAGTACTGTGTTTGTCAATTGTAGCAGCATGATTTGTTGTTGCATCGTGGCTGTCTGTAGCAATATGGGCATCAGTATTTGTAGTGCCGTGAGTATCTTCAGCAGTATGTTCCGCATCGGTAGTCGCTTCACCCTCAGTATGTCCCGAATCGGCCTGTGTATTTTCGGCATGAACTGGTTCAGCAGGTTTCACAGCAGCTATTTTAGAATCTTTCTTTTTATCTTTTTCTTTTTTATCAGCTAATTCTTTTTCTTTTTTCTGGGCTGGAGTAAGCTCGGAATTCATAAATTTATAAACTCCCCAACCAATACCCGATAGCAATAGCAATGCAGCAACAGCGGAAAAAGTAATTATTTGCCAAAGCGGCAAACGTTTCTTTTTCTTCTTGTCTTCTTTGTCTGCTAATGGATTGTCTTCATCTATCTTGGCTTCTGCTTTGTGGTGGCTTTGACCATCAATTTCTTTCAACCCATATTGCGATGGTTTGTCTGCTTTAATTTCTTCAAAATCTAAGACTTCTGGATGTTCAATAAAGTCTGGTACATCGCCAAAAGGAGAGTCGTAATTACCAGAGCTAGGAGGTTTGCTAGCTTTCTCTTCTTCCAAATTCTTGGTATATTCTCGCATTTTCCTGCGATCGGAAGTTCTATCTAACTCGCTCGATAAAAGTGCTTTAAGTTCATCGTCTTCTATTACAAGTCCAGTTGAAGCAGCTTTGGCAGCAGGGTCTGCGATTGCATCTTCTTCATCTTCGTCTTCATAGTAATCTTGTCCCCAACCAGCTGGCTCTTGTTTCTTTTCGGGTGGTTCAGGCGAATTCATAAAGCTATCGTCTTCTCCAGGAAAATCTTCGCCTTCTTCTATTTCATCTTCTGCTTCTTCAACTTCGTTTTCAACTTTATTTTCTTTTTTTGGTTTAATTATATCAGAAACTGCGGCTTCCTTGAAATCGAAATCAGGTAAATCACCAGCGTAACTGTCAAGTTTTTCCAAAGCGAAGATGTCATCGCCATCTTGCCCAGGTATAAACCCGCCAATTTCTTCTTCTGGTTTTAATGTATTTTCGAAAATAGACATAGTTAAGAATTAGTATCTAACTTTTTTAATTAAAAAGTCCAAAAAACACCAAGTTTGGCAAATAATGTTCTTTCTTTCAAATTATCCCAAATGTAAATATCCTGATTTAGAATATTTTCAAAGTTTGCATTTACCGACAATCTGTTTGAAATTAAATAACTTATACCAAAATTTAGATTAATAAATGCAGGCAGTTTTTTAATATCCGCCAAATCTGCATTTCTTTCACCAACATATTCCAAGCCAAGTTTTAATTTTAACTGCTCAAAAAATGTTTTTTCATAATTTATAGCAGCTTTTAATGGAATTAAGTAGGGCATCATCTTACTGGTGCTATCCAAACTTCCACTATTGAACTCTGCTGCAATTATTAAATTACTACTCGGTTCAATCTGCCAAATTGCTTCTGTATAAACACCAAAGCTCATTCCATCTAAATAATTTATACCGAATGAGTTAAGAGTATCTGAAACATATATCGGTAAGTTTTTGCTTAAATTTAGTCTGCCACCCACCATTAAGAAAAAATCTTTGCTCGAATGATACACAGCCGATATATTTAGTTTAGCCAAATCATAAGTAGGCACTATGTTCAATTTATTCAAATAGGGATTAGCACCCAATAAATTCTGGAAATAATTTTGATGCAAACCCGATTCCAACTTTGCTCGCAATGTGTATTTATAATTTACTTTATAATCTAATCCAAGCATTACGTCGGGGGCTACTTTAGTTTCATCCAAAGTAGAGCCTATCATTTTCACACCAAGCAATCCGTAAAGCTTAGTTTCATTTTTTTCATAATCTATTGTTGCGTTCAGCAGCATAACGTTTGCAGAATTTGAATTGAAGCTATTCATTTCCAAACGCAAATTACCTCCAATTGTGAAATCAGTCAGCGGATTTAACAGACTTGCAAATCCACCAATTCGCATTGCAGAATTATCAATTGAATATCCAGTAAATCCTGAGTTATTGAAGTCAATTCCAGTTTTAAATTTGAATCCATTATAAAGCCCATCTACATCTATAGCGAAATCAATATTATTGCTACTTAAATCACTTGCAATTGTGTTAGAATAATTTTTATAACTATTCATATTGAAATCGAGTTTAGTTCTTGTTTTGCTTCCGCCAAATAGCCAAAATTTCTCTGGAGTAATGTAATCCGAAAATACATTTGCTCCAAATTTTGAGTAATCTGTATTCGTTATAAAGCCACTCGATAAGTCCAAATCGGCTTTGGCGAATAGTTTATAATCACTCATATTAAAAGCATAGCCAGCAGTCGCCTTTGCAGTAGAAAATCTGCCGAAACTTGCATCTAAGAAACCACTTTGATGATTGCTCTGGTAAAGATTAGTATTTATTTGTTGCTGTGGAATAAGAATAGACTGTTGTTTTTCTAGACTATTAATTGAGTCAAGTTCACGTTTGTTTAGTGCCAAAAATCTGCTTGGTGTTTGTTTGATTCCACCTGAAACATTAAGTGTTGCATCGCCATAAATTATAGCATTTGGCAAATCGAATGGTTCGGACGCACGCTTTTTCTCCTGCTCTTGGGCAATAGCCAAAGCAACAGTCGCTAATAATAAATATATGATTACTTTTATTTTCATATTAATCTTTTTTCAAAGTTTTTATTCTTTGCTTTGCAGTTTTACCGAAGTCGTCCTCTGGGCGAAGCGATAGAATTATGTTGTAGCATTCAATTGCTTTCGCAGTATTTGATTGTTTCTCGTAAATTTCCGCCATTGCAAGCATAGAAAGTGAGAACCAATCTTCAATTCCTGAGAATTTTTCTTTCACTATATCGAAATTAGCCAATGCAGAATCTAAATTACCTCGGCTCACTTCTATTTCTCCAATTCTATAGCGAGCTTCTGCTGACAAATCCTGATTGCTAACTACATTTGCAAGTTTTTCGAATTGAGCTTTGGAGGAATCCAATTTGCCAGTATTTTTTAAATATTTAGCCACTCTATATCTTGACTCTGTCGCATATTCGGAGCGATCATATTTATCTGCCAATTCGTTATAAAGGGACATCGAGCCGGCTGTGTCGCCAATAGCATATTTCATAATTGCACGTTCGAAAATGGCTTGAGATGCTATGATATTCTCAGGATATTTATTCGATAATTCAAGCAGAATCTCATCGGCAGCTTTAGCATCATTCAGTTTTTTCTTTAAAAGTCCACGCTCCAAAAGTGCCAATGGGGCTTGTTCGCTTTTTGGATATTTCTGAATTAACTTAATAAATGTTTTGTCGGCTTCGTCGTAGTTTGCCATTCCCACATAACTTTTCCCAATCCAATAGATTGATTCTACATTCTTAGGGCTATCAGGAGTTTTATTTATCATATTTTCATATTCGCTAATAGCATCTTTGTACTTTCTATTATCGAATAATATGGAAGCTGCTTTTTCTTTGAACTCTCTATAAAATGGAGAATCAGCATTTTTTTCTGTATAATTATTTAATATCTGCACCGCTTCTTCTTCTCTGCCAGTTAGCTCAAGGCATTGCTGTACCCCACGCATAGCTTCGGGTGCAATATCGGAAGAAGGATAATTATCTATCACTACTTTGTACGATATTGTTGCTTTTTCATAGTTTTCTTGGTTGAAATAAGCATCGCCGATTGCATAGTGGGTGCGAGCTATTAATCCAGATTGTGGATAGGCATCTATCAAGAAATTATAATTTTCAATTGCTTCTTTGTATTTCTTTTGTTGGAATTTAATCCAGCCAGTCAGATACATTGCATTTGGTGCGAATTGCGATTTGCTATATTTTCTCACAAAATCAAGCAATGAATTCACTGCTTGATCTAACTTATTGCCTCTATAAAGAGCATGGCAAAGTTGATATGCCGAGTACTGACCTTCTTCTGTATCGGGGCGAAGCTTTGCTGCTCTGGTATATGATTCAGCTGCTTTGCTGTAATTCTTTTCTAAGTAGTAGCCATCGCCTTGGCGAGTAAGCACTTCCACTCCAAACTTTGAGTTTGGAAATTCTTTCAATAACTGATCGAAATATTGCGACGATTTGCTGAATTGTTTTTTTCTGAAATAAGACCAACCCAAGCCATAAAGAATTTCTTCTTTTCTTTCGTTTACTGAATTTGAGTTATAAAGAGATTCATAAGTTTCGATAGCATTTGTAAGCAAATCGCTTCTGTAGTATGCTTCAGCAAGCCAGAAAATACCTTCGGATTTGCGTGGGTCTTTGCCTGCTTTTGAAATAAAGTTATTCAGTACATTAATTGCTTCATTGCTTTTTTGGTTCTGCACTTGAACAATACCTTCTTTAAGGAATGTCTCAAATATATAGAGCTGGCGATCGGGCATCACGATTTGGCTAGTGTTTTCAGCTATTGTGCGTGCTTCTCTGAATTCAGTTACTGCTTTGTCCCAATTGGTTAATTCCATTTGCGAAACGCCAAGCAATATTTTAGCTCGGACTGTACTTACTGGATCTTGAGCTTCTCGGTCTGCTTTTTCTAAAGTTTTTTGAGAGTTTAAGAAATCTCTTTCTTCATAGTAAATTTGACCAAGCTCAATTAAAGCTAAACTTAAATACGGAAATCCATTAATAGAAGCCAAGGCAGAGAATTCTTTTTTAGCTTGTTCGGTATCGCCACTGCGTTTCAGAGCAATTGCTCTATATAGTTGGGCGGCAGCTTTTGTTTTCCAATCTTTGTCGCCAGCTTTTGTGATAACTTCGTTGAAATTAACAATAGCATCTTTTAGTTCGCCTTTATTCAATTGGGCGAAACCCAAACCGAATTTAGCATTGAGCAAAAGTGGACTTTCAAGATATCTATCTATAAAGTTTTTATAATAGCTAATAGAAGCAGCGAAGTTATTAGCTAAGTTCGATGATTCGGCTCTTAAAAACAAAAGTAGATTTGGGATTTCTTCTATATAAGATTGCTTTTCATATTGATAAAGTATTGTTGAATCCTTAGAGCGATTCTCTTGTAGTTGGATTTGCTCCCAAGCAGATTCGGCTCTTTCAAGCTGTATCATAGCAGAGCTTGGATTGCGAAGCACCAAATAGTTACTCGCCTCACGAGCCAAACAAATTAAATAATTATTTCGCTCTGGATAAAGCGTGCGTACTTTCTTATAGTAAGCAACTGCATCATCATTCTTTTGAGTTTGCTCTGCTATCAAGCCCAAAGCAAACAATGCATCGTCTGCCATTGGATTCTTTGGATATTTCAATTGGCAAAGTTCGAAGCTTTGTTTTGCTTCTTGCAATTTGCCAATATTATAGAAAGAAACCCCACGCCAATAAAAGGAGGAATAAACTAATTGGTCGTAGCTTGGATCATTTCTAAGTACAGCGCTTTCTTCGGCTAGTTTGCGCGCTTGGTCGAAATAAAACTCGGCTCTATCATAACGTTTCACAACGAAATTAATCACAGCTCTCTGATAGGAAGCTAACGCTTGCAAAGGAGAGTTGTCTCGAGTTTCAATAAAGTGAGCCAACTTTTGTTCTGCTATATCCCACGAACCGTTTTCAAATTCAATTTCTGCTTCAAGGATTAGCTTTTTATCTTCTGCGGCATAGCCACTAAGGTTTTTAAGCCTTTCCAATTTGAAATCGGCAAAACGAATTAGCCCCAAATCATAAACAGATTTGGACTGGGTGTAGTTCAAAGATGGCGTACTTTCAAAAGGTTGCAGTATTTGAGCATTCGCCAAAGCGGAAAATGCAAAAAGAAACAAACCATTGAAAAAGAATTTTAATCTCATTTTCAAATTTTCTTGAGTATTTGGTTCGAAAACAAAGTTTTCAGTTTTTTAGATTATGCTGCGAAGTAAATTAATGATAAATTTTCTAAATACCAAATAATTATAAACTTGCGTTGTTCATTTGAGAATTATATTTCCCGAACAATTGGTATTAACTTACTAATAAGCAATTAGATTACGAAAGAGTAAGGAGAAAGTTTGGCGAAATAACTTTCTTTAGTTTAACTTTTAATCAAATTCAAACCGATAATTTCCAAATGGCTCGAAAGGTGTTCAATATAACTTTTCCCTATTCCAATCGTATTGCCAAAATGAAAGCAATAGTAAGAACAAAATATGGATCGCCAGATGTATTAGAATTGGTTGACTTGCCAAAACCAACTCCGAGCGACAATGAAATTTTAATCAAAGTTTATGCAAGCACTGTCAATAGGACTGATTGCGGTTTCCTTAGTGCAACTCCTTTTATCGTTAGATTCTTTAGTGGACTAACTGCTCCCAAGTATATTTCGCTGGGTTGCGAATTCTCTGGAGTGATAGAAGCAATTGGAAGTAAAGTTAGAACATATAAAGTTGGCGATAAAGTGTTTGGCTTTGATGACACAAAATTTAGTGGCCATGAAGAATACTTAATTAAAAACGACAATGACCCAATTAGTATCACACCAGAAAATATAGACATTTATGAAGCTGCTGCAATAGCCGAAGGCAGTCATTATGCCTTATGCAATGTATTGGCTGCCAAAGTTTCTGCTGGACAGAATGTTTTAGTAAATGGTGGCACAGGTGCTATAGGTTCGGCCGCCGTTCAACTCTGCAAATATTATGGTGCAAATGTTACAGCCGTTACCGACACAGCCAATATAGAAAAAGTGAAAGCACTTGGTGCAGATATAGTGATAGATTACAACAAGCAAGATTTCACTAAAATGAACCATAGTTTTGAATTTGTGTTCGATGCAGTTGGCAAAAGCTCATTCAATAAGTGTCGCCCTATTATGAAAAAGCAAGGCATTTATATATCCACAGAATTAGGATATAAAGGACAGAATCTTTTTTTAGCAATAATAACACCACTATTCGGCGGCAAAAAACTAATGTTCCCATTGCCATCAATCAATAAAAAAGACGTAGATTTCTTAGCAGATTTAGTAGCCAAAGGTTATTTCAAACCTCTTATAGATAGATACTACCCATTGGAACAAGTGGCAGAAGCCTTCCGCTATGTGCTAACTGGTCAGAAAATAGGAAATGTGGTGATTAAAGTTGGTTGATAGGTGGCAATAAAATCTTAAGGTTAAATAATAAGCTAAATTGTAATACTTTGTGATTTAAAATTTATAGAGGGATTGCGGGAACGCAGTCCCTTTTTTGTGGATTAGCGACAAAGATTTTTTATTAAATTGAATCTTGGATTAATTATATAGTAAGTATATGGCATTAAGCTGGAACGAAATAAAAGATAGAGCATTAAATTTCTCAAAAGAATGGGCTGGCACTTCAAACGAAGAAGCAGACGCAAAGCCGTTTTTAGTTGAGTTTTTTAACATATTTGGTATTAGTAGTAAACGAGTTTCGACCTTTGAACACAGAGTAAAAAAACTGGACGACAAAGACGGTTATATTGACTTGCTTTGGAAAGGAACGATTTTAATTGAAATGAAAAGTCGAGGTAAAAAGCTCGACAAAGCATATCAACAAGCCAAAGACTACACTTATGGACTGAAACAACACGAATTACCCAAATACATACTTATTTCAGACTTTGATAACTTTAGACTTTACGACCTAGAAGAAGATAAAACCGTAGAATTTAAACTAAACGACCTTGTAAATAATGTTCAGCATTTCGGATACATTTTAGGTTATCAAAAAAAGGTTTACAAAGAACAAGACCCTGCAAACATTAAAGCAGCAGAATTAATGGGTAAACTTCACGACAGACTTGAAGAAATTGGATATACTGGACATCCATTAGAAGTTTATTTGGTTCGTATTTTATTTTTATTGTTTGCCGAAGACACAACAATTTTCAACAAGCAACAATTTCAAGAATATTTAGAACAGCGGACAGCCGAAGACGGAATCGACCTTGCATCAAAATTGCAAGAACTTTTTCAAGTATTAAATACTGCAAAAGAAAACCGTTTTAAAAATTTGGACGAGCAACTTGCAGACTTTCCTTATGTAAACGGAAAACTGTTTGAAGAAAACTTGCCTATTGCAAGTTTTGACAGCAAAATGCGACAAGCCTTGCTCGACTGCTGTTACATTGACTGGAGTAAAATATCACCTGCAATTTTTGGCTCTATGTTTCAAAGTGTAATGAATCCGAAAGAACGCAGAAACTTAGGAGCACATTACA